>BDTO01000065.1 GCA_002897855.1 bacterium BMS3Bbin05
ACAAATTGTATTGACTAATACCCATGGGTTTTAGAAATTCTTCCAAAAGAATTTCACCAGGGTGAATTGATGCTAATTTTTGCTTGACCATAAATACCTCCTAATGATAGTCAACAATTTCTACGTTGTAAGCATCTCCCTCACGCCATTCAAAGCAGATGCGCCACCGAATGTTAATAATGTCAAGCGTTATTGTTTTATTATCTTACACATTGCGGCGCTGAGCGGTGCCCGGAGGGCATCCGTTCGAGTGCCTGGTTCTCCCCGCAGCAAAGCGGAGGGGGGAACGCTCCGCATAACCGGCTGGCAATGGAGCGCAGCGGAATCGCCAGTCCGAGTTGATGGCGTTGTTATGCGTAAACTTTATACGCGATTCCATTCAGGTGTCTCCGAACTTCTAAGATTTGCTTCTATTGCCTTGTAATCTTCCGTCTCCAGAAACCAAAGTGATATAGTGGCACCAGACTTTGCTACTTTTAAAATGAGGTTGTTTATTCGGCAATTCGTCTCCTGACCACCCGCGTAGCAATTTCTTGGTGATATATTCCCATAACCCATATTGTATCGAGAGCTCAGATTCTCGCATTCCCCTATGTATTTTGTACTCCCACTAATCACAAGCGCATATACGTCTGGGAAGTTATAGTTATTGGGTATTTTGAATTTACAAAATGGCCCTGCACCATACTTATTTAGTGGAAGATTATCTTTGTTGTTATAACGATCTTGGGGCAATAGCTCCAGTATCCTTCCCGAGTTGTCCTGCTCCGGCCGTATATCGCAGATTTTGTGAAAATGATATTTCCCTATCGTTAGGTATTCTCCCTCTATGGCTCTTAGCAACCCAAGCTCATCCTTTTGTTCTGTATTCGATGCTGTCGTAGCTCTGGCTTGTGCCCGCTTGCGTGGTACGCCGTTCCGAAGGACAAAGAGCCCTCTTCCTACACTATGCAATATGTATTTTCCTACTGCCCCAGGAGCACCGCCACGGAGATTATCGGTAATCCCTTGGATTATTGGGTTTATTGAGTTTTCTTCGTAACGTGGATTCTTTCGACGGACGCACTTTATTAAATCAGATCTGGTAAAGGGCGTATTCCCCATGTCTATAAGTTTCTTTGCGCATGATTGAACTAACCGCCAGATCGTTTGCTTACCAGTTGTCACCGGTCAATCTCCTTTGCGCATAACAATATATTAACCGACAAGCGCATTATAGCAGACATTCGGGGGAATTACAAAGGAAAATTGGCATAACTGATTGATACTGCTATGTTTTGTTGACGTTCAATATCTGTAACAGAATAAATATACCTATGACTCAATAAGCCAATGTTTAATATATCCCCCGGGATGTTTCCAGTATGTTCTTCAATTCTTTCCTGTACTCTTCCTCTTTGAGCTACAATATTTTATTATTCGTTGTTTGTCCTCGTTTGCCTTATCGCCTTTAAAATAAATCTCTATAAACTCAATAACATCTTCTTTTTCATAATATGCATATATGATTCTTATGCCACTCATTCCTCCACGTCCTTTCAGGGCTTTGCAAGCAAATTTTTTTGCTTTATATATCTCAGGATTTCCAATCCGTGACCCGGGGATATGAACAACTCCTTTATTGTCAATTCCAAGTTTATGAGTAAGTTTGAGCTGTCTATTAATAAAAGTTTTGATATCATCATCGAGAGTTTTAAACCTTTTCGTCAGCTTCTTGAAATCTTTTTCAAATTCAGTGAGTTTCCGTATTTCATTAAAGACCTTCTTCACTATAATTCCTCACCGAATAAGGCAAAGTTCGATAAAAAACTGATTCATATTCAATAATTTCTCCGTCTTCCGTAGTTTGCCAGGGAACATCGTTGTGGGAATACTCGCTGATCTCGGAAGCATTCATATTGGACAATTTATTTAAAACATCGTCAATAATTTCCTTTTCGTGTGCCTTGAACTGGGTAAGATCGGGTTTTCTTAAAGGCAAATATTTAGTCTGAGGATATTGAAAATAGTTATCCGACACCTTTACTAATTCCTTACCCTCCATTTCCTTTACCAGCTTCATGAATTCTTTAGGTGTCGGTCCATGATGGTTTTTTATATAGGTTGCCCCTATTAATTGCTCTTCATACTTCTCATAGAAATTAAAATCCATGAAATAAAGAAGTTTATACAGAACTGTTTCTCCTACATTCGGTTTAGACCCGACTTTCTCAAGGATATAAATTAATATCTCCTTGAATTTTTGCAGATTCCGTTGAGGAACACTAATCCTAATCTCCTGTTTTCTTTCTGTCTTCTTCATGGACTTTTCAAATATAACCTCAATATCTTTTTTAACATCCAACAGAACATCCGTAGGAATATTAAATATTTCAGCAAGCTTAACTATCTCTTCCGCACTAATTTTTCTATTCCCGGTTTCTATTTGTGAAATAGCGACTCTGCTTATTCCCAACTTTATAGCCAATGCTTCCTGGGATAAGCCTATTCTTTCTCTTATCTTTTTAATCTTTACCCCTAAATTTTTATAAAACTTATCCATGATTATATTCTCCCTTTTATTATAAATAATTTAGCATATGTTTGAATTTATGTCAAGACAATGTTTCATTATCCAACATAAATCAGAGATACAGGATTTTTGTTTTGGTCACCAGGTAAAGGAACAGTATTTATGAGGTAAATCATACATGATGAAGGTATCCGGGAATAAATAGAGTCTGTGTATAAATTGTTGTTTTTTTATTCCTGTCATGTCCCGAAGGCGTTCGGGACATCCGGAACTTATTGAAAAAAAAATAGATTCCGGCTTAAGAACTGCCGGAATGACAGATAGAGATGCTGACTTTATGGACAGACTCTAAATTAGCTTGGAAACAAAAGCAATTCGATTAATCAGAAGATATGCCATATCCCTATTGAAAAGCTGAAGGGGATTCTCCGGCCGGGTTGATACAGGTGAATTTCTTCTATCTTTACAAGTGGATACCTGTACGGCATCTCTCCAACTTTGCCGGACATACCGCCCGTAATCTCACCTGCAACTGTAACCTGTCTTCCGGGAGAATAAATCTTGCTATCAAGAAATCCATCCCTGAACGCGATGAACCTGCCGGCAGACATATCGGTCCGTTCCGGCCTGCCACGGCTGTCCAGCGGTCTCTGAAGCACCTCGATATAAGTACCACTTGCCTCATTTTTGGCACTTATTATTACTCCGCCCATGATCACCGTCTTCCCCGCAAATGAATCAGGATTTTTGAATATCTTCTCCGGCGACAATCCCGTGTCTGCTTTTGCCCTCATCTCTTCGGAGACTACATGGGCACAGCTTATGAGAGAATACGACAATATAAGAATGAAAAAAACGTGAAGCATCCGAGGTTTTACGAACATGGAATACATCATAACGGTTTGCCGCAGCTATCACACGTACCCTGGTCCTTAACTATGACACCGCATGAAGGGCATTTGACCATATTAATCGGCATCTCATGATTGCATGACCTGCACACATCAACCCCCTCAGACATAATTGCACCGCAATCAGGACATCTTTTGGTCTTGCCTTGCGTAACGAGAGGCGGCATGAAGAAGAGAATCACCACGGACAGCGGAAACAGAAAGCTCACCAGAAACCAGACCAGCACGTTCCTGCCCTTCTTGTTTGCAACGATAATCGCAACCATCCCGGCTATGAGAGATATGATTAGTACCCGAGGCATATTAATATAATAACACGATCAGGTTAAAAGCCACGAGATATTCAGCCACGGATTTACACGGATTAAAGAAAGACTGAAGAAAAGGCTTAAAGGCATATTTGGCCACAGACGGACACAGACTAAAAGAAAAGACTGAAGGCTTAGGGCTGAAGAGAAAAATAAATGGAGATTCATGGTTTTAAATTAATAAAGAATCTTTTAAAAAAGTCTGTGAGAGTCTGTGGCAAATAAAGACTCTTTCAGCCGCGGATTTACGCGGAGGAACACTGATAGAAAATTTAAAAGTTATTTAAATCCGTGCCGAACTGCGGATATCCGCGCTGATCCGTGGCTAAAGGACGCTTAATCTGGTAAAATGGAAATCAAAAAGATATAAGAGGTTAATAATGATAATTTTAGAAGACATAACCATGGATGAATTCAAAAAATATCTTAAGCAGACCAGGACGATAGTCTTCCCATTCGGTACGGTTGAAGAACACGGAAGCCACCTGCCTGTTAAGACAGACACTTTTATTATTTATGAGGCATTGAAGAGGATAAAGAAGAAGGTCTTTCTTGCACCTCCTGTTTATTACGGTGTGTGTACAACAACGAAGCATCATCCCGGGACGATCAATATCACGCCCCGGACACTCCGCCACCTTTCCTATGACATCGTGAAGGATGCTTACAAGAAAGGGCTGCGGAACTTCCTCCTTATTTCCGGCCATGGCGGCAGTATGCATATGTCCGCATTAAAGGAGACGGCTGAAAAGCTGATGGAAGAACTTAAAGGAATTAAGATAGCCGCCTTTTCACCATATGACCTCCTCTGGAAAGAACTCTCGGATATCGCGGATACAGAAAACGATTCCCACGCCGGCGAGATCGAGACATCGATGATACTTTACCTTGCCCCTGAACTGGTCAAGGGCCGCGCAAAAGAGGAATACCCCAGGATTCCCAAACCCTTTGTCCAGAAAGACTACACAAAATTCTGGAAAGGCGGCGTATGGGGCAATCCAAAAAAGGCATCCGCCCAAAAAGGCGAAAAGGCAATAAAAATTATTGTTGATAAAATATCAGACATAGTTAAAGAGATCGAGAAGAAAAAGAAATAATACTCTCGTAAGACCCTGTTAAGACAGGCAGACGGACTCATTGGCTTATCCAAAGAAGCAGCAGGTTTTATTATTCGGACAAATTGGAGGGTAACACTTAATGTCTGTAATACTCCATTTCGGAACTTGTCAAGTCATCGGAGATCAGTCCGGGTAATTAACAGGACACGGGATACAATGATTTCAAAGTCAAAATCTGTATAGAAATGAAATTGTTGCCCTGTGTTTTCGTTTATCAAGATGGATCTCGATTTCAGTGTTAATCAAATTAGCAATTACTGAACCTGCAAATGCACCTGCAATATTTGCCGCCATATCTTTTCCGCTGAAACAGTTATCTTCCTGAGTGCTGTCAATTATTTCTTTTACTAACCCGGGAATCGTCCCGAAAATTGTCCCGCCTATTATTCTTCCGCCAGCTTCATAATCTGTTTTATAATGAAAATACGTCTCGCTCACTGCGCCAAAAATTGATGATATACCAAAATGCTCCAGTTTATCATTGGCAAAAGCATATGGGCAGGGTAGGATAAATAATAGAATTAAGATTAAAAGTGTCTTGATTGTGTTTTCCATTACATTTATCGTTTCAATGGCATAATTCTACTGGAGTATATAGCTCTTTTTCAAGTAAATAAACAAAATATGATACAATTTGTGTAGATTATGGGGGAAAAGTAATAAAGGCGTTGACTCAATTGAATGAGAATTATTGGCCGGCATCAAGTTTCGTTTGATGTTTCTTTACAGCCCTTCTTCGTCTTTTCGATTTTTGTTTCCTTATTTTTTCTCTCTTGATATCTTCTTTAGTTATATTACCGGAAAGTTTTTCGATCTTTTGAACAAGCTCCCGCCGGGCGAGGAAGCGGTTAACCGACTGGCTCCTCTCTTTCATGCATTTGACTTCTATTCCGGTGGGTACATGTTTAATGTAAACGCATGACGAGGTCTTGTTAAGCTTCTGCCCTCCATGGCCGGAGGAACGCACGAACTTCTCCTCGATATCATTTTCGAGGATACCGAGTTCGGCCATTTTATCTTTGAGCCACCTGTTCTTTTCCTCGCTGACGGCAAATGAGGTCATGGCATTAACGAGTTATCATATAATTAAAAAAACGGCACATTGACAAGCCCGGCAAGGGGGGCAGCAAAAAATTTTTTCACAAACTGTTTACCCTTACCTTCACGAAATCCGCAATCTCCTGATAAACATCCCCACCCTTTTCCCTGATCTTATCTATCACATCGGCAGTAATTGGTTCACCGATCGACAGGGTAAGCTTAGTCTTTTTCGGAAACGCCTTTCCCCGCGACATCGACTCATACGTTCCATGGATCCTGGCCGGAACGACAGGCACGCCCAGTTCGGCAGCAAGAATTCCAATGCCCTTCCTGAAGGGCATGATGTTTCCGTCAAATGAACGGCCTCCCTCCGGAAAGATACAGAGCGACTTTTTCTCATTCAGCACATGGGCGGAAAGTGAAAACGCCGATACAAGATACGCATCGGGGTCTATGGGTATAACATGGGCAAGTTTTGCAAAACACTTCATTTGTCCTGTCCGGAAGTACTTCCGGGCACCCTGAAAAAAGAGATTCATGAATACCTTAAAGGGGACGTGACTCCCTATCATAAAACTGTCCAGATAGCTTGAATGGTTGGAAACCAGGATAAAAGGCGATTCGGGAATATTTTCCACCCCTTTTACTGTCGATCTGAAATATATTTTGAAGAACAACTTCAATACCCTTAGTACACTCCAGATAACAGCTTTCGATATCAGCCCCTGTACGAGACCGATGGATCTTATCTGATCATCACCGGGTCTGCGCAACAGAAGATCTCTAAACGATCTCCCACCATTTTCCGAATCTTCCACGCTCTCAAGCTCGGACTGTTTCAACTTGTCGCATATTTCAGATACTGTCTGGATATCAGTCATAAATGTTTCAGGAAGTCTTACCGAAAAGACCCGTTCAAGTTCAGCGGACAGGGCTATTCTTTTCAGCGAATCGATCCCGATGTCCAGTTCCAGGTTATCCCGGAGTTTTACCCGCATTCCCTCATGAGCGAAGAGGGCAACGGCACTGACTACCTCTTTCTCGATACCGTCAAGTTCTTCCGGCTTTATTACTTCTTTAGCTTTTTCATTTAATTCAATCTTCTCAAGTATCTCCCTTACCATGAACCTTTTCAGCTTACCGAGGCGGGTTCTCGGGAAAGGCTCGGTATGGAGAGTGAAACCATTTATCCTCATGTAGGAGGGGAGTTTGAGCGAGACCCCCTGGATGTCCCACTTCAATGCATCATAAAGATTTGCAATCCCGGCAGCTCTTGCATACTCAAAATCCGGGACAACGACGGCATGAAGTGTGACTGTATCGCCCTGTCTCATCTCAAGAACACATATTTCATTGATTAAAGGCAGTGTCCGGTACTCCTCCTCTATCTCTTCCGGGTAGATGTTTTTTCCTGAAGAAAGCACTATCACGTCCTTCTTGCGGCCTGTAAGGAAAAGATATCCGTCCTCGTCAAAATATCCAAGATCACCCGAATAAAACCATCCATCCTTTAATACCTTTGCGGTTTCTTCCGGCATGTTATAATATCCTTTCATCACCATATCGCCCTTTATTAACACTTCCCCCTCGGGGTTCTGTGCGTCTTTGCGGTCTCCGGCAATCCTGATTTCTACATTGCTCAGGGGGATTCCCGCCGAACCGGGCCTGGCTCTGTTCAGGGGGTTGAATGTTACCACCGGGGATGTCTCCGTAAGGCCATATCCTTCAAGTACGGTAAAACCGAAAGATTCAAGCCCCCCGATAGTCAAAACATTCAGACTTGCACCGCCCGATGCCATTAACCGGAACTGTTTCCCAAAACGTTCATGAACCTGTCTAAATAACTTCCGGCCGATATTAAGACCGGTATTCTCACGCACAAACCTGCTGACATTTATCAGCGCCCGCGCAACGGACCTCTTCATGAAAGTCATTGAATCTATATTCCTCACAATTGCTGAATGAAACAGGTCAAGCAACTGGGGCACACCGACAAGTATTGTCACACCGCCTTCCCTGACGGCACGGGCTATGTCCGGCCCCTTCAGGGAAGGCGAATACGTAACCGTAGCCCCAACCAGGAGCGGCACGAGGAAGGTACACATAAATGCATATGTATGATAAAGGGGGAGTACGGAAAGGACATTGTCTTTTTCCAAAATAATACCTGTATCCATAACGGCAATTGCATCGGAATAGAAATTCTTATGGGTTAGCATAACCCCCTTCGGTGCCCCGGTAGTGCCAGACGTAAAAATGATCGATGCAATGTCATCAGGGGAAATATTAGAAAGAAATGCATTCAGGTCAATATCAGATCCCTCTGCTATTTCATTAAAGTGCTTATCGATATTGAAGATATCCGAATCCGGAATTCCCGATGCCCGAATCTTATCAACGGTCTTGTCGCTGCAAAATGAAAAAATACACCCGGAAGCCTCAATTATATTTTTTATCTCTTTCTCGCCAAGTTCGGTATCTGCGGGTACCGCGATGCAACCAATGGTAAGTATTGCCATGTACGCGATACACCACTCGGGACGGTTCTCTGCACATATAGCGATTTTCTTGCCCTTTTTAATTTTTCCAGAGAGGAAAGCAGCCAGATCCATGACTGACGAGACTGTTTCCATGTAAGAAAGATCAATTCGTCCCTCCTCACTAAAACTGATAAATGCGGTCTTACCAAGATGTCCTCTGGATTTCCTGAAGAAAAATTCGGGGATATTCATATATATAAATAATAACAAAAAAGGGGAGTTCCGTTCACTACACCTCCCTTGCAGCCTGTCTGCGTGCTACGCACAGGGAGGCAAGCTACAGGGAATTGCAAGTTAAAATACCTCGGGATGATACCGGGGTCAGGGACACTTATTAAACCCTTATTTGCAATAGGGTATAGAATATGGCTTTCTGTTTGGCAGGCCTGCACTTTTACCGCATTATTGAAAAGACTAAATGGTTGCTATCATAACATCATATACCCATTTTTAATATAATGGGATCTCAAAAGATTAATATCAAAAAGCATTGGAAAATCCCCCCTTGCCGCCTTTTCCCAAAGTGGGGGATTGCTCTTTCCCCCTCTGGCAAAGGGGGATTAAGGGGGACTTGTCACTCAATCATGTTATGCGTTATCTTTTTCTACGGCCTTCTTTTTCCGTGGTTCTCTGTCTTTGATGCTTTCTCAATGGTTCACGATGTTATGATATAAACCCGCTAACAATTTACTTGCACGGCGGGCATAAGAAGTGATATATTTTTAATTAACAAGGCTCTTTGAAAGTAAATATTTCTGAAATTCAGGCAATAGCTCATTTTTCATATTCATGTCCCCTTCAGGAGTTATTAAACAAAATGACAAAAATCAGAAAATATGAACTTCGCATATTATGATAATAGAGACCAATTACGAATACCATGTAAGTTGTTTCTTTAAAAAAAAGAATTTCGTATAATGCAGAGTTATATGGCTTAAAATTGAACAAAGGATAATCACATGAAGGAGTCAAAAGCAAAAGAAATTCTACAGAAAATACTTGATCCTTCGGGTGTTCAGATTAACGGGAACAGAGACTGGGATATCCGGATACACAACCCCGATTTTTATGAAAGGGTCTTATCAGGAGGTTCTCTTGCTCTGGGGGAAAGCTACATGGATGGCTGGTGGGATTGTGAAGCCCTTGATCAATTCTTTGAAAGAATCCTGGAAAATCGCTTAGACAAGAAAGTAAAAACAAATACTGAACTATTCCTGTGGGCCATGCTCAAGGCAAAGATAATAAATGCTCAAAACAGGTCAAAAGCTTATGTAGTTGGTAAGCGGCATTATGACATCGGCAATAATCTTTTCTCTATTATGCTGGACAAAGGGTTAAACTATTCTTGTGGTTATTGGGAAAACGCGAAAACACTCGATAACGCACAGGAAGCCAAGTTGGACTTAATTTGCCGGAAAATGGGGTTAAGTCCGGGTATGAAGGTTTTAGATATCGGGTGTGGCTGGGGTGGTTTTGCAAAATATGCAGCTGAAAAATATGGTGCAAATATACATGGCATAACGGTGTCCCGGGAGCAGGTGAAATTTGCAAATAAATTCTGCCAGGGGCTTGATGTTAAGATCGAACTGAAGGATTATCGGGAATTAAAAGAAAAATTCGATCGAATTGTTTCGATAGGCATGTTCGAACACGTGGGGTACAAAAACTACAGGACTTTTATGAAAGTTGTCCATCGATGTTTAAAAGCAGATGGCCTCTTTTTGTTGCATACGATAGCTGGAAACACTTCTGTGCATTCAACGGATCCGTGGATTAATAAGTATATTTTCCCGAATTCAATGCTACCGTCGGCAAAACAGATCACCTCGGCAGCCGAGGGATTGTTTGTAATCGAGGATTGGCATAGCTTTGGGCAATATTATGATAAAACTTTGATGGCCTGGCACAACAATATCACAAAAAACTGGACCAAACTCAAAGATACATATGATGAGAGGTTTTACCGCATGTGGACCTATTATTTTCTTTCATGTGCGGGCAGTTTCAGGTCAAGAAGGAATCAGTTGTGGCAGATTGTGTTTTCGAAAAAAGGGATAAAAGGAGGTTATCGGTACAGAAGCAGGGGAGACAGGGGTCAACAGGCCGTCGATAATTGACAAATGATCACAATTCCGGGTGGCGCAACCATTGCGGATACAAAAGGAAAAAAAATTATCAGTCCACTAAAAAAACCATTTCCCGAAACCCTCTTGCCTAATGCGTGACGTTGACAATTATTGTACAATTTGTTACCCTTTATGCAACGAATGTTATGAAGGCCATATCTCTTCAATCGGGGAGTAACGGGAACTGCATCTATGTCGAATCAAATGGGGTCAAGCTTCTCTTTGATGCCGGGATAAGCGGTATACAGGCAGAGAAAAGATTAGCCTCCCATAATATCGATATAAGAGATATCGATGCTCTCATCATTTCGCATGACCATTCCGACCATACCAGATGTGCGGGGATTTATCATAGAAAATACGGTATAACGATTTATGCTACCGAAGAAACAATTGATGCCGCATACAGGTGCCAGGATCTCGGCAAGATATCCGATATAGCTTTTTTCCGTCCCGGCGACAAGCTTCGATTCGATGGTGTATCGGTCGAAACAATTCCAACTCCCCACGACGCAACCGAAGGTTCTGCATTTGTTGTATCTTCAGGCGGTAAACGGCTCGGAATACTGACCGACCTCGGGCATGTCTTTGATGGTCTGGATAAGGTAATCAACTCACTAAATGCCGTATTTCTGGAAAGCAACTATGATCCGGAGATGCTCGAACATGGAACATACCCTGCTTATTTAAAACAAAGGATCAGTGGGCCCGCAGGTCATCTGTCCAACATGGAATCAGCCGAACTGCTTCAGTCAGCAGATTGTGACCGGATGAAATGGGTCTGTCTGGCTCACCTGTCTGAAAACAACAACAGGCCGGATATCGCCCTGGAGACTCACCTGAATATATTAAACGGCGGCTTGCCGCTATATACTGCCAGCAGATATGCAGCCTCGGACATATTTAATATATAAAACAACCTCATCCAAATTTCTTCAACTCAAATACCTTTTTGTTCTGACTGATCCGGATATGATAATACCTGTCCTGCGGTATATAAATATATGGAACATCCTCCCTGCGCTTATAGACGAAATATGACAGGATCATCCGGTTTACGGCACGATGACCAACAATCATTATGTTATCGGAATACTTGCTCAGGTAAAGAACTTTCTTGATTCCCCGCTCTATGCGCTCCTCCATTGATACGTACCCCTCCCCTCCGGGATAAACATAATAGTATTTGTTCCTTTTTCTTGACTCTGCTACTTCAGGCATCGTCTCACGGATCTCCATATAGGACATTCCTTCGCAAACGCCGCCGTTTATTTCATTGAATTCAGGGAATGGCAGGATCCTGCAATCCTGCTGCGCTTCTTTTATCGCCTTTGACGTCTGGATTGTCCTTTGCAGTGCAGATGTAAAAATAAGCGGTATTTTTCTGTTTGCAAAATGTCTTGCCAGCCCCCGGGCCTGGGCCAGTCCATCAGGAGTAAGCCTGGAATTTCCACCTATCCTGTCCCTGAGATTGAAAAAAGTTTCAGCATGCCTGATGAGATAAAGATTTTTTATGAACGGGGTAACGAGAAAGTCACGTATACGGTCAAGAAACGGCATGCCTCCGTTCACCTTCTGGCTGAGTATCCTGTAATTGAACGTATCGACTTTTATAAAACTCTGCTCTCTGTGTAAAGGCCGGTATATACCCTCGTAATAACTTATCCTTTTTTTAAACCCGGCGATAGCGGCTTTTTTTGTTATATTCGCAAATTCAGGAGTATCTACCTTGTAGCGTATATTGGCCTCGATTATCTCCTCATCGTTATTTATACATTCAATAAAGAGGACCCTGTCTTCCGGCAGAGCGGAAAGCAACATTCTGCGGCGTTTGGCGCTGACATTTGCGGCATCGATTATCGCAACCTTTTTCCTGCGCCTGCCTCTTTCTATAAACGCCTTTGCGTGGTTCAGGTTCATAATAGCATACCTCTCGCGGAGGGCTGCCGCTGCCTTATTCTTCGGATTGAAAAACTCCGGGTAGCTGGTATTTTCCTTGCTCAGTCTCCTCCTGAGGTCTCCGTTGTTGAAGATACCGGTGCTTATCCCGTCACGTCTCAGGCTTTCGCTAAGCTTCCCCGTAAGGGTACTCTTACCCCTTGCCGGGAGTCCTACCATGATTACGTACAAAAATTCATTCGTCATTGATTAATTCCAATCACTGCTGTCCGGGATAACAGGACCTCTCTTCACAGGAGGAAACGGTATGCCGAAAAAACACAAAAGATATTAGACAGATATGAATTTCAATAATTTATCATGAATTTTTTCATTTGCCGAGACAAGCAAAGGGGCGGAATGTACCAGGCCCGTCTCCACACTCTCCAGTGCATTGCCTGACATGTCCGTAAATACACCCCCGGCTTCTCTAACAATGAGCCAGCCTCCTGCAAAATCAAAACTCCTCGAGGGAAATGGATTTATAAAGGCACTGGCAGCACCCATCGACAGATATGCGAGGTCAAGGGCAACCGATCCAAGACAACGTGTCCTCCTGAACTTTGACAGAATCGTCATTACCATCGAGATATCCCTTGCAGGATTTTGCGCTTCGTATAAAGCCATTATCAACTCATCAGACGCCTGCGTATTTATCCGTCTGCCGTTTAAAAAAGCACCCCTGCCCCTCTCGGCCCAGAACTCATCACCGTTCATAAGGTTTATTACATAACCCATAATTATATCGCCTATCCTGCCTCCTTCAGCAACCGCAATTGAAGTACTGAAAACAGGGAGACCGGTTATTGCGTTCTTGCTGCCGTCAACCGGGTCGATAATGACACTCAACCCTCCTTTACCAATATCCTCTATGCCCTGTTCTTCTGAAATTATATGAAGTGGCTCATCAAGTGACCTCAGACAGGAAAAGATAATCTCTTCAGCCCTGATATCCATCGGGAATGACTTGTCACCCCCTGCACCTCTTTTCAGGGCAACCTGCGCATCCTCAGCAAACCTGTACCGGGGAACCATCTCCAGTAACTGCGACCCGATTTTTCTGAGGTCATTTATCGTCATTTAACTTTGCCAAAGGTCCGGATAAAAAAATTTTGGTTCTACCGGTATTTCCGTGAGTAATAAAACCATAACCATTAATGGGGGATTGGGGATTATTTTTTTACCAACCCCTACCCCCTAACCTGTTTGCCATTAGCCACTGAGCCATTTAGCTTGTCAGCTTGCAGGCTTGCCAGCTTTTGAATGTCCGTCCGTGGACGGAAAGAGTTCCTTAAATCTTTTTATATTAACGAAAGAATTTGAGTTGCCCGGTGGTTCTTTTGAACTCGCCAGACTCTTGAATACTATATATCTGATACCAAACCTTTTTGCAGTTTGGAGTACTTCCTCAGTATCGTCGATAAACATGGTTTTATCCCTGTTAAACCCGGCCACTTTCTCCGCCCGTTCCCAGAAGGGGATATGCTCTTTAGGGCATCCCATGTCCACAGAGGTGACAATCCTGTCGAAATAATGTCCGATCCGGGTCTTCTTCATCTTCAGAGCTACTGTCTTATAGTGAGCATTGGTAGCCATTATCACTTTCTTATTATGTTCTTTAAGGAGAGAAAGAAACTCCTCTACATAAGGATGCACATCAATAAGGTGTTTTATCTGTTCTTTCAGCGCCGGGATATCCAGCCCGAGTTCGCCGGACCAGAAATCTATGTCGGTCCAGTTAAGGGTTCTTTCATGCTGTCTGTATTTGGAGAACAGCAGATCCCTTGCCCCGTCGAACGATATACCGTTCTTCCCGGCATACTTTTCCGGGACGAGCCGGCTCCAGAAATAGTCATCAAAATACTTGTCAAGGAGTGTGCCATCCATGTCAATGAGTACATGGGTCACATCATCCCATAATGCCTTCCTTACATCTTCAATCTTCATATTAAGCTTTCCCCGGTCATGGCAAATACAAGGATACCGGACAGGATATTAAATGAAACTACGGAATCGGTTATTTTGAATTTATACATTTTTTCTCGAAAATCCCCATGTTCCAGCAGGTAAATATCCGGCTATTTCAGCGGAAGTCCGAGGGATTCAATCTTTTGATAAGGGGAATTTCATCCTTTGTCTGGTCGATAACCATATCTGCAATGGTCTTTTTATGGTTGGGCATGAAGACCATCTCTTTTCTAAGATCACCTTCGATGAAGGCTATCTTCGTATAAAACGGGGTGCGGTCAATTTCATGTGAGATATTCTGTCCATGCATATCCTGAAACCTCAGGCATCCCTTCCAGTGCTGCACCCCCCCTTGCGGGGATTTCAACATGGCGGGCAGGCCATGTATTCTGCAAATAAGCGGTCTGTATTCATAAATACTACACAATCCATTAAAATTCATCGGGCACATGATACTCAATCCCGTCATGTCGAACGGCCTCTTTGAGAGTTCCTTAACATAATCCTTTGCCCGGCTTATTATCTCCTTTTTCCTATCATCATCTATCTCTCCAAATCCTTCGATCAGAAAGAGGTTTTCAATGAGTGTATGATGATAGAGGACGGTATCACAGCAATTATTCTCACACCCTTCACATGAAAAGTTGTCATAAAGACCGGCAACCCTTTCATACTCGTTATCTATTTCCTTATAAACACCCGCCAGTCTGTTTAAATACGGCGAAATATCTATGTCCATAATCTTCTCCCGTATTACAATCTTCCTTTGGTAGAGGGGACACCTCTTCTTTTCTTGTCGATCCTGACGGCCGGGGACAGTGACCTGCCAAATGCCTTGAAGACCGCTTCGAATATATGGTGGAGATCCCTTCCGTGCCTGGTAATGATATGCAGGTTCATCATCGCATGATTGGCCAACGCCCTGAAGAAATCCTCAAATAGAGAGACCTCGAGATCCCTGACAGAACCCCTGTGAGGCTTCACGCGATATACAAGAAAGGGCCTTCCGCTGAGATCAATAACCACTTCGGCGAGACTTTCATCCATGGGAATGAGCGCTGAACCGTACCTCCGTATCCCCGATTTTTCTCCAAGAGCTTTGTTAATTGCATCTCCCAGCGTAATACCGACATCTTCCATCAGGTGATGGTAATCAACATCCGTATCACCTTTGGCGGTTACAGCAAGGTCGAAGAAGCCGTGCATGGCAAACAGCGACAGCATATGGTCGAGGAAGGGAATAGAGGTATTGACATTGTATTTACCGTCCCCATCAAGATTAAGATCGATCGATATGTCGGTTTCAGCAGTCTTCCTTTTAACCTTTACTTTTCTCATTATGGTCCTCCGTGATTATCACGACTTCCGGAATGAATCTATTTCTAATAGTATACCATACACGAAGAGAGCCGGTCAGGCACCGGCAATCTGTTATACAGTATGAACCTTAATATGTTCGAAACGGATATTCATGGAGGTTCTATACCCTCTTCAGTATCTTACTCAGCTCATTAACAAAAATCCTGTTCTCTTCAGGCCTTCCAACCGTAACCCTGAGACAACCCTTTACTGCATCGGACACGTTACGCACCAGCACCCCCCTCGCCAGCAGCATTTTATATACCTTCTCCGCATTATTCACCCTGAACAATATAAAATTTGCATCTGTAGGAAACGGCTGTACACCCTCAAGCCTGTCCAGGCTGTCGAACAGCAGATGCCGCTCTTCCACAACTGCATTTACAAAATCCTGAAACTTCCTTCTGTTCCCAAGGGCTTGCATGGCCACCGCCTGGGACAGGGAATTTACATTAAACGGAAGTCTTGCCTTGTTGACTTCATCTATGATATCTTTCTGTGCAACAATGAAACCGCTTCTTAATGCAGCAAGCCCGACCTTGCTGAGTGTCCGCATAACAACAAGTCGCGGGTATTCCTTAATCAGCTTTACAAAACTCTGCTGTGATGAAAATGGCTGGTACGCTTCATCCACGACGACTATCCCCTTGCCAGCCTTTATCAGCTTAATTATGGAATCCCGTTCAAAGCAGTTGCCTGTAGGATTATTTGGTGAACTCAGAAAAATAAGGCGCGGCTTCTTCTCCCTTATCTCTTTTACCATCCTCCCGGTATTCAGTTGAAATCCTTTGCCAAGCGGCACTCCTGCCGCTTCCTCATTCATAATACCGGCAATAATGCCGTACATGCTGAATGTAGGCCGCGGATACATCACCGGACCGCCAAAAACAGCGACAAGATAATAGATAAGCTCATCCGACCCGTTACCGTGGAGAATGTTTGATTCCCTTACTCCCCACATCCCTGCAAGGGTTTTCCTCAGTTCTCCGGCCTCCGGGTCCGGGTAGCGGTTTGTCTCTATACCTTCTGCGGCTGCAAGCGCTTCTCCAAAACCGTAAGGGCTTTCGTTTGCATCGAGCTTGACCCTGCATTCTAATTCCGTTGCCTGATACGGTTTAATCATCCGGATGTTCTTTTTCACGAGACGCCTGATAATCATTTCATGGATTCCTTAAAAGAAAAAATGCATTAAGAAAATATACTTATATCAAAAAGAACATTAATCTTCCCAGTGGCTCCGCCACCGGTAATCTAATGCAAGGAATTTTTGCATTATTATATTCGCTCCCATCCGCTCGCTATCCATTGAATTGGTAAAAACTCCCGATACTTATCCCCTCTTTGGCAAAGAGGGGTTAGGGGAGATTTCTTTAATTACAATTGATTCCATATCGCTCATGTTTTTCCCTGATTCAAATCCCACCTGCCCCCCTTTTCTAAAGGGGGGTAAAAAAAGAGGTTCTTCTCCGTGATAAACCCACGGGGTATACGCTCGTTATCCATTGATCTTCCCGATAATGACGACAAAATACGCCGCTTTCAAGTTTAGCACAACATGTAATTATACCCGATTATATCCAAAATGCCATAAATATATTTGAACATTATGCACTCTCTCTGATATTATTTTATTCAGAATCATTTTATCAATATTCTACCGGAGGAATCATGACAGAAGATATAATTTATGATGTGGTAATAATCGGTGGGGGGCCGGCGGGGCTGTCGGCAGCCCAATATGCAGCAAGAGCAAATTTAAAAACTATTGTACTGGATAAATCCTCTACAGCCGGGGCACTTGCTTTCACAGGCAAGATAGAAAACTACCCTGGACTCCCTGAGCCCGTTTCGGGCAAAGAACTGCTGGAGACTTTCAGAACCCAGGCAATAAGCTTTGGTGCTGAATATGTAGAAGCCCAGGTAGCCGGGGTCAATCTGAATTCAGAGATAAAGGAAATATTTACTATCGACAAGATATATAAGTCCAAATCCATTATCATCGCAACCGGCTCCATGGGGAGGAAACCCGGGATCCCGGGGGAAAAGGAGTTCCTGGGCCGGGGGGTCAGTTACTGTGCCATTTGTGATGCCGCCTTTTATAAGGGCAAAACGGTCTGTGTCATAGGGGACTCCGAAGAGGCGGTAAAGGAGGCCGGAGTGCTGACACGGTTTGCTGAAACTGTCTACCTCATTGCTCCTTCAAAGGAATTGAAGGTCCCTGACGATTATCCCGTGCTTGCGAAAAAAAACCTGTCGGTGATCAAAAAGCATAAGGTTACAAAGATAACGGGCACTGATGTTGTCGAAAAGATCATATTACGCGATATTGAAAAGGATGAAGAAAAAGAGATGGCGATAGACGGTGTATTTGTCTATCTGCACGGAAACAAACCTATAGTTGATTTCCTGAATTTTACCATTGACATCAGCGACGATAAATGCATTATTACCAACAAAATGATGGAAACTAATATCCCCGGTGTCTTTGCCGCAGGTGATGTTACATGTGTTGAGGTAAGGCAGGTCGTTATTGCCGCTTCAAACGGATGCATTGCGGCACTGTCCGCAGAAAAATATATCCATAAAAGAAAACGGAGAAAGTACGACTGGGCAAAATCCTAATCTTTTCTGAATTTGCAACTTGCAAATATATCAAACCTGAAGGTGTCCCATTCCTTGCACGAGGGGCATCTGCCTGACCAGTCAACAGAGAAAAAACCGCAGTTCGAACAACAGTACGGCATCCTGAAAGCCGTTTTCATGTCTACAGCCTTCCTGAATTCTTCTGCAGCCTTTTCCGGCTGCTTCCGTTTCAGGTAGATGTTCCCCATTATTTTAGCTATTTCCGGATAGATTGCCGCAGAATCCACATCCTCAAGAATCTCAATTGCATCATCCAGCATTTCAAGGCGGTGATAAAGCTTTCCGAGAAAGAGCTTCAGTGTATTATTGGAAGGCTCATCGGCCAGGCTGTTCTTATAGATGCGTATCAATCTTGACGGCTCCCCTGTCGCGATCAGCAGGTCCTCAAGTCTGGCCAGCACGATAAGGGAAAGGGTCTGGCCATAAATATTCTCGAGATAATTTATTGCGTCTTCGGTATTTTCTTCCCTGTACATCACCTCGGCCAGGCCAAGATGTGCAGGGACGAAGTTGCCGTCAAGTTTCAAGACAGCCCTGAACGCCTTCTGTGCCTTTTCAAGTTCTCCGCTCTCCAGACTGTGCCGGCCGTACTCGTATTGATATCCGACAAGTCTCTTTTGTTCCTGTTCTTTTTCATTTTCGGTCTGTTTTTTCTTTATTATCTTTTTCTGAAGATACACAAGGTCATCCCATCTGTCCATGCTGTCAAGCAGATTCCTTTTCGTATTCAGCGCCCTCATATTGCCCTCATTGTCATCAAGAATCTCATCCACATAAGCAAGCGCATCAGCATACTCACCAGCGGCTGTCTTAACTTTTACAAGAGCGAACAGCGTTGCAATCCTGTCAGGGTCTATAGAATCAGCACGGCTGTAATATTCATAGGCAGCCTTGTAATCGCCGCGGCTATATGCAATGTCCCCCAGTTTAAGAATAGCCTTAATGTAGTCCGGGTCTTCATTTAATACCTGTTCGAGAATTACCCTGGAATCATCCATTTCTTCAGCAAAATAGGCATCCAGTGCCTTTTCATACAAGTTTTTTATTTTATCTTCTTTTTTTGCCTTCTTCTGCATCCGGACTGTAAATATGAATCTCCTTGTATCCCGCACTACAAATACAAACAACATCAACAATGCCCCGATGGCAGATGATATGAGAACAAGAGCAACTTTCGGTATCTCATAAGCGTGCCCCTGTGCAACTATAATTGCCACCTGGTCCCTGTTGAGCAGGGCAAAATAGCCTAAAGCGCCGATAAAAACAATGAACAGAAACGTCAAGAATTTACCCATTAGTGATGATAACCTCTCCTGTTTATAATTGTAAATGCCCTGTATATCTGCTCAAGCAAGATCAACCTCGCCATATCATGCGTGAATGTCAGTCTTGACAGAGAAAGCACATCCGACGCATTTTCGGTCACTTCTTCACTTACACCATAAGCCCCCCCTATAACAAAATCTCTGTCTCCCGATTTCAAGAGGTAATCCGAGAGCTGGATTGACGTCATTTCTCTTCCTCCTTCATCAAGAAGCACATAACCGGAAGAAGCATTAATAATTTTCTCTCCATCCTTTCTGAGTGACCTGATTATATCTTTTCCTTTCGATTCCTTTATCTCAATAATTTCCAATTTGCAGAATGGTGATAAGAGGTTCAGATATTTACTGATTCCTTCCTTTACAAAATGCTCTTTACACTTACCCGCCCATATAATCCTTATTTTCATTAAACTTTTATTATGGGCGCATCAAGCCAGAGTTTTTCAAGATCATAATAATATCGCGTCTCACTTTCAAAGACATGAACAATCACATCACCATAATCAATGAGAACCCAGTTCTTATAATTTGCCCCCTCTATAGAACGGGGCGTTTCCCCGGCTTTTGAAAGCCTTTCTTCGATATAGTCAACTATCGCTCCGACCTGTGTCCGGCTTTCACCGGAACATATGACAAAATAATCTGCAACAACTGTAAGATCTTTAATTTTAAGAATTACAGGTTCAGAAGCCTTTTTATCCTGCGCCGCCTTAACAGCAAGACGTGCCTTCTCAATACTATCTAAGATTACCACTCCTTTCCGGCAAAAAACCGGGAACGCCGATAACGAATTTGAGCTAAATACCGGATTGTCTCATGATTTCAATGATACAACTTATTAGAAATTATATAAGATTCTACTCTTTGAGGCAACAGATATTTTACACTCCTGCCTTTTTTTATCAGAGTCCTTATATTTGTCGCTGATATATCAAGCAAGGTAGTCTTAAGGAAGATAACCTTCTTTTTAAAACCTGATACGACAGATATTTTTATTCTTTGTTTCATCGCCGCAAGCCTCTCCTGCTGATTTGAATCCAGAAACGGGCTCTGTTTTAACTGCGCAATATCAAACGGGGGTCTCAGCATTACAACTAAATCAACCAATGCAAAAAGCCTGTCCGGCTTATACCAGCCCGGAAGATCAAGAAAGGTATCCGCTCCCATGATAAAATAAAGCCTGCAACCATGCAATTTTCTGTTCAATTCTTCAATAGTATGGGCGGTAAAGGATTTACCGGGTATTCCGGATTCGATATCGGAAACACCGAATGAAGGATTATCACGGATTGCTATTTTAACCATATTCAGCCGATGTCTGAATGAGGCCAGCCCCCGCTTTGGAAAAGGGGGATTGAATGAAGGGACAAAGAGGATTTCATCCATACCGAGGATTTCCATCACCTCCTCGGCACTCCTCAGGTGCCCGACATGAATGGGATTGAATGTTCCGCCGTATAATCCTATTTTTTTTAAGGCCATATACTCACACTATATCCCCCTTATGTATCCCGGAATCCGGGGAACGCAAACGTTGTGCATATAATATATTTTAATTTATATTCTAACATCTTGTTAATACCAATGCTGATCTCCTTTTTGAACTTTTTCGTTTCTTTTATATCAGACCTGTCTCAACCGGGTCAAGAATGATATTGATCTTCCCTGCGGCTCCGCCTGTCTGCGTGCGGCACGCACAGGCAGGCCGCCGGTAATCTAATGCAGGGAAGATTTTATTATTATATTCGCTCACATCCGCTCGCTATCCATTTATTTGGGTTAATTTGTTCTGTTTTTGTATAATACGATGGTTAAAATTATTATATTAACAAGGAGCTTAACTGATGAATAAAAAAGTGTTAAATCTCGGCCTGCCCAAGGGAAGCCTGCAGGAGTCGACACTCAACCTCATGAAGAAAGCCGGGTACAAGGTTTCCGTCTCGTCCCGTTCTTATTATCCTTCCATAAATGACCCCGAGATTAGACCCATGTTGATAAGGGCCCAGGAAATGGCAAGATACGTGGAGGACGGCATACTGGATTGCGGCCTGACCGGCTATGACTGGATATTGGAGCAGAACGCCGATGTCAAAACAATAGCAGAGCTGAAATATGCCAAGAGCGGTCTGAGGCCTGTGAGATGGGTCGTAGCAGTCCCGAACGAATCAGCTATTAAGAAGCTTAATGACCTCAAAGGCAAAAGGATAGCAACTGAACTTGTAGGTTTCACCAAAAGATTCCTCAAATCGCAGGGTATCAAGGCAGAGGTGGATTTTTCATGGGGCGCAACCGAAGTCAAGCCGCCTTATCTTGCAGACGCAATTGTCGAACTCACTGAAACCGGCACATCTCTCAGAGAAAACAACCTCAGGATAGTCGAGACAATACTGGAATCATCCACCAGATTTATAGCCAATAAAACATCCTGGAAAAACCGGTGGAAAAAACAGAAAATCGAGAACATGGTTATGCTTCTTAAGGGCGCGCTTGAAGCAGAAGAAAGGGTCGGGCTGAAAATGAATATCCCCGAATCCGGTCTCAAAAAAAGTATCAGTTTACTTCCGTCCATGCACTCGCCGACGATTTCAGAGCTTACAGAAAAAGGCTGGTATGATATTGATGTCATAATAGAAGAAAGACTTGTAAGGGAGCTTATACCCAGACTAAAAAAAGCAGGGGCAACCGGTATTGTGGAATATCCTCTGAATAAAGTAATCCCCTGACAGGGCTGAGTCCGGATGCATGTCTTCGGCTTTTCAGCCGTTATCATAACCCTTATTGCCGGTGCGCCTCATAGCGACCAGCGCTGTCGCACAGACAAGAGATGTCGTATGCAAAAAGGGATTGACGATCTGAAAAATCTCCGGACATATCATTACTTAGAGTCTGTGTATAAATTGTTGTTTTTTATTCCTGTCATGCCCCGAAAGCGTTCGGGACATCCGGAACTTGTTGAAAAGAATAGATTCCGGCTTAAAGACTGCCGGAATGACGGATAGAGAAACCGACTTTATACACAGACTCTACTTTAGTGCTCTTGTTCGTAAGTTCGGTGACGCATTTTAATGCTAAGAAATTTAGAATATCGTAACAGCGCAGTCTCCCCCTTTGGAAAAGGGGGATGAAGGGGGATTTTATAATTAAACCTTTTCCAAATCCCCCCTGCCCCCCTTTGCTAAAGGGGGGATTAAACAATTGCTGAAGAGAATAATACGCAATCATATTTATAAATAGTGTACTCAGCTATATAACAAATGCCATATGAATTATCAAAATAAGCCTGTAGCCATATCACTTGCATGCCTGATCGGGTTAACCATTACATCACTCTCGTTTATCCATGAATCCGCATATGCATTCGTAGCAGCATCCTGGATAAAACCGGTCTGTACTATAGGCTTTATTACAGGACTTAGTTATCATTATTATGTAACTTTAAGAAAATACAGTGTTTTAATATTACTCAGAACCATCCTCCTGTCCGCATCATTTTTTTTAGTGGGCTTTATTATAAACTCAGTATTATTCGCCGGGATTAACGATTTTTTTGAACTCAGACATACATATATTCTTGTTCCCTCGCTGCTTTCTCTTATATTGATGCT
Organism: bacterium BMS3Bbin05; assembly: GCA_002897855.1. Lineage (GTDB taxonomy): Bacteria > Nitrospirota > Thermodesulfovibrionia > Thermodesulfovibrionales > BMS3Bbin05 > BMS3Bbin05. The sequence continues at coordinate 23,395 of BDTO01000065.1, forward strand.
TTCATTATCACTAATAAAAAGCGTCCGGCTTCCTCCTTTCGATGTTCCGTGGGAAGCGGCATCGGCAGCATTGATCCCTTTCTACATAATAGTTGCTGCTTCCATAATAATCTCACCGTTTAATACAGGCCAGCCCGGCCTGCAATGGTTTTCAGGGGATTATCTTGTAAAACCCGCCATTTATCATCCTGTTGATATCAAAGAAATCAGGGAAAGCGAAAATGTCATATATACGGGTCCCCTCAAAGTAAGCTATTCAATGGACTTTATCAGGCTATACCAGAAACTGAACAATTCCGGAAATCGGGCGGCACCCAGTCAAAACAACCCGGTTATAACCAATTTTGCAGATTTTAGCGGGCATTATTTTTTTATTATCAAACAGGATAAAACATTCTATCTTTCAATATACAATCATGACGGACACTTCTTAAATCGCATTAACAACATAAATAATATCTATCACTCGGGGACTGTTTTGGCCGCCCTGGATTCTGATGGAAAATATATAAGGATTTTCAATAAATCACTATACGAGATTTTTAAGATACCCTTCCCCCCATCTCTCAGGGTCAGGAAAATCGTGTTTTCAAAAGAACTCCTGGCCATTCTCTACACAAAGAAGGATTCCCGGCCCGAAGAGCCTGGCACATTCAGCACTATATACAGAATAGATACAGGCAGCAGGGTCGGCAAAATTGAGGCTTTGGATATTGCACCCAGGATCAAGAAAACCGGATTCATCTCCGTTGACAACAGAAACAACGGGCTTTACATAACCGTGCTGGACAGGAACTCCAACAAGAAAAGCTATCTTTTCAAAGGCGGCAGATTCAGCAATGCCCTGATAAGACAGTGCGGTGCTGACCGCTTTTTTATCAGGGCACAGGAGATTGAAGGCGGAGAAATAAAAAAAGAATACCTGCTCGTGTACAATTTCGACAGATACAGAAAAATCCTTGAATCCCTGCGAACAGGCGGAAGTATAAACAGTTCCATAGGCAAAATAATTGCTTATACGGGAAGGTACTTCCTGACAGATTCAAACAGCCTTTTAGATATAAATTTAAAGAAAGTGTTCCAGATCAAAAATTTTTATCATATCCCATACAGATTGCATATGTCTTCTGAAATAACGCCTGTTTTTGAAGCGGAAGGTTCGGTCTCCAGGATAGACCTCTCCCCTGTACTAAAGGGTATACACAGGAACAGCCATCCCCGGATTATCCTTGCAGACATGAAGGGAGCACTTATAATCAGGAAAGTGATCAAATTCTCCGATTACTTCGTTGTATTAACCAATAACCAGATATTTATTTATGACAGAAAACTCCAATTGCTCAGACATATCGATCTGTCACGGAACGGGTATATTGACAAACTCAAAATTCTTAATGATTCAATCCTTCTGACATTCAATACAGAGAACGGCATCTATATTTACTCAATAAATCCGGACCTCGAAAAATCTCTTACAGCGGTAATCAGGACAGGCAATGTGAAACTATGGGATATTTCAGAAAATTCCATTGTATATGGACAGGAGTTAAACACAAATGATGGATCTGAAAATTACAAAACAGCAGGTATTCTGTTTGCTCAGAATTTTACATCCGGAAAAATTTATGAGAAGATATTACTCTCCCCATTCAACATTGCTCCCATACTCGTAAAAAACAGTCTCTTTCTTCCATACAAATCCCTCACAGAAAAAATAAATCTAAATACGGGAAAAAGAACGGTATTAGCAGGTAATATTATCAAATCCGATAACAGTTACTACGGCCTTTCCAGCCTGGGATATATAATAAATCTATCCACTCTTGAGCCCCTGCCTTTCAGATTTAATCACGATATGGAGGATACGGATATTGCTTCGTCCGGAGACTGGCTGGATTTGCATACCCGGCTCCTCGACCTCAGAAAAAATCGCATGTTTGAAGTAATCCGGTCGGGGCTTACCACACTGGGCCGCAATTCAATATGTTCCGGCACTATAATGAATTCCAGGGAAATCATCAACTGCATCGACCTGAATAAGATGACAACATCCGCAACTTTTTCTGTAAGCAAGAATTATGAAATCGTATATTCCGATCCCGGCATAATCTTTATGAAAGATAACCACTCCCTTGCTACGGTTATAATAGGGAACAGATATAACTGAAGACTGATAGTTAAGTGGGTTTATATCATAACATCGTGAACCGTTCAGAAAGCATCAAAGACAGAGAGCCACGGAAAAAGAAGGCCATAGGGAAAGATAACGCATAACAGGATTGAGTGACAAATCCCCCTTAATCCCTCTTTTCCAAAGGGGAAAACAGCAATCCCCCACTTTAGAAAAGGGGGCAAGGGGGGATTTTCCAATACTTTTTGATATTAATCTTTTGAGATTCCATTATATTAAAAATGGGTATACGATGTTATGATAGCAACCGGTCAGGTATTAACCCGGTCAACCCTTTTATCCCCCACAAAAAAATGCATCCCTCTTTCCGATATTGAAAATACCGCTTCATCGCCGCTGCGGCCATTAAAGTCATACGGAACCCGTGCAGTTATGGTTACTCCTCCAGCCATTAAGTAAAGAATCGTCTCGGATCCCAGACGCTCAACAAATTCTATAACACCTTTTACAGGACCGCTGCCCGGAACAAGCGCCTCGGGCCTGATACCGGCTGTAACCTCCATTCCTTCATATTTCCCGAGTTCATGCCTGTGGCTCACATCAATCTCGAATTCCCCGGCCCTGAACCTGAGGTCGCCGTTAATAGAATTTAATGAACCCTCTATGAGATTTATCTGCGGGCTGCCTATAAAAGATGCTGCAAACAGGTTCGACGGCCTTTCATACACATCTTCCGGGGTTCCGACCTGCTGTATTCTTCCATTATTAAGGAGAATAATCTTATGCCCAAGGGTCATCGCCTCTGTCTGGTCATGGGTTACATATATGATAGTGCTCCCCAGCCTTTTATGAAGGCCCGCAAGCTCAACTCTCATGGCGGTCCTCAGCTTGGCGTCCAAGTTTGACAGCGGTTCGTCAAACAGAAAAAGTTTCGGATTTCTTACAATAGCCCTCCCTATTGCAGCCCTTTGCTTCTGTCCGCCTGATAACTCTTTTGGTTTCCTGCCCAGTAATTCTTCAATATCGAGCAGTATGGCCGTTTCTTTAACTTTTTCGTCTATTTTCTGAATCGGTGTTTTTTTCATCCTGAGTGAAAAGGCAAGGTTTTCATAGACATTCATGTGCGGGTACAGGGCATAACTCTGAAATACCATAGCTATATCCCTCTCCCGGGGCGTCAGGTTAGTCACCTCTCTGTCTCCTATAAATATCTCTCCCTGATCCTGTTGTTCCAGGCCTGCGATCAGCCGGAGAACAGTCGACTTCCCGCATCCCGATGGGCCGAGGAGCACACAGAATTCACCTTCGGAAACATTAAAGGAAATATCTTTAATGACTTCAATCTTACCGAATGACTTTGACAGATTCCTTATTCTAACCCCTGCCATAAAATTATCCTTTCACCGCTCCTGCCGATAAACCACTGACAATCCTCTTCTGAAAGAAAAACACGAGAAGCACCAATGGGACCGTGGCAACCGTAGATGCCGCCGCTATCTCACCCCATGGGAGGGTATACTGGCCCTGGAATAGAGCAATCCCAACGGGAAGTGTCTGGTAGGCCTGCCGGGTCATTATCAATAGGGCAAAAAAGAACTCATTCCATGCATAAATAAAGACAAGGATTGAAGCTGTAAATATTCCGGGTGCTGCCAGGGGTAAAATTATTTTGTAAAGTATCTGGAAATGAGTGCATCCGTCAACCTTGGCCGCATCTTCCAGTTCTTCAGGCAACTCCCTGAAAAAACTTGCCACAATCCATACGCCCAGAGGAAGTGTGAGCGTCACATATGGAAAAATCAAACCCTGATAGCTGTTCAACCACCCAAGAGACTGCAGTAACCTCCATACCGGGCCTGCTATGGATATCTGGGGGAACATCGATACAGTCAGGAGCGCACCCATTATCACCCCTTTAAACCTCAGCCTCAACCGGGCAATGGCATATCCTGCAAAGACCGAGATAAACAGCGTAATTAACGTCGATATGCCGGAAACAATCAAACTGTTCGTAAGAAAATGTAATAAATTATATTTCTCAATGCCTGAACGATAAAAATCGAGCGAGCCTGCCGGTATAACAACAGGCGGAATGGCGGTAACCTCTACTTCAGTCTTGAGCGAAGTGCCTACAAACCATAGAAACGGCAAGAGACTGAAAAATACGATAATAATTGTTATTGTATAAAAAAACAGCCTTTTCATCCAATTTTCTCCGGATAGCATTCAAGGATTCCATGGACAGGGAATGCGGATATCTTTACGCGCCTGAACCCCTGAATCCCGGGCATCTTGTAGACGGTCTTCCTTTTCATACCTTTCCCTGCATCAGCCCTGATCCGATCACCCTGATATAAAGCAGTGCAACGACAAATGTTATCACAAATACAAGCACCGATATCGTTGAGCCATATCCCATCAGCCCTTCGGCAAACATCTTTTTGTATCCATAAAACTGGAGTACATTTGTCGAATCTGCAGGCCCCCCCTGGGTCATAACAAATACCAGATCAAACACCCTGAAGGCGTCCATCGTCCTGAAGATGAGCGCAATAAGCAGGACCGGCCTTAAAAGCGGCAGAGTAATTCTACGGAACTGGTGCCAGGCATTTGCTCCGTCTATCCTCGCAGCCTCATAGAGCTCGTTCGGGATGGCCTGAAGTCCTGCAAGTATCAGTAACGCTGCAAAAGAAGATGTCTTCCATACATCTGCTATAACTATTGCACTGAATGCAAAAAACGGGTCGGCCAGCCACGCCCTGTAGTGCGTAACATCCGAACCGTAGAAGAGAAAGTTTACAAGACCATATTTATCGTTAAATATAAATCTCCACATCTGGGATGAAACAACCGTAGGGATTGCCCACGGCACAAGGACCGCAGCCCTCACAAGGCCCCGGCCCCTGAAATGCCTGTGGATCACCAGGGCAATCACGAGGCCAAACAACACCTCGAATAACGTTGAGATAATAACGAAGAGAAATGTATTTGCCAGTGAATGAAGCGCTATCTCATCTTTAAACAATTCAACATAGTTCCCAAGCCCGATAAATTTCCGGCCCAGTGCAGGAAGACTGAGGATTATCCTGTGCATACTTAACCAGACGGAATAAAGGACAGGGTAGAAAGCGAAGACTGCAACGAAGAGGAGGCACGGAATCAGCAAAACAGCAGCAAAAACCTCCTCTCTTGTATTTATGGAAATTCTCATTTTGTCAGGGCAATTATCCTGTCAATCTCCCTCGATGCCGATGCCGCCTCTTTTTCTATATCCGAGTTCGGGTCTGAGACGGCTTTGCTGAAATACCTCTGTAAAATATTTGAAATAGACGGATATAGGGGAGACACCGGCCTGGGATAAGCCGAAATAAAGACGTCCTTCATATATGCAAAGTGGGGATTCATATTGAGGATGCCGGGATCATTATATAATGATTTCCTGGTCGGAGCCTTTCCGGCCTTCATCGCATAAAGTTTCTGAATCCTGTTACTCGTAAGGAATCTTACAAACCTCCATGCCGCCTTTATGTTATTTGAGTAACTGCTTATACCGAGCTGCCATCCGCCTAAAGCCGAATAGCTCTTCCCCCCCTTGAAATGCGGCAGCTTTGCAATGCCGACCTTCCCGGCTATCCTGGACTTTTCCGGATCATTCGATATGGTCCAGGCATAGGGCCAGCTTCTCAAAAAAACCGCCTTGCCCTGAATAAAGAGATCAAGTGATTCAGGCTCCTGGTATGTCAGGACACCCTCTGGTGCGATCTTCCCGATTATTCTGTCCCTCACAAACCGGACTGCATCCAGAGCAGGTTTTTCCGTCAAACCGCTTTTGCCGGTTTTTAGTTTTATAATCCGGCCGCCATTACTCAGAATGTATTCCATCATATTGCATACAAGCCCTTCGTACTGCTTGAACTGGCCTGAAAAACCGTATATATCACTACCTCCCTGCTTCTCTTTTTTTACTATTTCCCCGGCCTGTTTTACCATCTCGTTCCACGTTATGGGCGGTTGGAATCCGTATTCATCTAAAAGGTCTTTCCTGTAAAAGAGCATCCCACTGTCAATAAAAAGAGGTACGCCATAGATCCGGTTTTTATATGTGTTAGCAATAATTGTCCCATCCAGAAATTTCCGCCGTTCTGATTGAGGGAACATCCCGTCAAGCGGCAATGCCCATCCGGCAGCAGCAAATTCAGGAGGCCATATTACATCCATAAAGAATACATCAACATCCCTGCTCTTATTTTTCAGTTTCTGGGTAAGAAGGTCATGAAACGCAGTTGAGGAATGGGGCCCAATCTCCCGAATTACCCTGATATCAGGGTTTTCTTTTTCAAAGATCCCTAATATCTCTTTCCAGACCTCCGGCTGGTTGGGCTTCCAGGAAACAAAGCGGATCGTTATCCTGTCACTCTCTTTTCTTTCTTTGCATCCGGGCAATGCAATAAGAAACATAATTAAGATCAACGGCAGATACTTCAACATTCTCATCGTCGTCGAAAGACGCATGTTATTCAAGATCACCTCCATACAGGAATACATAACTTCACATCTTCAATTACTTTAACTCCCAAAACCAGCGGGAATTCCACCTTCAAAAATATACTCCGTCATCATTATCATTATACATAATTAGAGGCTGTGTATAAAGTCATTGTGTCTGCCTGTCATCCCGGCAGTTCTTAAGCCGGGGGCCGCTCTTTTCAAAGGGATATGGATGTCCCGAACGCTTTCGGGGCATTACAGGAACAAAAAAAAAGCAATTTATCCACTGAGTCTAATCATACTATTCATATCTGATCATCATGTTAACGGAAATATTTTCCGGTATTGTCACACAAAACCGTCTGGTATTGATACTGGAGTCGGATTGACCTTATGCCGGAAAAAAAATACTATATAAAGTATAATAAAGAAAATGCGCCGGAAGATCCTGATTAAAGAATTTTCCGCACGGGGCACAAAAACATCATGGATAATACAAATAAAGATATAAGAAAAACAATTTCAGACAAACTGAAAAACCCCCAATGGAGATCTGTTTTTGCCATTGCCCTTGTCTTTATCTTCATGAGCCTTTGGGGCAGGTTTTATCTCAGTGGGCCATCATACTTCAAAATAAGTTACAGCACATTCATTGAACAGCTGAACGGTGACAATATATTTTCAGTAACTATCAGGGGGCTCGAGATTAACGGAAAATTCAAAAATGAAATAAAAACAGGATTGCCGAATGATACTGCTAAGACATCCGTCAAGTTTTTCAAGACCTATTTGCCCTCATTCCAGGGTGAAGACCTCCTTTCCATCCTTAATAAAAAGAATGTAATCATTAATGTTGAACAATCCGGGAAAAAGTCGCTGTTCTGGCAATTTATTATAGGGTTTCTCCCTCTGGCCATTATAATAGGATTCTGGATCGTTCTGATGAAAAAATCACAGCAGATCCAGGGCGGCCCCGGGGGGCTCTTTACATTCGGCCGGAGCAAGGCAAAACTTCACGATACAACTAAACCTATCAGGACTTTCAGCGATGTAGCAGGCATGAATAATGTAAAGAAAGATCTAAGTGAAACTATAGAGTTTCTTAAAAACCCTGCAAAGTACAAAAAACTCGGGGCGAATGTACCAAAAGGCATTCTTCTTGTCGGCCCTCCCGGCACAGGAAAAACTCTGCTTGCCAGAGCAGTTGCCGGAGAAGCGAGTGTACCCTTTTACAGCATCAGTGCCTCGGAATTCATCGAGATGTTTGTTGGAGTCGGGGCATCCCGTGTCAGAGACATGTTCCGCAAGGCAAGATCGACTCAACCGAGTATTATATTTATCGATGAAATTGATGCTGTCGGACGGACACGTGGAGCAGGCCTCGGGGGAGGCCACGATGAGAGGGAGCAGACGCTGAACCAGCTCCTGTCGGAGATGGACGGGTTTGAACCACATGAAGAGGTTGTTGTTATGGCCGCAACCAACAGGCCTGATGTGCTTGATCCGGCGCTCCTGCGTCCGGGGAGATTCGACAGGCAGATCGTCGTAGACAGGCCCGGCTGGAAGGAAAGAAAAGAGATACTCGAAATACATGTCAGGGACAAGACAGTATCCGATGATGTTGACCTCGAAAGCATAGCCAAGGGAACTTCGGGCATGACGGGAGCGGACCTCGAAAATCTTACAAACGAGGCAGCCCTTATGGCAATACGGCACAATAAAGAAAGCATTGAAACAGCGGATTTCGAGGAGGCGAGAGACAGGATACTAATGGGCACGGTCAGGGAAGAAACCATCAGTGGCAAGGAAAAACGGATAACAGCCTACCATGAGGCCGGCCATACTCTTGTGGCCTATGAACTTCCGGAAACGGATCCCATCCACAAGGTCACTATCCTTCCGAGGGGCATGGCAATGGGAGCAACACAGCTTATACCCGAAGAAGACCGCCACTTCTATACAATGTCCTACCTGATGTCCAGGCTCAGCGTTGACCTGGGCGGCAGAGTCGCTGAAAAGATTGTATTTAACGATCTAAGTACAGGTGCACAGAACGATCTTAAGGAAGCAACATCACTTGCAGAAAAGATGGTTGCACAATGGGGAATGAGTGACAAGGTTGGGCCCGTAAACCTCGGAAGAGGCGAAGAACATCCATTCCTTGGAAGAGAGCTTGCCCAGCCGAAACATTACAGCGATGACACCGCATGGCTCATGGATCAGGAGATCAGAAGGTTAATTGTCGATGCAGAAAAAAAGGCCGAAGAGATACTGGCAGTTAACAGGCCTGTCCTCGACAGTCTCGCAGAAGAACTCATCAAAGAAGAAACTCTCGATAAAGATGAAATCGAAAAAATTGTTAACAGGTCGAAAGGAAAAGCATAGCTCATCCGGATAATGATTAATTATGGTTCATCTCCATTTAAAAAAATAGCCTGTTTGTTTCTCAATTCGATCAAGCTGGATGTCCGGACAGATTGAGCTGTCCATCAATAACCGATTTTATACGTTCGGAGCGGATAACTAATGTTATCGAAACCCGATTTTAGTCAGAATGTAACCAATATACCTGTTCAAGAAATGTGATCTCTTCAGAAAGGGAAACACAGGCCTCTTTCTTGTCCCCAGCCTTTCGAGGATTGCATTAATCTCGCTCGTATGCTCATTGTTTACTCTTAATCTCAGACCCTTTCTGAATATATCAATCGCTACAGCCCTCTTTCTATCCTTAAGATATATCTTGCCCAGATTCAGATAGTGGAATACATTTTCGGGATCATGGGCAATGGCCTTCAAACACAGATCAATCCCGTCAGTGACCTTGCCACGCTCAAGGGCAATACACATCCCATAGCCTGAAAGCATATCAGGGTTGTCGGTATGGTCATTAATCTTGTCGAGGAAATACAGGGCATCAAGCGTATTATCCTTCATAATAAGCGACACGGCCTTTTCCAGATTCATCTTGATCTCACTGACATCCATGATGCATAAAAATATCACATCTCTACATAAAGTTCAAGTAAATATTAACCCGGATAATGAATAAACTATTGCTGCAGACGGCGAATGTGGTGAAAATCCGCATGTCGGGCGTCCACCCGGCACCCGATTCAGGGATAATGCGGGTTAAATACCCCCCTCAGACCGGATCGGGAATGAGTGAAGGGCCTGCCTTACCAGTCCGTATACCTTTTTATCTCTGTTTTTCGGGGATATTATATCCATAATATAGTGACAAACCATGATATATGGTAAAATAAAAAAATTATCTGTTAGGAACCATATTTAGAGTCTGTGTATAAAGTCAGTCTCTCTATCTGTCATTCCGGTAGTCCTTAAGCCGGAATCTATTCTTTTCAATAAGTTCCGAATGCCCGATTACAGACTTCGGGCATGACAAAAATAAAAAACGGCAATTTATACACAGACACTATTTAATGAAATAAATCCAATTCAAAGAGATATCTTTTGATAAAAGACAAAAAAGGAAAAATTCTTGTCACATGCCCAAAGGGCATAGAAACATATTTGAGGGATGAACTGACCGGCCTGGGTTATCCGGTAATTTCCGGGTCCACTTCGGGCGTTGAGACTGAGGGCACCCTTGATGATACTATGAAACTCAACCTCTGTATTCGCACAGGTCAGAGAGTTCTCTTTTTTATTAATAAATTTAATGTACTTAATATCAATGAATTCTACAGGAACGTAAAAAGGATCAGGTGGGAAGACTATATATATGAAGATGGATATATCTGTGTTACTTCATTTGTCGACAGCCCTTTAATAAAGGATTCCCGTTTTGCAAACCTTAAATGCAAGGATGCTGTTGTCGACAGATTCAGGGAAAAATATGGACGGCGTCCCGACTCGGGCCCTGATAGAAACAGTGCCGTTATATTTATCTACTGGAAAGATTATGAGTGTTCGATATATCTTGATACCTCGGGTGAAACACTTTCAAAGCGAAATTACAGGAAGATTCCCTTAGAGGCGCCCATGCAGGAAGCACTGGCAGCATCCGTGATCTCTGCAACAGGCTGGGCCGGTTACGGGGATTTTATCAACCCCATGTGCGGAAGCGGCACCCTGGCAATCGAAGCCGCTCTGATAGCACTTAACAGACCTTCCGGGTTATCGAGAAAAAGTTTCGGCTTCATGCATCTGAGGGGATTCGACCGTGTACTGTGGGAAAAAATAAGGCATGAATCAACGGAGCTATCAACCGGAACGTTAAACAGCAGGATCATAGCAACTGATAAAAGTACCGGGGCTGTTGTTGCTGCAAGGGAAAATGCGGTATACGCGGGGGTAGAGAACATGATTGAATTTAAAGTATGCGATTTTTCCGACACACCCGTACCGGCCCGGAAAGGCATAGTAATCTTTAACCCCGCATATGGTGAGAGGATGGGAGAAGTTAGTAAGCTTGAAAATACATACAGAAAAATCGGTGATTTTCTCAAGCAGAGGTGCGGGGGTTACAGAGGCTACATATTTACAGGCAACCTGGACCTTGCAAGGAAGGTTGGACTCAGGACAAAGAGGAGAATACAGTTTTTCAACGGTAAAATAGAGTGCCGGCTGCTTGAATATGAGCTTTACGAAGGCAGCAGGAAGACATAGCCTGTCCACCACAGCCACTATTGTCCAGAATATTTCAGCGATCCACACCCTTACGGACCGTGGGTTCCACGAGCCTTAAACCCTTCTGTAAATATTTATCCGTACATATATCTACTCCGGTAATTAGAGTCTGTCCATAAATTACTGTTTTTTATTTTTGTCATGCCCCGAAAACATTCGGAACATCCGGAACTTATTGAAAAGAATAGATTCCCCGACTAAGTCGGGAAATGACAGATAGAGAGTCTGTCTTTATGGACAGACTCTAATTAACCCTGAACCATTCGATTAAGGAATGGATTTATTCTGATCTCTTACATCTGCCGTTCCACTATCGCGGGTCCACCATTCCATCCATTGTTCATGGTCCAGTCCGAAATTTTTGCCTGTCAGCTTCCTCAGTGCCCATTCAGCCCGCAGTCTGATATCCAGACTCTCATCCTCCTGGATCCGGAGCAAACCGATAAGCGGTTCCACTGCCCTCCTGTCTCCTATTTTCCCAAGGATATCAATTGCATATTTTCTGATAGCGCCGTTATTATTTCTTACCGCAATAATAAGTGCCTCAACGGCTGGAGAACCAATGCCTGTTAAAGCCCTCCGGGCATTTTGTCTGACTTCGTCAAACTCATCTCCCAACGCCATAATCAACGGGGCAATTACACGCAGATCTTTGATCTTTCCGAGAGCCGACACCGCACAACTTCTTACATAACGGTCATTATAACGTGATAGCCCAATAAGAGGCTCTATGGCCGCTGTACCAAATTTTGCCAGGGCTTCAGATGCATATCCCATGACCCCTCTGTCTCCCTTTTCTAATACACCGACCAGAGGCTCAATGGAACGCGGGTCACCTATTTCACCAAGTGCCCAGGCTGCATAACTGCGGACATCCAGAAAAATATCATTTAAAGCGTTAATCAGCGGTTCCACGGCTCCGGGGTCTTTGAGTTTCCCAAGCGCCCATGCCGCATATCTTCGGACAACCGGTTCCGGATCACTCAATGCATCGATCAGATACCCTGCGGCAAGTGGGTCATTTATTTCACCCAGCGCCCAGGCTGCATTACTGCGGACATCCGGGGCACTATCTCTGAGAGCACCAACCAGAGGCATTACCGCAGAAATATCACCAATTCTTCCAAGCGCATTTGCAGCATTCTCGCGCACTCCCGCATTTTCATCCTTCAACAAATTGATCAGGGCACCAACAACTCCCGGATTCCTGAATTCGCCAAGTGCACTCGCAATGCTTTTCCTGACATCCGCATCTTCATCGTGTAATGCATCCAACATCGGAACTATCGCAGCGGCATCTCTTATTTCACCAAGTGCCGTTGCGGCTCCCACGCGGACTCCCGGTTCATTGTCCTTAAGTAACCTTGCAAGAGGGGCAACTGCACGGGGGTCTTTTATCTTTCCAAGTGCCCACGCTGCATTTATTCTGACTTCAGGTTCTTTATCTTTCAACCTGTTTATCAAAGGAACAACTGCAAGTTTGCTGCGCATATTCCCCAATGCCCGGGCGGCATTGACTCTCACAATAGAAACCGGGTCTTCCAACACCTCGATGAGGGGCTCTTCCGCTGTAATATCATTCAATCTTCCCAGCCCCTTTGCCGCCCTCGCCCGGACATCAGGCCTTTTACTTTTCAGGAAAGAGATATATTGTTTGACCTGACCGACCGCTTCCATGCCACATACATTGGAGGCTGAAAAGATAAAAAAGATTACGAGCAGTGAAATTGTTTTTACTGAATCCGAGCGAAATTCAAACATTTCCTTCACCCTTAGCTGCGAAATGGTACTTTTCGATATTATAGAATACTTCTATACAAAAGGACTAAACATACTGCTACGATCTACTGCCGAAAATTCTATGAATGGCCTCAGGATAAGCAGTCCATCCACCTTCCTGACAGGCTATTCCGAGTAATCCGCTCTTATTACCGTTAAAATAAACCTGCCCGCAAATAGCCGGGCCGTCAAAGACAAACATGATTAATACCCGGCTTTTCGTTGCAACCTGTACCTTCATTTTTTGAAACAATTTCAATTATTGTATATAAAGTCGTTATCCGGCAACAATTTCCGGTATAAGGAGGTTTCCCATGAAGGTTATAGCATTCAACGGAAGCGCCAGGAAGGAAGGCAATACCCATGCATTATTGAATCTGGTTCTTGATGAACTGAAAAACGAGGGAATGGAAACAGAGCTTATTAGCTTTGCCGGCAAACATTTACAAGGTTGCATTGCGTGTTACAAATGTTTCAAGAACAGGGACCGCCGCTGTTCAGTAGACAAGGATACACTCAATGACTGCATCGAAAAGATGATCGAAGCGGATGGCATATTGCTGGGGTCCCCTACCTATTTTGCCGATGTCAGCGCAAACATGAAGGCCCTGATCGAAAGGGCCGGCCTGGTAGCGCGAGCAAATGAGGATATGTTCAGACGAAAAGCCGGAGCAGGGGTAGTAGCTGTACGCCGGGCCGGATCATCTCATGTATTCAATTCCCTTAATCATTTTTTTCTGATAGGCCAGATGATTGTTCCGGGCTCAAGCTACTGGAATCTCGGAATAGGCAGTGAACCCGGGGAAGTATTGGAAGATGAGGAGGGTGTCCGGACCATGAAGACCCTCGGCCGGAATATGGCATGGTTACTCAGAAAAACTCAAGTATAGAATCGATTAGTTTATTAATAAATATTACAGCAGAGATATGGATTTCATGGTTATTCCGTTATCACGGTCTCATCCTGCTCGGATAGGATATCGCCTGCCAGCAACTTAGTTATATATGTCTTCAATAATGAAGATTCGTTTGGATTCACATCAATAAATTCAATACCCATGCCGGGGGCAATCTTTATAACATCACCGTAAAGACCTTTCTGGTAGATTACCGTGCCCTTCAAATTAAGTGTATTTTCATCATTGATATCAATGGAAATATCAACTTCGGAACCCGTGGGCAATGGCTCTTTCTGCCTTATATATATGCCACCCGTGGAGAGACTGACGGCATAGCATTCCTGTACTTTGCCGTTATGAGTCAGGGCTACTCTCTTGTGTAGTAATGACCGCAGGTGCTTGCGCCTTTTATCCCTGCCGAATACAATATTTCCTTCAATGGTTTCTCTTAATTTATTTATCCTCACAGGTTTAAATAGATAACCCGAACAGCCAAGCCCCACACATTTTTCATATACTGTATCGTCAAATTCCACCGTTACCATAATGACCGGTATTTTTGAGAGTTGTTCATCGCTCTTGATAAGACTCAATACTTTTACACCATCAACGACAGGCATCGCGATATCAAGCATGACGAGGTCGGGCATGGCAATCTTTATTAATTTGAGAACATCTTTCCCGTCATCTGCCGCAATGACGTCAAAACCCATTCTTTGCAGTAGAACAGAAAGGTACATCAGAAAAGTTTCATTGTCATCTGCCAATAAAACTGTCGGTTTGTATCTCATATTTCCTCCAGACGTATTACATATTATCCATAATAAGCCAATAATACAACAAAGTCAACAATTTTTTTAAAATTTATGAAAATATTTTCATGTACAACCAATATCTAATTTTTTATTACGAAAATATCCCACCCCTCTTTAATGCCCCCCTGATAAGGGCTACTCCCTCGCCCCCTCTTGCCAAGGGGGGATGGGAGGTGTTTTCATCCTCCTTTGTGCCTCGACGCGTGCCAGGGCACGAGAGTTTCATCATGAAAAAAACTTAAGGCTGGAGGAAAGGCTTAAAGGCATATTTGGAGCCTGTGTATAAAGTCGGTCTCTCTATCTGTCATTCCGGCAGTCCTTAAGCCGGAATCTATTCTTTTCTATAAGTTCCGGATGTCCCGAACGCTTGCGGGGCATGACAAAAATAAAAAACGGCAAGTTATACACAGTCTCTATTTAGAGTCTGTGTATAAAGTAAGTCTCTCTATCTGTCATTCCGGCAATCTTTAAGCCGGAATCTATTCTTTTCAATAAGTTCCGGATGTCCCGAATGCTTTCGGGACATGACGCAAATAAAAAACAGCAGTTTATACACAGACTCTATTTAGCCAGACGGACAGCTAAAAAGCTGGCAAGCTGGCAAGCCTGCAAGCTAAAGGGCTCAGTGGCTAATGGCAAACAAGTTAGGGGTTGGTGTTTAGGGATTGGTAAAAAACTAATCCCCAATCCCCCATTAATGGTTTATGGTTTTATTACTCACGGAAATGCCGGTAGAACCTCAAATTATCACCCAAATCCGCAAGGACCAAACTGTTTGTTGGCGATGTGTTACTTCTTCCTGATTTTTTCCTGTAACCGCTCTTTCAGATTCTGATATGAACCGATCCTGAGAATTCGGCTGAACTCCCGTCTGTAATTATGGTTCATCTCCCATTTAGTTGCAACGGGCAGACAGGCGCTATCAATCCCCGGCAGGCATACCAACTTCCTTGCCGGAGTTGGCCTTGACACCATAGAAAAGATAACCCATTGCGATCAGGAAAGATATTAACAACCAGAAAGGAATCCTCACATCCACATAGTTGTATAACGTATTAATTATAATAGAGGGTGTATCGGCAATTATTGCCAGACTTACCAAAGATTGATAATCAAGTTTGAGACCGAGGTTCTTTGCAAACATGAGTCCTATGAATGCATAGAAAAGCACCTGTATGATGCGATATACATATGAAGCAAGCACTGCGAACGGGTATAACACGACAGCAAACCATTTCCTGAACGTTTCAATCCAGTTATAAACCATAGCGCGGTTTATTACCAGGTCTTCAATCCGTGACATTTGGAATGTTCTGATCTCGGTCGGACTTTTTCTCATAATCAATTCCGTCTTAGTCAATAATGCCCATGCATCTGTGCCCTTGAGGGAAGAATATTGACCCGTAGTATCAATAATGATCAAAGGTTCATCTTTTTTGGGATTTCTAATGAAATATGGCATCTTCTCATCCACCGAAACCTTTCCATGATCAATTCTGATGACGGGTATCTGTCTCACGATTGCAGGAGCCTCTTTCACAAGAAAATCCGATACACCCGAATGTATCCTGAACATTACCGGTATCCAGCATATGGCAATGAGGAGGAGAAGATAAAGAAAAGAAATTCCCTTCCAGTTTCTGCCGACATCTCTATAGAGCGCCCTGGAATAAAAAGACATAAATAGAGGATGTACAGTCGAATAGCGTTTCATAAAGGTCTTCCCTCATATCTGTCCGGAATAAAAATATAGCCATGGCTGAAAGCCTTATGGCGAACCGTTTAAGCCGTTTAAACAGCTTGAACCGTTTGAACGGTTAAAACGGCTGGAACGGTATTTAAGAAGGTGCCGTCATTGTGTTTATTCAGCCCCCAGCCATCCTTTAATATATTTTGGACAGTGGTGCTTTCCGGTTATATCGCAGCACCTTACCGAATAAAGAATTTTACGGTTATAAGACATCCCCTGTCAACCGGTTCGCACAGTCGGCAGTTTGTTTTTTTTGAAGAAAACCAATAAAATATTGAAATGATGAAGCTTGCCGGTCTACTCCACATTTCGTCCTCTCCATATCTTAATGCCATTGTGTCCCTGTCGGTCTTTATATTGATTGCAGGGATTACGAAACTTATCTTAAACAGATTTTTCAGGAAATTCATAAAACATACGAGGACCGACCTTGATGACAGGCTCCTGAATATAATCCACGGACCCGTCTTTTTTACGATAATCCTGGTCGGCCTGATGGTTTCAGTCTCGTATCTGCACCCGCAGGATAATATCATCTTTTATATCGACGGGGCTGTATTCTCGATTATTACCGTTATCTGGAGCATTGTGATAATAAGTTCCGGCAGAATTATCATCAGGTATACTATTTCCAATATCTCTGATGTTACGGGACTCAAAAAAGATATCATTCCTCTTATAGAAAATACCTTCCTGATTATAGTCATAATAGTCAGCATATTCATAATATTAAACATCTGGAAGATAAATATTACCCCTCTTCTTGCATCCGCTGGTATCGCAGGCGCCATACTTGCCCTGGCGGCAAAGGATACGGCCGCAAACTTCTTTGGAGGCATCAGCATATTCATTGACAGGCCTTTCAAGATCGGAGACTATATTGTCCTTGATGCAAAAGAAAGGGGTGAGGTGGTCTCAATCGGAATAAGGAGCACCCGTATCAAGACGAGAGACGACATACTGATAACCGTGCCCAACTCGATCATTGCAAACAGCAAGATCGTAAATGAAAGCGCCCCTGTTCCAAAATTCAGGGTCAGGATTCCTGCATCAATTGCATATGGAAGCGACATAGATGCCGTCGAAAAAATATTACTGGAAATAGCATCGGCGAATAAACATGTCGTTGAAAACCCCGGGCCGCGGGTCAGGTTCAGGGAATTCGGAGACTCTTCGCTGAATTTTGAACTCCTCTGCTGGGTAACTGAACCTTCCGTCAGGGGGCTGACAATTCACGAGCTTAACTGCTCCATTTACAAAAAATTCAACGAGAACGGTATCACCATCCCGTTTCCCCAGAGGGATGTGCATCTGTTTCAGGAGAAGAATAAGGGAACATAGTTCTTGGCTACGGAGGCGAGGAAGTCGTAGGCCGGGGCCAATTGCTCTTCAACGCTAAAGGTTATCCCGCAGCCTGTAACGGTTCTCCGCAAAGCTCACCGGCTTATATATAACCAGCTTTATTCATGAAAATAGGTGCCATGCGAACGATGGAAATGATTTAAGTCCGCACATACTACTGTGCAGGAGAAAGAAAGGCCGGACTGCATGGAAATACTTAATGAGAGAACAAGACCTGAGAACCGGCGGGCCGGACATACGGATTTTCACCACATCCGCCGTCCGCCGGGAAGAGCGACAGGAATCGTATAAAAATATCAAAGGGGTTATTGTCATAACCCCCTGAATCTTCATTGGCGTCCCCAACGGGATTTGAACCCGTGTTACCGCCTTGAAAGGGCGATGTCCTAGGCCAGGCTAGACGATAGGGACAAAAAAATCAGTTATTCGTTGTTTGTTGTTGGTGATTAGTATTTCTGAAAGACCAACAACGAACGATCAACAAACATCAATCAAAGATGGTGAGCCGCCCGGGGCTCGAACCCGGCACACCCGCCTTAAAAGGGCGGTGCTCTACCAACTGAGCTAGCGGCCCGATATTTTTTAAGACTTATAGGGTACTAATATCGGCGAATTTTTGTCAATTTGAACAGCAATGCCTGAAGAGAATAATCCAGGAGCAGAGTGGGAACTTGACCGGTAACTTTATACAGAAAATACAGGCCGCATCAAAAAATAATACTCAGTCGGTTATTCACTAAAATTTTATTAAAATCCCGGTTCCCCGGTCAAGTTTGATCTTTCTCTTTCAATGAGCATATCCTGCTTGCATAGCTCAACAGGCCACCGCTTGAAATAATATCTTTTTCTCTTTCATTAAAATTGGAGACACATATAACGGTCTCATTGTTATTCAGGTCTTCAACTTCAAATCTCTGGGCACCTTCAAAACTTCTTTTAATATCCCTGATTTTCAGAACATCACCCTGCCCGATCTTTCCATAATCATCAGGATTATCAAAAATTAACGGCAGGATACCGAAATTAATGAGGTTTGACCGGTGTATCCTTGCAAAAGACCTGGCAATAACCGCCTGGATGCCGAGATACATGGGGGCCAGCGCAGCGTGCTCCCTCGATGAGCCCTGACCATAGTTTTCTGCGCCTATAATAATCCCGCCTCCTGCATCTTTTGCCTTTCTGGCCCTGGAAGAAAAGGTATCATCTATATTGTAGAAGACATAGTCCGAGATTGCAGGTATATTCGACCTGAACGGCAGTACAGCAGACCCCGCAGGCATGATATCGTCTGTAGTAATATTATCACCGAGCTTCAGCAGTACTTCCGCTCTGATTTCATCTTTTATGGGCTCTTTTACCGGTACATCCTTTATATTAGGTCCCTTTACTATTTTTACCGCTTCCGGGTTCTCCAGGGGACGTATAATAAGATTTTCATCTATCAGATATTCGGAAGGTTTATCAAAAACGGTCGCACCCATTCCGGCCTCACGCGGGTCCATCATTTCACCCCTCACGGCAAAAATCGCAGCCGACAGCGGACTTGCAAGGAATACAAATGCTTCCCTGTTGCCGCTGCGCCCCCTGAAATTCCGGTTGTATGTCCTTACCGATACATGGCCCGTAGCTGGCGAACCACCCATGCCTATGCAGGGGCCGCAGGAAGACTCGAGCATCCGTGCGCCGGCCGATATCATATCAGCCAGGCTGCCGTCACGGGCGATCATCTCATAGACCTGCTTCGATCCCGGATTAATGTGAAGATTAACACGGTCGGCCACTTTTCTGCCTTTTAACAATGAGGCAACTGTACGCATCGCCTGGTAAGAAGAGTTGGTGCAGCTCCCTATGCAGACCTGATCTACTTTCTTTCCGGCAAGCTCCCCGGCAGGCACCACGGCATCCGGGCTGTGAGGTTGTGCAACCAGCGGTTCAAGCTTATCAAGGTCTATCTCGATAGCATCAGCATATTCGGCATCATCATCCGCAATAATCTCCGTCCAGTCACTCTCTCTCTTCTGGGCCTTGAGAAAGAGCCTGGTATTGTCATCACTGGGGAACACCGAAGTAGTGGCGCCAAGTTCAGCTCCCATGTTGGTAATTGTAGCCCTTTCCGTTACGGTAAGGTCTTTTACACCTTCTCCGCCATACTCAAAGATTTTACCGACCCCACCCTTAACCGTAAGTCTCCGCAGCAGTTCGAGAATAATATCCATGGCGGAAACATAAGGCCTCTGCAGTTTACCGGTCAAATTAACAAGAACTACGCTGGGCATGGTTATCTCAAAAGAGGAGCCAGCCATAACGGTTGCAGCGTCAAGGCCTCCGACCCCAATGGCGATCATCCCCATTCCGCCGTTTGTGGGTGTATGGCTGTCAGTGCCGAGACCTGTCCATCCGGGTCTTGCAAACCTCTCGAGGTTCACCTGATGGCATATCCCATTGCCCGGCTTTGAAAAAAATGCTCCAAACTTTGCCGCTGCCGTCTGCAGAAAGACATGATCATCGGGATTCATGGAGTTTGACTGTATCATATTGTGATCAACATAAGAAACCGCCAGCGGCACCTTGACCCGGCCGGCCGACATTGCCTCAAACTGAAGCCATGTCATTGTCCCTGTCGCATCCTGAGTATAGACCTCATCAATACTCAGTCCGACAGGATTGCCGGGCTTCAGATCGCCATATGACAAATGAGAAGAAAATATCTTTTCTACTATATTTTTCCCCACTGAACCCCCTCTGAAAATTCTTGTATAACAAAAAAAGAGTATTTAAATTAACATAAGAATCGGGGATATGTCCAAAAAACACTTCACTACATCTATAGATATCCTGAAAAACCCGGGATTTGAACATTTAAACATAATGTACAGCGTAACTATAATATGTTAAACTATATAATTATTTTTTAGTTATTTTCAGGGAGGAGAATGTGCACTATTTCGGGTACAAAAAGGGCGGATTATATGCTGAAGAAGTCCCTGTAGGTAAACTGACGGAGGCATACGGGACTCCCCTGTTTATTTACAGTTACAGGACTCTGAGACGTCACTTCCTTGCCTACGATAAGGCCTTCGGAAAGATTCCCCATATTATCTGTTACGCGTTAAAGGCAAATCCGAATTCGGCAATAATCAGGACATTTGCATCTCATGGAGGTGGTGCGGACATTGTTTCAGGCGGCGAACTTTACCGTGCTCTAAAGGCAGGTGTTGACCCGCGTAAGATTGTTTATGCGGGAGTCGGCAAGACCGTGGAAGAGATCAGGTTTGCCCTCAGCAAAGGCATCCTTATGTTCAACATGGAGTCCGACCAGGAACTGATTGAGATTAACAGGGTAGCTTCACTAATGAAAAAAAAGGCACCTGTTGCCCTGAGGGTCAACCCCGATATAGACCCGAAGACTCATCCCTACATATCCACGGGTATGAAGGAACACAAGTTCGGGGTACCCATCGAAGATGCGCTCGACTTCTACATGCAGGCAAAGAAACTGAAGAACCTGGAAATCGTCGGCATACACGCCCATATAGGCTCACAGATAACAGAGGTCACGCCATTTGTAGATGCATTGAACAGCATTATACTGCTGATAAAGGGTCTTGGAGAAAACGGTATAAATGTCAGGTACCTTGATATCGGAGGGGGACTTGGCATACGCTACGTCTCTGAAGAGCCGCCTATGCCCTCCGATCTTGCATCGGAACTCATACCCATACTCAGGGATATGAGTGTTACGGTTATCATAGAACCCGGCAGATCGCTGGTCGGAAATGCCGGAATCTTTGTAACAAAGGTTATTTATACCAAAAACGGCGAAGGCAAAGAATTCATAATCGTTGATGGAGCAATGAACGACCTCATCAGACCCACTCTTTACGGAGCATTTCACAACATTATCCCTGTCAGGAAGAACCGGAGGAAAAAGATACTCGCAGACATAGTAGGGCCGATATGTGAGTCCGGAGATTTCCTCGGAAAGGCAAGAAATCTGCCCAGGCCGGAAAGAGGTGAATTATTGGCCGTAATGAGTTCCGGGGCATACGGTTTTTCGATGAGTTCAAATTACAACAGCCGTCCCCGTGCCGCTGAAGTGTTGGTGAACGGTGAGAGGCATTATCTCATTAAAAAGAGAGAGAACTTAAACGACCTTATAAGAGGCGAATCAATCCCTGGTTTTCTCTAATAAAAATGGAAACGACATTCTATAAGATGCACGGCCTGGGTAACGATTTTATTCTGATCGATTGCATCGAAAATAAATCCATGCAGGATTCCGCAGTCTCCCGGTTGACCGGGCTCGCAGCAAAAATCTGTAGCAGAAGATTGGGTATAGGCGCTGACCAGCTGCTCTTGCTCTATCCATCCGAAAAAGCTGATTTCAGGATGAGGATATTCAACGCCGACGGCAGCGAGGTTGAGATGTGCGGAAACGGCATCAGATGCCTGGCAAAATATGTCTGGAACAGGAGATATTCCAACAAAAAAATCCTTGACATCGAGACCATGGCCGGTATAATAAGGCCGGAAAAGAACGGGGATAACGGAGATATGGTCAAGGTAGATATGGGGAGGCCCGCTCTGGACGCAATGGATATTCCCGTAAAACTTGAAGGGGAAATTATGGATTTTCCATTGAAGATCGAGGACATGGAATTCAATATTACATGTGTCTCTATGGGGAATCCCCATACCGTGATTTTTATTGATAACACTGACGATTTTGCTGTATCCTATTATGGACCATTAATTGAGAATCACGAGCTCTTTCCCGGAAAAACCAATGTCGAATTTGTGCAGATAATTAACCGGGATGAGATAAAGATGCGTGTATGGGAAAGAGGAGCAGGGGAAACGCCGGCATGCGGAACAGGGGCATCGGCCGCCGCAGTTGCATCAGCCCTGAAAGAACTTACCAGGCGGGAAGTAACGGTACATCTTTCAGGTGGAGACCTGTTTTTGAAATGGGATAGCGATGGTCACGTCTTCATGACAGGCCCTGCCGTTACCGTATTTGAAGGGAAAATAGATATTTAATAATATGCGCGCAGCTTAACAGATTTTTTCCGGTATGGAATTGATTATAACTTAGAAAATCACCCCTAACCCCCGACAAGTCGGGACAGGCCCTCTTTACCAAAGAGGGGAATAAATATTAGGGAGTCTTTACCAAAAAATTGCAGGAGGTAATTATGTTTAATGGATCTATTGTCGCTATAGTAACCCCTTTCAGCAATGAAAAGGTTGACGAAAAGGCATTCGGCGACCTGATAGAATGGCACATAAAGGAAGGAACCAGTGCAATAGTGCCCTGCGGCACCACAGGTGAATCGGCTACACTCAATTATGAAGAGCATCAAAGGGTAATAGAACTGGCCATAGAGATAGTTAATAAAAGGATTCCCGTTATTGCAGGCACAGGCGCCAATTCAACAGAAGAAACGATAATGATAACCAGAAAGGCCCAAAAAGCCGGCGCCGACGGAGCCCTGCTGGTCTCTCCATATTATAACAAACCGACACAGGAAGGCATTTACCGGCATTACAGAAAAATTGCTACCATTGTAGATATTCCCATTATTCTTTATAATGTGCCGGGCAGAACCTCAAGTAATATACTGCCCGATACGGTTGCCCGCCTTGCTGAGATAGATAATATAGTGGCGATCAAGGAAGCCACCGGGAACATGAGGCAGGCAAGTGATATTATCCGGCTGTGCAGCGACAAGATAAAAGTCCTTTCCGGTGATGACTTTACCACATTTCCTCTCATGATGCTCGGCGGGAAAGGCACAATTTCGGTTACAGCAAACATCGTACCAAAGATGGTCTCCGAGATGTGCTCCTTCATAAACAGAGGTCTTATCGATGATGCAAGGAAAATGCACTGTAAGCTTGAACCGCTGAATGCAGCAATGTTCCTGGAAACAAATCCGATACCGGTAAAAACGGCGCTTGCACTTATGGGGAAAATCAAGGAAGAATTCAGGCTGCCTCTCTGTGAAATGGCACAGGCCAACAAAAATAAGCTCAGGGAAGTTCTTCAGTCTTATGATCTGATTTAGGCAGACTTTTTACGAGGCCGTCTTCATTGACTTGCAAAGAAATGAAAGATTAAACTTTATATATGCAACATACGGATTTTGTCCCCCTTCACATCCACACTGAATACAGCCTGCTGGACGGAGCTATCAAGATAAAGGAGCTGGTAGACACTGCTGCATCCTACAGGATGCCGGCTGTCGCTATCACTGACCACGGAAACCTGTTTGGAGCAATCCAGTTTTACACGCAGGCAATAAAGGCAGGCGTCAAACCCATTATCGGCTGTGAGGTATATGTTGCACCCCGAAGCAGGCTTGACAGGGACAGGAGATCCGGAGAATTCAATTATCATCTCATACTGCTTTCAAGAAATATTGACGGATATAAAAACCTTGTCAACCTGGTGACCAGAGCATACATCGAGGGGTTCTATTACAAGCCGCGCATAGATCTCGACCTGCTCGAACAATACAGCGGAGGGCTGATAGGTCTCAGTTCATGCCTTCAAGGTGAGGTGCCGAGTTATCTGAACAGGGGTATGATGGACAAGGCCCGTGAAGCAGCACTGCGCTACAAGCACATCCTGGGGGCGGAAAACTTCTTTTTGGAACTTCAGGACAACGGCATCGAAGAACAGAATGAGGTCAACAGGAAACTGATAGAACTCTCGAATGAACTTCATATCCCTCTCGTTGCAACCAATGACTGCCATTACCTGAGAAAAGATGATGTTAAGGCCCATGATGTACTTTTATGCATTCAGACCGGCAAGACGGTCAATTCCAATGACAGGATGAAATTCAGGACCGATCAGCTGTATTTCAAGTCTCCGGAGGAAATGAAGGAATCTTTCAAAGATATTCCTGAAGCTATAAAAAATACGGTTCTAATAGCAGAAAGATGCAATATTGAATTCAAAACAGGCCATTATCTCCTCCCGACCTTCCCTTTAGAGGAGGGCCGCAAGGACGATGAATATCTCACATCACTTGCGCATGAAGGGCTGAGGAACAGGTGTGGTGAAGAAATACCCGAAAATTACATGGAGCGACTTAATCATGAACTCGATATTATAAAAATGATGGGTTATTCATCATATTTTCTTATAGTTTGGGACTTTATAAATTATTCAAAACAGAACGGAATTCCTGTGGGTCCGGGTAGGGGGTCCGCCGCAGGCAGCCTTGTATCCTACGCACTCGGCATCACCGAAATAGACCCTCTCAGGTACAATCTGCTCTTTGAAAGATTTCTGAATCCCGAAAGAATAAGTATGCCTGATATTGATATAGACTTCTGCAAGGACAGGAGACCGGAGGTAATATCATACGTCGCTGATAAATATGGGCATGACCATGTCGCCCAGATAATTACTTTCGGGACAATGGCTGCAAAGGGGGCCATCAGGGATGCAGGACGGGCGCTCGACATACCTTATGCAGAGGTAGACCGGATTGCAAAACTCGTGCCGAACACCCTCAATATAACCATAGATGCCGCCATGAAGGCCGAACCAAGGCTGATGGAACTGTATAAAACAGATAACAGATACAAAGAACTCCTGGATATTGCAAGAAGGCTTGAGGGTTTATGCAGGCATGCATCTACACATGCCGCCGGTGTCGTCATTTCGCCTGCTCCACTTACTGAATATACCCCCCTGTACAGAAGTCCTTCAGACGAATCCGTCACCACACAGTTTGATATGAGTTCAATCGAGAAGATAGGCCTTCTGAAATTCGATTTCCTTGGGCTTAAGACGCTTACTGTTATCGACAAGACCCTGCGATATGCGCGGGAGAACGGCCGGGAGATAGATATTAATACTATTTCTCTCGACGACAGGAAGACATATGAACTCCTTGGTTCAAGTAACACAACAGGGGTATTTCAGCTTGAAAGCGACGGCATGCGTGAAATCCTGGTAAAGATGGCGCCTAACCGCTTCGAAGACCTTATCGCACTGGTCGCTTTGTACAGGCCCGGGCCGATCGGAAGCGGCATGATAGAGGATTTCATAAAAAGGAAAAGAGGTGTTACGGATGTAAAATACGATCTTCCCCAGCTCAGGGACATTCTGGATGAAACATACGGAGTTATCCTTTATCAGGAACAGGTTATGCGCATAGCAAACAAACTTGCGAGCTTTACTTTGGGCGAAGCCGATATACTCCGCAAGGCAATGGGGAAAAAGAAGCCGGATGAGATGGAAAAACTGAAAATGAAGTTTATCTCGGGTGCTGCAAAAAACGGCATAACCGAAGCGAAAGCCGAAAGGATATTCGACCTCATGTCTTATTTCGCCGAATACGGCTTTAATAAATCCCATTCCGCCGCTTATGCATATGTCGCATACCAGACTGCTTATCTCAAGGCGAATTACCCTGTCGAATTCATGGCTGCGAATCTGAGTTCGGATATGGACAACACCGACAAGATAGTAAAATTCATTTCAGAATGCAAAAACATGGGCATAGAGATACTACCTCCGGACATAAATCACAGCGGCAAGGAATTCATGGTCTCCGGCAATTCCATCAGGTTCGGGCTGGAAGCCGTCAAAGGGGCGGGAACAGCAGCAATCGATTCGATTATTGAGGCAAGGCAGAAGGGTCCATTTACAGCATTTGAGGATTTTATAGACAGGGTAGACTCGAGAAAGGTAAACAAAAAAGTACTTGAACAACTGGTGAAGGCCGGCGCATTTGATAAGATAATCACTACCCGAAAGTCGGTGTTTGAGGAGATAGAACATAATAACGGCAGAAGAAGCAGTTTATCTCTATTCGGCAAACAGGATTTTTCTAAAGACGGGGGGGAATACAGTGAATCAGACGAGTGGGATGAAAACAGACTGCTGGTCTGTGAAAAAGAAGCCCTCGGCTTTTACATTACCGGTCATCCCCTAAGCAAGTATTCCGACTATCTTGTCTCTCTCAATACTGTAAAGACATCATATCTGCATAAGGCTAAAACTTTGAGAGATGGTGAAGAGGTTACAATTGCGGGCATCATCCATTCAATCAGAAAATCGCTCACCAGGTCAAAACAGGAGACAATGGCTAATTTTATCCTTGAAGACGACCAGGGATATATAGATGTCATAGCATTCCCCGACACTTATAATAAATATGCCGGCATTCTGATTAAAGACAACTCTATCCTGCTAAAAGGGACAATGGAATTGACCGATAAGGGGCCAAAGATACATGCCAAATTCATTATCCCTCTGGAGACGGAATTCAATTCAGACTCCTGCTCGGTCGAAGTGAAAATTGCAGCATCAGATCCCGGCAACCTGCTTTTCAGTCTGAAAGAAACCGTTCAGTCTCATTCAGGGAAATGCCCTCTTTATGTTAAACTTTTCCTTGATGACTACGAAGCGACCATAGCCACACACTCAGGATTAACAGTGAACCGTGATATTATCGATTCATTTAAAAAAATACTCGGCAACAACAGAGTCAAGGTGACATATAATGAACATTTATCTTGACTTTGAAAAACCATTACAGAATCTCGAATTAAAAATCGAAGAACTGAAGCGCCTGACGGATACAGACGGCTCCGTCGACATAAAGGAAGAAATATCCAGACTTGAGAAAAAAGCCGGGAAATTGAAAAAGGAGATATTCGATAAACTCTCTCCCTGGCAGGAGACACAGATAGCGAGGCATCCGGAGCGGCCGTATACTCTTGACTACATAAATGAAATTGTACAGGATTTTGAAGAACTTCATGGAGACAGGAAATTTTCAGATGACCCCTCCATTGTGGGTGGTTTCGGCAGAATCGAAGAGCAGCCGTTCCTTATTATTGGCCATCAGAAAGGCCGCGGTACAAAAGACAGGATCACCAGGAATTTCGGCCAACCACATCCCGAAGGTTACAGAAAGGCGCTGAGGCTCATGAAACTTGCTGAAAGATTTCACAAACCTGTCCTTACTCTTGTCGATACTCCAGGGGCATTCCCTGGAATCGGTTCCGAAAAACGGGGGCAATCCGAGGCAATAGCAACAAACCTTATGCACATGTCCAAATTAAAGACCTCTATAATTTCCGTAATTATCGGAGAAGGGGGCAGTGGGGGTGCGATAGCCCTGGCCGTTGCCGACAGATTGCTTATGCTCGATCATTCAATTTATTCTGTCATTTCTCCGGAAGGGTGTGCTGCAATACTGTGGCATAAGGACGGTGAAGTAGGGAAAGAAGAGTATGCCAAGGCAGCAGAGGCCTTGAAGTTAACTTCAAGGGACTTGCTACGATACGGAGTTATTGACCGGATTATCAAGGAACCCCTCGGAGGCGCCCACAGAGATTACAGGGCAACGGCGGAATCTATAAAAAAGGCAGTTCTGGAATCATATAATGAAATAAGGATCAAACCCATTGAACAGTTAGTTGAAGAAAGATACGCCAAATTCAGACAATTGGGTCAATTTTCAGAAATCGAATAAAATTTCCCGGCTCCTTACCTGACATCAAGCTGAAATTATGATACAAACTATATCAATATTGACAAAATCGTATAAAGTCCTGAATTGTCACCCCTGAGATGGATAACCCATCCCATCCTCCCCTTATTAAAGGGAGGAGAGATGAGGGGTCAAGGAGAGGAGACTAAAGGGAATCGGTGCTTATTTTGGTGTTGGTGAGTCTGCTGTATCTCAGGCAAGCCACAAGTTTAAAGAAACATCAGATAAAGACAGGAGACTCAGAAAAAAGATAAGACATATTTGCAAAAAGTTAAATCTGTGAAATGTGTACGGGCTCTTGCCCGAACCATAAATTGTCACCCTGAACTTGTTTCAGGGTCTCGTGCCTCATTATTTTTTTAGATTCTGAATCAAGTTCAGAATGACAGTAAGGGCATTTCCATATTTGGGCAACAGCCCGTGTAGATTTGCCCCTCTAAATTTCCTCGGCCTTCGGTAATTGAAAATTAAGTCAAAACTGATGACAGTCTTCTCGAAATAAGAAAATATTCTTATTTATATTTCCTGCTCAGAATCACTTTTGTCCCGATGCGAAGCTTTCCGGAAACAAACGGTGACCTTATAAGTGTTAGCTGAAAATGTTCTCAGTTGCCTTTATTTTCAAAATGAACAAAATCGATCAAAAACACAGCACCCAAAAGCAGGGATTTCACATTTATATTCCATCCTGTGGGGAAAGAGACACCAAAATTGTCTGCATCAGTAAAACCTTCCTTCAAAAGTCCACTCCACTTTTTTGTGATTTTGCCATATTCCATGCCATTCTTTCTGATTTCAAATGTCCATGGATGAAGAATTGGTCCAAAAAGTTGAAATATTTCCTGTCCCGAACCGTCTAATACCGAGTAGATGCGGCGTAATATGGAAAAGCGCCTTTGTATTGTCCCTAAAGGGCTTCCTTGTGAGTTAAAAACGTTTAGTTGGTGAAAGTAGAATCGAAAAGGTCTCTTCAACTTCAAGACAGGTTTACTATCAAAGGTTAAGACCTCGATCTCAAAAGGGCGCAATGCCTTTAAAAAAATCCGTAGAAGCATTGAGCCCCCTTCTTCAGCGGCCATATAGAGCTCATTACCGGAGGGGTCCATCACAACGTATTTATTCTTAGTTTCAAATCCGGTGAGTATCTCCCCCCATTCCTTTTTTTGACTCACAATTAATGCGTTTATTGATGAAAGTCTTTGCATCTTAATATCCTCTCTTTCCATCTCAAACACTCAGATAACGATTTCCATACTAAAACAGAACCAATAAAACAGCATGGCATAGAATAAAGATATTATATTATCCTCTGCAAGAAAAAAGAAAGGAGGAATGTTAGAGTATCAGGAGAATAAGGCATGGATAGATGGGAAGATAGTGGTGGCGTATTGACCCTCGGATTACCAGGATCGGGACGAGTGGCTTTACTGCGATGAGATTCAATTATACTAAGTAGTGTCTGTGTATAAATTGCCGTTTTTTATTTTTGTCATGTCCCGCAAGCGTTCGGGACATCCGGAACTTATTGAAAAGAATAGATTTCCCGACTAAGTCGGGAAATGACAGATAGAGGGACTGACTTTATACACAGACTCTAAGAAGACTTTGGTCCAACATGAAATCTTTCCACTTTGCCAATGCCTTCTTTGTGGTCAACTGAAATTCATTAGGGAAATGTGATAGTTCATGTCCTTCAAAAAATAACTTAAAACCCGCCAGGAAACTGAGACAGCAAACTTAAGAAGCCAAGGACCATATGAAGAAGTTGGTTTTTCTCCATTGTTCATAGGGTGGAAAATATTATTAGCAAATTCAGTTTCCCAAGTATTAAAAAGCCCTTCACAGTCATCACATAACCAATATGGCTTTAACCCGTTTTGTATGCGTTGATTTGGGGTGTGACCAAATCTTATGAAACCACTACCAGAAGTCTCCTTTAACCATTTATAAACGAAACTTGGAATGATATGGCTTTCTCTTAGTTCAGCAGTATTTCTGCAGAGACGACAAGAGCCTTTCATATTTAATTCCGATCGCTAATGCGGAACTGAGCGCTGTCCGCAGGGCATCCGTTCGAGTGTCTGGTTCTCCCGAAGCGGAGCGAGGGAGACAGACACGAGCCGGTCAGTTCCGCCTTACCCCGAGCGAAGCGGAGGGGGGAACGATCAAGTCAGTGAATCGAACCACTGAAACTCAATAAACTGCAAAAAACCAATTTAAATACCTTAAAACATTATTTGCCCAAAAAGTGCCGTATGGTTCGATTTCACTGCACTGACTTGATACTCATTAAGGCCTCCCATGTTATACATACCATCGTACCAGGATTGGTATAGAACCATAATCAAAGGAGACCATATGAAATTTTACACCAAACAGCACAAGTTTTACTGTGGAATTGATCTACGTGCAAAGAAGATGTATCTGTGCATTCTGAATAAGAAGAAGGTTCCTCCCTGCCTTCGGTCAGAGATTGAAAGAGGCATTCCAGACAACTGACTATTAAGCCACGATAAGTGTTTAACGCCTGCCTGTGTGGTACACGCAGACAGTCAGACTTTCTCTGATGCCGTAATTGGAAATTAAATCAGAACTGATGGCAGTCTTCTTGAAATAAGAAAATATCCTTATTTATATTTCCCGTTCAGGATCGCTTTTGCGTCTGCCTGTCCCGTAGAGTGAAACTTCTTCCCGACAAGTCGGGATGCGGAGCTTTTCGGGAACAAACAGAGGCCTTATAAGTGTTAGGCTTAGCCCTTACGCTCTGCTTGAACCACATGCTGGGACTCCGATACCGTATGCGGCAAAACGTTTCTACCTGCACAGATGGAGATGTTTCGGAGAGCCATCATGCACTCAGCCTTTCGATCTCTGAATGTAGCTTCCCATCTACTAGAGCGATTCTGGTACCGAGCCTCAAGTGATGATAACGAGGTTCAGACATATACCTGCTGCTCGGGTTTCCGGGATTCACATCAAGGAGATTCCCTCCTGCATCGAGTACCTGGTCGAGGATGAAGTTGATGTGAGGATCTCCATAACTATATCCAATGATTACACATACTTGTGCTGGCCGTATCGAACGGTGAAACTCGTAGAATAATGTGAGGAAGGGATCATCAGGTTGCAGCTTATCCCCGGGACCTAGCGTGAGTTTACTAAGCAAATATCAATAATAGATATTAACCTACTGATATTATTGTAAAAATTCAAGTAACTAATTGTATACACTGAAGGGTATTTTGGTTTTTAAAT
>BDTO01000066.1 GCA_002897855.1 bacterium BMS3Bbin05
GACCTCGAAGACGAGATTGACGGAAACAGGCACAAGATAGGCTTTGTGGGCGACGGCATTAACGATGCCCCGGTGCTTACGGCATCGGATATCGGGATCGCCATGGGCGGGCTCGGCTCCGACGCCGCCATAGAGGCCGCCGACGTGGTACTCATGAAGGACAGGCTCTCCGGACTGCTTGACGCAATGCATATCTCAAGAAGGACCAGGGGGATTGTATTCGGTAATATAACCATGGCCCTTGGGATCAAAGGCTTTTTCATAATATTCGGCGCCCTCGGTATGGCGACCATGTGGGAGGCGGTATTTGCAGACGTGGGTGTCGCCATCTTAGCCGTACTGAACTCCACAAGGGTGCTCAAGACATAACGGTTCATCGTGGAAGAGTAGTGTGAGCAAAATCTTCTGTTGCTGAAAACTCCATTAAATCCGACTCCGACAGGCTGTTTCACAATCCTGAGAACGCATGGGATGTCATTTTGAACATATGCCCCGAAGGTTCTCGGGGTACAAGGTTCAGAGCCTGCCCTGAATTCATTTCAGGGCAGACTCTGTAGTTTAAACTCTATAATATTCCCGCATTTTTGTCTCTTCATAATATTTTCAAACTTTATATGTATTATTACAGATTATAATGATCGTCAGAACATATAAATATACATGCCATGCAGTTAGGATCTGTATTTATCTCTTAATGGTTCTGTCTCCTGTAATTGCATCCGGTGAAGAGAATGAACTCAATATCCTTTATACCGGCAGTGTGTCGGGTGAACTCGAACCATGCGGCTGCACCAGGAAGTCGGAGTCGGGCGGTGTGGCCAGGAGGGCCGGATATATTGACGGACATGCAAATGAACTCTCTCCTTTTGTCCTTGTGGATGCCGGTAATTTTACGGATAAAGATACCCCTCAGGGGAGGCTCAAGGCTGAAGCCATGCTGAACGCCTTCAGCTTAATGCAATATGATGCGGTTGCTTTTATGAACAACGAAAAGGGCTTTTCACCTGGGTTCCTTGAATCTCTTGTTAAAAAGCTATCTGTCCCTGTTGTTGCAGAGGACCCCTTGTTCAGGAGATCGTTGTCGATAAGGGGAAAAGGCATTGATATAAACATAACCGCAGATGAGAGGGATTACCAGGAGGGCAGGCTGAACATCCTTCTCACCGACCGGCCCCTGTCCGGTTTAAGTTCTCTTAAGGGTTGGGATGTGATAATCCTGTCCTCAGGGGAAATACTGGATAAACCCGTGAAGATAAACGGGTCCGTTGTCGTATCAGGCTATCCGGAGGGGAAAAAGCTGGGAATACTGACTCTTCAAATTAACAATAAAGGTAAGGTTTCGGATTTCGAACACCGATGGCAAACACTGGATAAGGACATCATGGAAGACAAGGATGTCAGGAGGGTTCTAAAGGAGTATGACATGATGGTTGCCGGGCTTTCAGATAACAAAAAACCGCCTTCCGGTAAGACCACCTATGCCGGTGTTTCCGAGTGTGGTAAATGCCATCAGCCATTTGTAGAGACCTGGCAGCGAACAAGGCATGCCAATGCATTCTTATCGCTGAAACAAAGGGGCAAGTCATCTGATCCGGAATGCCTTAAGTGTCATACAGTCGGCTTCGGGGAGGAAGGAGGTTTTTACAGTATTGCAACAACACCGGAGCTGGCTGATGTCCAGTGCGAGGTATGCCACGGCCAGGGCAGGGATCATCTGTCCGACTATTCCACCCCCTTGCCGCCTGTAACGGAAGCAACCTGTAGAAAATGCCACACAAAGAGCAACAGTCCCGATTTCAATTATCCAGTTTATCTGGAAAAGATCAAACATGAATAGGAGGAAAAAATGAAATTCAAAAGAGTGGTTTTCATGCTGTTTCTGTTTGTTTTTGCTGCATCGCCTCTCCTGGCGGAACAGGGCCCTTCCATAAAGGGTGTTCACACACAGGTGCCGGGTTTTCAGTACAACTATAACGGTAAAACTGTCGGGATAATTCAATTTCTCAGTTTTTACTGCGGTAACTGTTATGCCTTTGAAGCCTCGATCCCCGTTATAAAAGGAAACTTTCCCAAAAAGACCAAGTGGAAAGCCATGTTTATTTACTGGGGAAAGGGATCTTCCAAACCCTCGGAAGCATATCTCCTGGCAGAGGATGCTGGAAAGGGTGAACAGATGAGGAAGGCTATCTTTAACGCCAATTTTGTTCAGAGAAAGGATATCGGTAATATAGAGGTACTGGAGGATCTGGCCAAAAAAATCGGCCTGGGCAGTGATTTCAACAGCAAGTTGAGATCAGGAGCAAAGGCTGCAGAGGTACGGAAGGCATTGCAACTGGCCAAATCATTCAGGGTGGAAGAGACCCCGACATTAATCATTGCCGGGAATATTATGACGACTCCACATTCGTTCAATCACAACGCCGATGCCTTCAGGAAGAATGTTATAACCATCATAAGTAGCATTGTGAAAAAATAGGCGTTTCTTTTATCCATCGACGAATATCTTGATATTCACTTCAAGTTATAATTGAGATAAGAGAAGTGGGCATCCGTCAAGCTCTTCGACCAAAGGCCGGGGCCTTCGGCAAGGTGCATTGTAATTTATCACGCAGGAACCGGACCGGCGGATAGAGCCTGGAAGGAGGAACCAGGAAGAAGACCCTGATGATATCGGCAACAGCCCTTCTGATCAATACGGCCGCTGCCTTTGCCAACGAGTTTGGTGGAGGATACGGCACGGGAGGCTGGATGGGACCCGGCATGATGGGCTGGGGCTATGGCATGGGATGGTTCTGGACGATCATAATGGCGGTTTTCTGGGTAGCTGTGATCGCAGGAATCATCCTTTTAATCAGATGGCTTGTTCTCTCGACCAGAACAACTCACACCTCAGGAATTGGTGAGTTTCCCCTTGATATACTGAAGAAAAGAGACGCAAGAAGTAAGATAGACCGAGAGGAGCTTGAAGAGAAGAAAAAGGCTCTCTCTTAATCAGAATCTGTGTATAAACTCAATTTTTCCATTTGTCATTCCTGCGGACAATCTTAGAAATTGTTCCGAATTTCGTCAAACCCTGCAACCCCTTCAGCTGTTTACTAACTGGACTCTGTCCATAAAGACAGTCCCTCTATCTGTCATTCCGGCAGTCCTCAAGCCGGAATCTATTCTTTTCTATAAGTTCCGGATGCCCCGAATGTTTTCGGGGCATGACAAAAATAAAAAACGGCAATTTATGGACAGACTCTAACTAACGGGGTGAATCTGCATCCAAATGCATTTTTGCCATTTTAACAAAATATATCAAAAGAAAAGCAAAATACGTCAAGAAATTAGCCTTTAAATATTGATATTATTTTGAACTGGGAGGGGGTTCCTTTTAATAAATAAAATAATACAGTCTGAAAACATCCAGGAGATATCTGTTGTCACATTAGTATTAGGATTTTTTGTCATCTTTCTGTTGAATTGAGATTGCCTATCTCCAGGCTCTTGAGAGCCGCTTATTGAAATTCCTTAATAGGTGGCACAGCGGTTTCGCTCAACAGCTTCTTTCTAAAATTATTGCATTAGAAAGAAGCCTGTAATTCAGGCAACATTTTAGTTAGCAATAAAGGAAGATGACATGTATAAAAATCGGCTCTTCAGCAGAATTTGTGGGTAAAATTGGGAGTAGGGAGGTCACCGAGTGAATGATAGAGTGCCAGTTCCAGAAGATTATAGCTCCGGAAACCATAGGCACGTTTGGTGACCACCTTGGCCTTATTGTTGAATCCTTCAACGCTACCAAGGGCAATTTCTCCATTTGCCCGAAACCAGTTCAACAGGAGTTCCCTGTGATTACGGAGCATTTTGG
>BDTO01000067.1 GCA_002897855.1 bacterium BMS3Bbin05
TTCAATTGCAACTTTTGCTTTGAAGGATGCTCCATGGTTCCTTCTGGGTCTTTTGCTCATCCTGCTGCTCCTTTCGGTCTTTTTCAGGACAATCAGCCAATTTCGGCTTCACCATTTGCCCTGTACGGGGCGATCAGACTTTGACTGAATGTCTGATACCCCAAGTTTCCTATTTTAGAGCAGCTTTTATCACTTATGCCACTGTCCAGTTTTTCCAGGCCGGCTCTCTCTTTCAACTCCCGATAAAACATTTGGTGTTTCGTCACCGTTTAAATATTCGAGTTGCAAGTCATATGGAATAAGCCTCGATAAGCTCTCTTCGAGCCCCTGCTTTTCACAAAGCCATGTAGCCAACTTACTTTCATCACCAGGCTCCATTTCAATTTCTATTGCAACATCTAAATCACTATCTTTTCTATAGTCCCCTATAGCACGACTGCCAAATATATATGCTTTCGTTACCAATGGCTCAGAATCAGCCCATTGTGCAACAATATTCTTGATGGACTCTATATCCATAATTTCTTAGACATACTATGCAGTTTGCAATCTTCTTTTCTCGTAAGTTAATAAGTCTTATATCTGTTTTGTTACTTCTGGCACCTTCAATAATTTTCTCAATAATAATGTCTGTGTTCCCATTAATACGGGTGGCTCCATTTATGATTAAAACCGTATCAGGCATCTGTTGTAAGTTTTATTTTTGGCTAACAATTAATATACGAATTACTTATTTCTTCCTCAATTTCTCCATACTCTATCACATTTTAGAAACATCTGCAACTCTGCGCATTGCTTCATAAAAAATCCAAACTAACCCGTCTGCGTGCTTTTACGTGCAGGCAGAAAGGTGTCGATGCCTTCGAAATGAAAACTATCCGAAAATATCAAAATAGTTTGTCACTATTGCTTCCTTTTGTCCCTGAGAGGAGGAGACCATATAAGTCTGGTGCAGATTCCTCCGGCACCGTGAATATCACATCACGATGTCACAGGGCTGACCCTATGGCCTTCCGATTGAAATTATGTTAGCGGCTGTCTGCCTCATCAATCTCAAGAAGTTTATTCACTTTGTTATATTTATATCCATAAGGTGAATATCGTGCCTCTTGCCAGTTGCCCTCTTGCACGCCTTTGACCATGCCGGGAAATACCCATTGGTGTATCAAAAAACCGCCAGCCGGATTCCTCTAATAATTTATTTTTATGCCTGCCTTTGCTTCTTTTGCCATAATTTATTCTCTCTATAATTTTTTCCATGGCCCGGGAGCTTTCCATTTTGCATTAAACTCCTCATTTCTATTAACCGCGATAAGTGGTCTAACAAGAAACCTTTCTATCTCTCCAGCCGCTGTACTCAACTTTTCCGGCACATGCTTAATATCTACCTTTTTCAAAAAGGCCTTCCATAATGTCTGGCGATCGGATTTTTCATCATAAATTTCTTCGGCAAACAATGGCTTACGTTGCGGCAAAGGAGTTTTGCGCTGTTTAAAAGTTCTTTTTAACGCTTCAACAAGTCTTAATCCATCAAAATCGAACTGACGCATCATGAGCCAAATATCATAAAAGTCTTTCATCCGGCTATTAAGAAGTCCAAGTTTTACCATAGCTTCAAATTTCTCGCTGACAACACTCTCCGCCGGATATCCTTTAAGCTTAGGTTTTGGAAAATCCAGAATGACAGGATATTCAATTATTTTCGGCTTTGGATAAATACTATCTCCAAAGCTTATATCGGTCTGCATAGAAATACGAGAATGCTCAAGCAATCCAACGAACTTAACTCGTATTCCTTCATAATCGGCATCTTCTTTTATTCGTTGACCTTTCACGTTTTTAGAATCAAAGATAAGACCATCGGAGACCACATCGATCTGACAAATACCCTTTATCATTTTCTCAATACTATCTATCTGGTTATCATATTGTGCTAAAAAGTCTATATCAAGGGTTGTTCTTCGTTCAGGCACATGCCATACGATAAACATCAAAGCCCCTTTAAGGATAAATTTATCCACATATTTCGACTGACTAACACGATAAAGAAATCTCTCCATACCGTAGTATTGAAGAACTTCAGAAAATGGACGGTTCGTTTCTTTTGCCTTGTTCTGAAGCCGAGCCCTGACAGATGCTTCTATATTTTTATATCTTTTTTCATACCATTGTTTCCAGTATTGGCTGAATAATCCTGACCACACGGCAGATTTTAGCGTATTTCATTATATCGTATGGTTTTATGCCTTTCTCGGTAACTGCTATCTTAAGTGCATCTCTGGCAACATTTACACCTATTCTATTGCGGAACTTAAAACAGTCAGCCATGGTTTTGGCAAGACTGTAAACCCTGATTTTATGGCCTTCAGCTTGATGTACTTCAACACCGGTATTCCACGATTTAACTGAAAAACGATAAAATCTTACGGGGGGGTATTTGATCCTGTTAGCGCGACTTCCCGCAGGTATAGCAATATCTACGTATTTAGGTATCTCGTTTGTTACTTCATGAAAAGAAAGGGCGGATACAAGACAAACGATCCCTCTTGGCGCCTGAAGAGAAGCAATAACAAGATCGGGATACGGACCAAGTGTATAATGAGTCATCCGGTAAAGTCCCCTGGCAATTTTCTCTATTTTACCTTTTTTCTCAAGCGCTCTAAGCGTGTCCGGATGAAACCCCGCTTTTATAATTGAAGAAAACCGGGCAATTCCATCATGTTTTTTGAAATAGTCGATCATTCTTTTTGTTTTTTGTTCCATAAGCTCTCCGTATAAAGTATCACTACTTATAAACAAATATATACATTTTATACGAATATGTCAAGATGCCGAATTGCCTCATCAAAAATCTTTCCCAAAGGGAATCGTTGCCTCAAAAAAGAAATCTTGACGAAAAATAGTCTCCTGAAGAAAGCAGCGGCAATTCCTGCCCCGGGGATATCAGAAGAAGGCATGGATAGCAGGAAAGATAGTGATAGGGATTGATAGCATCAGGTGAGGGGTTCCTGAAAAATCAAAGTTTTTGGGGGAAGAGCGGTATTGGATAAGCAAAGCCTTAAAGACTATTCTGTTGACGGTCTGTTGACGGTTTTGATAACCCATTGCAATTAAAAGGAAAAATTGCATTTAAAACCTTTACCCCTTGATTTTACCGGTTTTTTAAAAATGAGGCTAAGTTATTGATTTTAAAAGGTAAAATTATGGTAGGCGCGGACGGTTTCGAACCGTCGACTTCTACCACGTCAAGGTAGCGCTCTCCCCCTGAGCTACGCGCCTGTTCAACAGAAGAAATGCAGACTTAAATTTACAATTATGACCCAAAGTTTGTCAAGCGAGCGATGGATAAGGCAGGGATTGAGGATTAGCGGACGAAGACCAAATGCGTTTGAACCGGATGGATAATTTAAGTTATAGTAAAGAGTTTAAACAGGACTATAAATCAGAAACCATCTACAACACTTAAAAATGCAGGACTTTATCGTTATAAAGGGAGCAAGGGAACACAACCTTAAGAATATAAGTGTAAATATTCCGAGAGACAGAATTGTTGTTATTACCGGCCCCTCAGGGTCCGGGAAGTCATCTCTTGCAATAGATACAATATATGCGGAAGGCCAGAGGCGTTATGTGGAGAGCCTCTCTTCATATGCCAGGCAGTTCATCGGAGAACTGCAGAAACCCGAGGTAGATCTCATAGAAGGTCTTTCTCCATCCATCGCAATTGACCAGAAAACAATATCACAAAGTCCGAGATCAACTGTCGGCACTATAACCGATATCTATAATTACCTGCGCGTCCTATACACCCATGCCGGGAAGGCTCACTGCCATAACTGCGGATCCGAGATAACATCACAGGATACAAAAACCATTATTGAAAACATAATGTCCCTGCCCGATGGAACCAGAATTCAGCTCCTCGTTTCTGTAATCCGTGAAAGAAAGGGTGAACACAGAAAATTGATCGAATCGCTCAGGCGTGAGGGCTTTGTCAGGGCAAGAATAGATGGTAATCTGAGAGACCTCTCTGATGATATAAAGCTCAGGAAGGGCGTACGCCACAATATTGAAGTAGTTGTAGACAGGCTCATACTCAAAACAGGCTTCGAGAGGAAACTGAAGAATTCGCTCGAGATCGCGTTTCGGCACGGAGATACCATAAACATTAATCTTGTTGACAAAAAAAAGGATATAATATTAAGCAGGAGTTTTTCCTGTCCCGAATGCGGCACTTCATATCCGGAAATGACCCACCGTCTCTTCTCTTTTAACAGCAGGATTGGCGCATGCCCCAAATGTAACGGCCTGGGATATCTGCATTCCCGGGATAGCAAAATAACCTGTGACCTGTGTATGGGCATGAGGCTTCGAAAAGAAGCGCTGGCAGTAAAAATTGATAAGCTTAATATCATGGAGCTTTCCGGTCTCTCACTGAAGGAAGCTTCGGCATTCATTGATAACCTGAGTTTCCCGGATAGAACCAGATTTATTGTAAGACGTGTTATCAGGGAGATTAAGGAAAAGCTGGCATTCCTCCGAAATGTAGGTGTCGATTACCTTTCACTGGACAGGCTGGTGGCCACTCTATCAGGTGGAGAAGCGCAGAGAGTCAGGCTTGCGCACCAACTCGGGTCTTCCCTGACCGGCGTATTATATGTACTTGATGAACCCAGCATAGGACTTCACCCTGCCGACTGTTCACGGCTTATAAATACTCTTTACAGGATAAGAGACGCCGGCAATTCTGTTCTGATTGTTGAACATGACGAGGATACTATAAGATCGGCAGACCATGTAATAGATATGGGTCCGGGGGGCGGGTTTCACGGAGGGCGGATCGTCGCTACAGGACCGGCTGATTTACTGGCCAAAAATCCCCAATCTATTACCGGCAGATTCCTTTCAGGACAACTATCGATTCCCATACCTGAAGACCGCAGGAAACCTGTTGACTTTCTTGAAATCAGAGGCGCTTCCGCGTTTAACCTGAAAAACATCGATGCAAGAATCCCCCTTGGCGTGTTAACATGCATCACCGGGGTCTCCGGATCCGGCAAAAGCACTCTCGTTTTTGAAGTAATTTACAAGGCCCTTTCCAAAACCCACGCGGAGGAGGAAGTCTCAGCACGGACATATAAAAGCCTTAAAGGCGCCGATAAAATCAACAAGATGGTCTGTGTAGACCAGTCACCTCTGGGGAAAACCACCCGTTCCAATCCTGCAACCTATACAGGGCTGCTGACCTATATAAGAGAACTCTTTGCAATGCTGCCTGAGTCAAAAATTAGGGGATATACAGCATCGAGATTCAGTTTCAATGTAAAAGGCGGCAGGTGTGAAGACTGCCAGGGGGCGGGAATTACCAAATACGAAATGCACTTTCTGCCTGATGTATATGCTACATGTAAAACATGTAAAGGCACGAGATTCAATGCGCAAACGCTTGCAATCAAATATAAAGATAAATCAATCTCAGATGTACTGAACTTGACAATGGCCGAGGCGCTGGATTTTTTCAGGGCTATACCAAAATTGAAACAGAGGCTATATCTTCTGAATGAGATCGGTCTTGGATACATAAAACTCGGCCAACCGGCTGTTACGCTTTCAGGAGGTGAGGCACAGAGGATAAAACTGTCAAGGGAACTCTCAAAGAAATCATCAGGAGGTGCTCTGTATATACTGGACGAACCGACAACAGGGCTTCATTTTGTTGACATTGATAAATTGTTGCGCGTTATGAACAGACTTGTAGATATGGGAAATACTGTTTTGGTTATAGAACACAATCCTGATATAATAAAGAATGCTGACTATATTATTGATCTCGGTCCCGGGGGTGGACATGACGGCGGAAGGATTATGGCGGAAGGGACTCCTGAATCTGTAGCCGGGGTACAGAAGTCTATTACCGGCAACTTCCTTAGAAACAAATATTTTGCCAATTCTATACGGGCTGTTGCCCAGATATGAAAATGCCCTTACTGTCATTCTGAATCCCGAATTAAGTTCGGGAAATCTAATAAAAATAATGAGGTACGAGATACTGAAACAAAATCAGCACATGGTTCAGAGCCTGCCCTGAATTTATTTCAGGGGTGACAATTTATGGTTTGGGCAACAACCCGTTTAGATTTGAATGCATCCTGAAAGGATAAAATGCATATGAAGAAAAAATTTATTGCTTTAATCGCTGTTCTATCAATCTTCCCGGCTCTCTTTTCCTGCAATCTGGGCAAGGAAAAAATATATAAAGACTCAAAAATCGCTATGGATACTATCGTTACGATAAATATTGTCAGCAACTCAAAGAAAAATGCGCGTTTAGCAGCCAGCAAGGCATTTGGAGAAATAGAGAGACTCTCCTCACTGATAAACTTTTACTCCGATGGAAGTGAGCTTTCAAAGATTAACAGGAATGCGGGAAAGAAACCGGTCCATGTTTCTCCGGAAACAATGGACCTCATTAAAGATTCTATTG
Source organism: bacterium BMS3Bbin05 (assembly GCA_002897855.1). Classification (GTDB taxonomy): domain Bacteria; phylum Nitrospirota; class Thermodesulfovibrionia; order Thermodesulfovibrionales; family BMS3Bbin05; genus BMS3Bbin05. The sequence goes on from BDTO01000067.1 coordinate 6,485, forward strand.
TGGTTGCAAAAAAAAGCGGCGGGGCATTCGATCCCACTATAGGCGCAATCTCGGTTCTCTGGGATTTCCAGAAAAAACTCATACCAGGCAAAAGAGATATATCCAAACGATTAAAATTGGTCTCATACAAAAATATAATAATAAACGAAAAAAAACAGACAGTCTATCTGAGGAAAAAGGGAATGATGATCGACCTGGGGGGTATTGCAAAAGGTTATGCCGCAGACCGGGCAATCGATATACTTTCATCTTCCGGGATAAAGGCAGCCATGGTATCTGTTGCCGGCGATATAAGGGCTTACGGCCTGAAACCAGACGGGAAACCCTGGATGGTCGGTATAAGAGACCCGAGGCCGGTTTCAGCTACCGAAAATATTCTCGCCGCATTACCTCTCAAAAATATGGCCATATCAACGTCGGGTGATTACCAGAGATTTTTTATAAAAGATGGCGTAAGATATCACCACCTTCTCATACCATGGACGGGGATGCCGGCAGGAGGCTGCCAAAGTGTAAGCGTCATAGCAGACAAAGCTGTAATAACGGACTCCTTTGCTACGGCTGTATTCATACTCGGTCCTGAGAAAGGCATGAGATTACTTGAGAAAATGGGTTACGGCGGGGTAATAGTCGATTATTATGGCCGAGTCCATATTACAGAAGGGATAAAAGATAAAATTGAGATTAAGAGACCTGAAAGGAAAAATCACTCCGGCTGATGTCATCCTGCTTTTCTTACTTTTGGCAATATCCATATCCGGTCTGATATTCATCGACAATGTTATGCCCCAGGGAACGGAAGTAATCATTGATGTTAATGGGAAACAGGTATACATGCTGCCGCTTAATACTGATAAGAGTGTAAAAGTAAAAGGTCCCCTGGGTGATACTCTTGTTGAAATCAGGGATGGCAAGGTGAGGATAACCGAATCTCCCTGTCCCAACAAGATATGCATTAAACAGGGCTGGATAAAAAGAGGCGCCATAGTCTGTCTTCCCAACAGGATTGTGGTAAGAGTTAATAGTACTAAAGACGGTAACCGGAAAGTCGATGCTATCACAGGATAACCTGAGGCTGGCACTCCTGTCAGCATATGCCATTGCTATACATGGATTCGAAAAATTAATACCTACACCAATACCATGGCTGCGTTTCGGTCTTGCCAATATAATCACTCTCACCGCCATGGTAATGTACGGATTCAGGGCAGGCATGACTATTACTCTCATAAGGGTAACCGTTGGCTCTTTCTTCACCGGAACATTCCTCGGACCGGCCTTTCTTCTCAGTTTTGGTGCCGGCGTTGTCAGCACAACTTCTATGGGGATAGTCATTAAGCTGATGCCCCGGGTATTCAGTCCTGTCGGGATAAGCCTGATTGGAGCGATGTTCCATAACATTACCCAGCTCCTTCTCGCGTACATAGTCTTTATTAAACGAATCGAAGTGGTTATAATATTAACTCCCATTATTCTTATCATAGGGATATTAACAGGGGTAATGAACGGAATCGTGTCCGGAATGCTTATCACCGGTCTGAACAAATACAGAAGCAATGATGTTAATGATGTTATAGTAAATCCATAGCGTTCCGGTTGCAGGAGGTTGAGATTATCATGGATTTGAAATGTCCCGTCTGCCATAAGTCGACCAGGTGGAAAGACAATAAATGGAGGCCCTTCTGCTCTGAAAGATGTAAATTGATCGATCTTGGAGAATGGGCAACAGAAGGCTATTTAATTCGAGGAGAAAACGATTCAACCTGGAGCGAGGATAACCAGGGGATAAAGGAGGATAATACCACATGATTAATGTTGCAATAGCAGGAGTTGCCGGAAGGATGAGCGGCCGCATAGCTTCGCTTGCACATAACCACCCCGAAATAAAAATAGTAGGAGCATTTGAGAGGAGCGGACACAAAAAAACAGGCGAAGACATAGGCAAAATTATTGGATCGGAAGACACGGGAGTCATGATAACAGACAGGATTGATGATGCGATAAAGGATGCCGATGTGGTTATAGATTTCACATCCAGACTCTCTACATTAAGCGACCTAAGAAAATGTTCCGACATGAAAAAGGCGATGGTTACCGGGACTACCGGTTTTACTGAAGATGATATAAAGGAAATAAGGGCGCTGGCAAAGAACATCCCCTGTGTATTGGCGCCGAACATGTCGGTCGGGATTAACCTCCTTTTCAAAATTCTGAAGGAAGTCGCAATTACACTGGGAGACAACTACGATGTTGAGATCATCGAGGCACACCACAGAATGAAAAAAGACGCCCCGAGCGGAACCGCTCTGAAAATGGCAAATATAATAGCAGAAACGCTCGGCATGGACATTAATGAAGCCGCGGTCTATGCAAGGAAAGGCCTCATTGGCGAGAGAAAGAAAAAAGAGATAGGCATACAGAGCATCAGGGCGGGAGATATAGTTGGTGAACACACTGTTATGTTCGCCACCATGGGCGAAAGGATTGAAATCTCGCACAAGGCATCAAGCAGGGATACATTTGCAAAAGGGGCAATCCGTGCTGCCTTATGGGCATATGGAAAAGAGCCGGGTCTTTATGATATGCTTGATGTACTGGGTTTGAAGTAAAAGCAATTTATTGCCGCGGAGTACCCGGAAAGATAAACTCCTTATTTGCCATTCTGTATTGCGAAATGACAAATAATAAATAACTAATGGTAAATACTTTCTACTATTTTAGCCCTCTACTATCGAATATTCTTCCCACATAAACCAGTTACCGGTATCGTTGAGAAAAGCAGAAGTATTTGCAAGTATTTTATAGTGTTTGTTTTCTTCATATGCAAGCCTCTCAAAGAGGGCATTCTCTTTGTCACCCTCGGTCTCCGAAGCAGCCTTTACGTAAAAATCAAACCCCTCTTTTTCCATATCCATGGCAATTTTAATCGCATTCTTTTCGTCGGAAGTAGCGGTTATTCTCTCCATCGTTTCATCCTTCAGTGTCTGGAAAACCGTCCTTATCTCTTCGGTCGGTTCGCCGGTTTTTATTACAACATCAGCGGTCTTGAAGATTTTATTAAGCATATCCAGGTGTCTTCTTTCATCCTCGACAAAAGATAAAAACATCTTTTTACCAAAAGGGTGCTCACACTTGCCGGCTGCCTCTTCGTAAAACTTTATTGCATCGGTCTCCATCCTGATTGCAGTATTAATAGCGCTCATAATGCCTCCTTTAATATAGAATGTCAATATCTTAATTATAATACAAATCCGCAAAGGATATTACCAGTTTGAAATGAAAAACACTACAGGTTATAATTAACCATTATGTCGGCTCGAAAGAGGATCAGAAAAAAGAGACCCCGGCTTCCTGTGGAGGCAGTATTAAAGAGCGGAAGCAGACCCCTTACAACAAAGAAAGGCAAAAAAGGCTATAACAGGAAACAGATGAAACGCTTATTAAGGTCTTTATTCAATGAAAACCTGCCCTGATACAAAATCGTTTTCAATCATAAATAATCACAGAACACCCATCCTGTTCCTGATATTAAAACCTCTAAGCCTGACGTCACTATCACCTTTATACTGAATCATGACTTTATGGCTTTCCCCCAGGCCACCCGGTACTATAAGACCCTTTATCTTTGCCATCTCGAACTGGTAATTATCATTATTCAGATATTTTTCACTGATAATCTCGTCCAGCCCCATAGATACCATGTAGATGCCCTGCCCTGCGTACCCAAGAGTTTCAAGACCTGATTCCTCTCCCCATTTTTTTACTGAACTGAAATTCACATGAGCGGTAATATCCTGCTTGCCTATATTCCTGTAAGGGTCCTCATTAACCTGATGCCTGAAATAGCACATTAAGGTGCCCCTGTCCCTTTCTTCACTGTAATACGTTTCCGCATTGTATCCATAATCTATTGTGATAATAAAACCATCGGAAATTCTTGAGCTTATGCCCTCAAGCCATTCTTTTATCTTTAGATTGATCTCCGTCCTGTATCCCTTTTGATGTGCAACTGAGAATTCCTCAACATACCTCTCAATATCAGGAGTAGCCGGTTCACCTGTTACTTCAACGAAGTCATCACCATCCAGATCTACATATACTTCCCTGATACAGTCGTCCATTTGTATAAGATGTACAGGAAAAGAGTCAAGGAGTTCATTGGATACCAGGCAGCCTGTGAACATTTCAATATCTTTAATCTCCTTTATCCATCTGATTTTTTCAACGTGCCCGCCCAGCATTTTTTTCTGGTCTGCAGATGCATCAGGATTAATTTCGACAATCGTGTACTGAAGTGTTGTATATATATCTCTGTCCCGAAGGTAATCGAGGATATCAAGCGCAAGATATCCCTTTCCCGCACCCTGTTCAATAACCATAAAGTCTCCGGGTCTCCCCATACAGTCCCAGCATTCCTCTACCTGTCTTGCGAGCACCATGCCGAATGTGGGATGGAGATGAGGTGATGTATAGAAATCGCCCTTCCGTCCGATCCCTGTATCTGCTGAAGTATAGTATCCCAGACCCGGATAATAAAGGGCCATGTCCATAAACCTCTTGAAGGTTACAGGCCCGCTCTCCCTGATTGTGTTTGTTATAATATTATCAAGCGAATTATTCATGCTCACAGCCCGGCTTCTTTATCCCGCCTGTCCCGATCTTATCGGGGACAAGCCCCGACTTTGTCGGAACTGATAGTCGTGGTGGGGCTCCATCGACAGAATTAATGATCTGTTCTGACGGTACTGATTTTTTGTTTTCCGGTAATCCGAACTACAAAACCTGAATCTTCTATCGTTAATTTAGAAGAAGCCGAATATTCCAAGGTGAGTCTCTTAATAAGTTTTATCGCCTCTCTGTTGCCGTCAATTATTGGTAATCCTTCGCCGACAAGTTTTACGGGAATAATTTCTCCGCCTGCGAATTTTCCTGTTTCCGGATCAAGTCGAATTTTTAATATCATGCTAATACCGCTTTCACCATCGATATTGAACCTTTTATACGTAAGAAAGTTACCAAGGCTGTATGCAATCAATCTTCCTCTATACAGTTCCATCGCCCTGAGGACATGGGGCCCGTGACCGAATACTGCATCAGCACCTGCATCTACAACCGCATGTGCAAACTCTCTCACATTTCCCCTCTTTTCACCAAGAAACTCTTCTTCCTTACCCGTAACATACAATGCTGATTTACCTTCTGCACCTCCGTGGAAAGAAACGATAACGATATCATTTGACTTCTTTAATTCATTCACGATTTCCGATGCCCTTAAAATGTTATTAATGGAATATGAATAATCCGATACAGGCATAAATGAAAAACCCGCTACCGCGACTTTTTTCCCCTTTACATTAATGAGGGCAACATATTTTCCCCCTACCGGACTGATATTCACAGACATCAGGCATGTTCTGGTATTTTCAATCCCTTGCTTACCGAAATCTCCAACATGATTATTGGATATGTTGATTACATTGAAGCCTGCAGCTCTAAGATAATCGGCATACCGCGGAGGTGTTCTGAACGCAAAACAGTTCTCATCGTCATCCCTGCACTTTGTCTGGCCCCCACTTTCTGTTAAAGGACCTTCAAGATTGCCAAGCACTATGTCGCTCCCCCCGAGTTTATCTCTTACCTGGTCAAATATGCCAATGCCGTCTTTTGGAGGTAACAGTTCTTCCGGGTAGGTAGTCCCCATCATAATATCGCCTACAGCAGTTATTGTCAGTTTCTCTACTGCATCGGAACTCAATGAACATATTCCTATAACATAAATGATAACTAATCCGTAAATATATTGTTTCATCCGTTTATTATCCTGCACAGGCTACAGTTCAGCTGAAAAAGATTCAGGAATGGAATCAGGGATTGTCTTCTGCCGCATCGCTTGTTTTGAAAATACGATGAAAGGATTTATAATAACTATTTCCGGTTACTGATCTCTACTTTTCAGCCTTCTGAAGCTCAACTACCTTTGTGTCTTCAGCCTGCATGCTGGTCTTTCCTTCGATTATTCCACCCTCAACAATCGTTAGCTTGGGTGTCAGAATATCTCCTATAATCTTACCTTTGTTCTTGACCTCAATTATCTCTTTTGCCTTAATATTACCTTCTATCTTTCCGCCTACAATTATTCCGTTGGAGACTACGTCACCCTTTATATTTCCCTTCTCTCCAAGCACAACCCAGTCCGATATCACGTTACCTTCAATCGTACCGTCTACCCTGATGGTCCCGGATGTGTTTATTTCACCCTTAAATGTGGAATTATTTCCTATGAATGTCTCCACTTTGTCCGTTTTCTTTGATATGTTCAATTTCTATCCTCCCAGATATGTCTTTGGATTTACAGGTTTTCGATCTATCCATACTTCATAATGGGAATGAGGTCCAGTCGACCGGCCGGTCGATCCTTCATACGCTATGACATCTCCCCTCTTTACCTTCTGCCCCACCTTTACTATTATCTTCTTGTTATGCGCATACGCAGTAGTATATCCAAATCCATGCTCTATTACCACCAGGTTGCCGTTTGCTCCGCTCCACCCCGCATAACTCACTATCCCATCCGCAGTCGTCATCACCGGACTCCTCGGCCTCGCCGCTATGTCTATACCGGTATGAAATTCCTTCGTCTTAAGCTGCGGGTGTATCCTGTATCCAAATCCGGATGTTATATGCCCCGATACGGGCCACCCCTTCGGCGTAGCCATGTATATGTCCCTCTGCTCGCTCAGGTAGTCCTTTATATCCGCTACCGACTCCATCGTCTTCTTTATCTCTTTCTTTACCATCTCCATATCTATCGATCCGGTATACGATGTGTCAAGGTTCTCCAGTATGTCATCTTTTGTCCCGAGTGCAAATATCTTCCTGAAATCAAATTCCGCTTTCTTTAATTCATCCATTGTCGTCCTCAACTCGCTGAACTGCGTCGAGTAAAACCCCAGCCTGTCCTTCATCCTGGAATACTGCTCCGTCTTTACCGCCGTTATCGCTATGTATATGCTTACTCCCACCCACACTGTTACTAATACTATCAACCCTATCGACGGTAGTTTCATTCTTAACGGCTTCAGGCTGCTGTGCGGTATGATCATCACTGTTATCGGTGTGAATATCGCCTTCACTATCTTCTTAATTCTTGACATATCTCGTTCCCTTGGCTCCCTTTTCCATATAACCGATAATGGAAGAGCTATAACCCTTTTTATTAATCATCTGAATACTTTTTTCAGCATCTGCATTTGACACAACAAGTGTATATCCTATTCCCATATTGAATGTACGCTTCATCTCCTCCTCAGGGACATTACCCAACGCCATAATAATATCAAAAATCAATGGTTTTTTCCACTTTGTCTCATCTATTACTATAGAAAATCCATCCGGGATAGTACGCATAATATTTCCGGGAATCCCGCCGCCGGTGATATGGGACATCGCCTTTATCTTCACCTTCCCTTTAAGTGCATCAACCGCATCAACGTATATCCTCGTAGGTTCCAGAAGTTCTTCTCCTATTGTTCTTCCCAGTTCATCTATATACTTATCAACTTTATAGCCATGTTTTTCAAATACAACCTTCCTGACAAGGGAATACCCGTTACTGTGAATCCCGCTGGAGGCAATCCCGATTATTACATCACCAGCGGAAACACTCCGCCCATCTATAATCTCCTTACGGTCAACGACCCCTACAGCAAATCCTGCAATATCATATTCCCCATCACTATAGAAATCCGGCATCTCTGCAGTTTCACCACCCACGAGTGCACAGTGAGCCGATTTGCACCCCTCGGCAATTCCCTTTATCACATCCGATGCTGTATCGGGTTTCAGATTTCCGGTCGCAAAGTAGTCGAGGAAGAAAAGGGGGTCGGCGCCCGATGTCAGTATATCGTTTACACACATCGCAACAAGATCGATTCCCACCGTATCATGCCTGTCCATCATAAAGGCTATCTTGAGCTTTGTCCCAACTCCGTCAGTCCCGCTTACAAGCACCGGATCCCTGTATTTCTCTGTATCAACTCTTACAAGGGAACCGAAACTTCCTATACCCTGTAGAACACAACTGCTGAATGTGGCACGGGCAAGGGGCGCTATTGTCTTGACTAACCGTTCTCCTTTTTCAATATCTACTCCCGATTTTTTATACGTAATCTCATCATTCATAAAATACCCTGCAGCCCTTTTGAACACCCATTTTTAACACAAACATACATCGGATTGCAATATTCCAAAAAACCCCAATCATTATAGCGTCGCAAAAAGTCGCCGGCTACTGCGTCCGCATGGCAATTAATTCAGGTAAGGAATAATGTTAATTTTCATCCCCGAGACCCCGAAAGAATAAGGGCCGGGGATGAGAGAAGGGATAGCTCAATCAACCTTTAACACACATTTCTCACAGGAACTCCCGTCGGCCCGGCAAACCCCCGAAATACCCTGATGACATAGTGCAAAATCATATCTGAGCGGGTCTTCAGGATTAAGACGTTTCAGTGATTCAGTAACCTCTGCCGCCATGTTCCAGTCGGGGGTTTTTCTCCCTGTTAATCCCAGGCACCCGGCTATCCTCGCAATATGTGTATCAAGCGGTATTATCAGTCTCTTTTCAGGTATCCCTTTCCATAAACCGAAGTCAATATCACTGTCCCGCACCATCCATCTGAGAAACATATTCAGCCTCTTGCATGCGCTTCCTTTTGCAGGAGAAGGGACAAGATATCCGAACCCCTTTCCCTTTATTCCGGATTGACCTGCATACCGGAGAAAGATATCCGCAAGGCCGGTCAACGCCATCCTGGTGTCTCCCGCCGAATTTTCATAAAATGCCCGAAAGGTATTGCCAAGTGAATCATGGTCCGTCATGACTTTCTTTAGAGACAGAATAAGGATGACGAGGTCTTTTTCGTCATTGAACCTGTATCTCAGTCCCCTGAAGCGCCTGCTGTCCTTTGAACGGCTGAACTCCATCACAAATGAATAGGGAGAATTGCCCATTTGTAAAAAAACCTTTTCAAGGAACGATTTGAAAATATCAACTTTCCCGTAGGCGAACAGCGCGGAAATAAATGCGGCAACTTCTATGTCCATTCGGGTTTTATATCTGTGCGGAAACTCTATAGGGTCATTTTGGATGTGTGTTTCAAAATCGAAGTTTTCGTACAAACGCTCAAGAGTCTCTCTCAACCTTGCGTCAGACAAGACTGAATACCGTTTCCCTCTCCTGCATATTCACCTTTTCCACGAGTATCCTGATATCCTGCCCGATCCTGTAAACCTTCTTTGTATGTTTACCCCTGAACGTAAGATCGCTTTCATTATAGATATAAAAATCATTCGTCATATCTGAGATATGGATAAAGCCTTCAATATAGAAATCCTTTAACCTGACCTTTATGCCGTAAGGGGCTATACCTGTTATGCGACCCGCAAATTCACTCCCCACCCTGCCCTTCATAAACCACGCCCTCATGGCATCCACCACTTCACGCTCCGCCTCATCGGCAACCCTTTCCCTTCTTGAGCTGTGCAACGCTATGTCGGGCAACAGTGACTCATATATCTTGAGCTTTTTATCGGGCAACCCTTTTCTGCACATAATCAGGTCTCTCAATATCCTGTGGATAACGAGATCAGGATATCTCCTTATCGGGGAAGTAAAGTGGGTATAGCTTTGTGATGCAAGGCCGAAATGACCGATATTTTCGGTTGAATACCGGGCCTGTTTCAGACTCCTCAGAACTATGTAATTAAAGGCCTCTTCGGCAGGTTGTCCCCTTAAACTTTCCAGCAATAAAGGAATATCACGCGGTGTGACCTTCCGTTTCCTTATGTTCGTGGCGCCCCTCAGTACGGCCATTATGTTATCCAGTTTCGACTCGTCGGGTTCTTCATGCACCCGGTAAAGAGACGGCACCCCTTTACTCTCTATATATTCAGAAACGGCTTCATTGGCGGCTATCATGAACTCTTCTATTATTATGTGTGCAAAGTTCCTCTCCGCACTGATGATCGCCTCCAGATTACCCTTCAGATCGAGAATAATCTCCGGCTCCGGCAGGTCAAAATCCAGGCTTCCCCTCTGCATCCGTTTCGACCTCAGGATATTTGTCAGCTCGGACATAAGCTCAAAATCATACAGGAGACTCTCATACTTTTTTCTCTCCCCGGCGTCCTGATCTATCAGAATCTTCTTCACCGAATTATAGGTCATTCTATTATTGCTCTCGATGACACTCGGATAAAAACTCTCCCTTATCCTGTGGCCATTACGGCTGAAATCCATTTCTGCAGTGAAAGCAAGCCTCTTCACGTGAGGTCTCAGGCTGCACAGGTCTTCAGAAATAACCTTCGGGAACATAGGCAGAACCCTGTCGGGAAAATATACGCTCGTCCCCCTGCTCCTCGCCTCCATATCAATAACATCGTTCCATTTGACATAATGACTGACATCGGCTATATGCACATAAAGTCTGTATCCGTCGGGGATGCACCTGACAGATATGGCGTCATCAAAATCCCTGGCTGTTTCCCCGTCAACCGTGACGGTACTGAGAGCTGTTAAATCACGCCGTCTTCCCTCTTTCATGTCGGAGGCCTCTTTGCTGAGCATCCTCACCACATCGGTAACCTCGTGAGGGAACCGCCGCGGTAAACTCATCTCATCTATTATCGCCTCAATCTCACTCTTGGGGTCATCAGGCGGACTGATTATCTTTACAACACGTCCCCTTGGAGGCCTTTTGTCCGTAGGATAATCCGTTATTTCGGCAACCGCAACATCTCCGTTCTTCGCATCTCCTTTCATGTTAAAGGGGATATAGATGTCAAAGGGAACTTTCCGGCTCTTCGGCCTGAGAAAAACCGACTCCCCATCTACGTCTATCACACCGGCAACCCTGTTATACGCCCTCTCGAGAATCCTTACAATCCTGCCTTCTCTCTTCTTCAAATTATCGACACGCACCATTACCCGGTCATTATTCATCGCGCCCATGGTAGCACGTGCCGGTACAAATATGTCCTTTTCTCCGAGCTTTTCAAGGATCACAAATCCATACCCTTCCTTGTGTGCTTCAAAATAACCCGTCTCAAGACGCATCTCCCCTGCCGGCCCGTACATGCCTTTCCGGGTCCTGATAATCTCCCCATCATTCACCATATCCTTTAGCAGTCTCTTGAGAGTACGTAGAAATTTCTTCGGCAATCCAAGACTCTCCGCAAGAGCCCTGAAACTCAGAGGTTTTTTATTGGACCTGATATGAGCAAGTATGTCCTGTCTTTTTATCATAGTGTTTATTTTGATGAACCCGTAAAAAGTCCTGAATTGTCACTCTGAGCGAAATAACCCCTCTTCGCTTCTCCCCTTATTTAAGGGGAGAATGGGTAGGGTTAAGATGAGATTCTTCGACAACCCTTCGGCAGGCTCATGGCATAGCTCAGAATGACGGAAGAGCCTTTAATACACTTTTTACGACTCCATCACTAATAATATCTTTTCTTTTTCCTTGATACCTTTCCGGCTACCCACCCGAAAAAAAATACACCACCCCCTGCAAGGAACCAGTAGATCATTCTCTTTTCAAAAAGATTCGCATTTTCCTTTTTGAATTTATCCCTCTCTCTGCCGAGGTCTCCATTCTCTTTCTTGAGCATATCGCGCTCACTGACTATTTTCACTACATCCTTCGCCTGCTCAAGCAGGGTATTATACTTGTTTGTCATCTGTTTGAGCTCTCTTTCAGTAACCAGGATCTTATTATTTATTTCCTTTATCTTATTTTCGAGCTCCTTAACCTTTACGGAATTGCCCTGTTTTGCCGTTTTAAGTTTTTCCTTTAACGAATCCCTTTCCTTGCCGACCTGATCCAGCCGTTGCCCGAGTTTGTCAATCTCTCCATGCAGCCTGTCGATAACCTGTGCCTTTGGTATATCAGGAGTTACATACTGTTTGCGTATCCAACCTTCCTTGCCGTCTTCTGTTCTTACCCTCATATACGCACCGTCTTCCTCAAGTACATCAACCGGGGTTCCTGTCTTGAGCGTTTTAATAATCTTGAAATCCGTACTTTTACCATCACGCATTGTAATAATCAGCTTGTCCGAAACATACTGAGTGTCCGCCCAGACTTTATGGATAGGCATAATGATAGCAATAAACGAAAAAATAAATGGCATTATAAAATTATTGCTTACACTGATTCTCATATAAATTCCTCCATGATTGAGTATCCCATTTATTATATTTTGACAAAATATAACACAAACATAATCTCCAATACAACTTTGTCCGGGACATGCAGGAGATATACCGTCAGATCATAATAAAGTGGTTCTTCTGAAAAAAACAGGAAATCTCTTGACAAGGTATAAATCAATGCAAATGAATTGAGCATATGACCGACGGTTTAATAAAAAAACGGGCAAGAACAGATAAACTTTGTGCCTTCTTCCCTCCTGCCTCTTAGCCTGAGTATTTACCTCTATTTAAATAGAGCCCCGCCTCGACTTTGTCGGGACAGACTGTATTTATTCACATTTCTGCGAGTCGCGGACAAATGTCCGGGTCTTCTGTTTTTCCGGATAAAAATGCCCCTCCTTTTCATGGGAGGGGACATTTCACCAATCAGACCTTGACTACATTAACAGCTTTTGGACCTTTGGGACCTTCTTCGGTATCAAAGGTAACCGAGTCACCCTCGGCAAGGGTTTTAAAACCATCACCCTGGATGGAACTAAAATGGACGAAAACATCATTTCCGTCTTCGCCGGTAATGAAACCAAAACCCTTGGTTTCATTAAACCACTTGACTGTTCCGTTAGCCATCTCTTCTTTCTCCTCCTTGCTTATAAACTAAAGTCTCAGAATTATACTTCTATCAAAAAAAGCCACAAAGTTAAAAGTCTTTGCGGCCTTGCCAGTTACAAAAACTTCTGAAACTCCGTAAAAAGATTAGCATGTTCAATAATAATAAGTCAACGGCATTAAACATCCGTCTACCTGTATCAGTGCAATTTCCCCCTGTATGAAACTACCCTGTCTTTACCCAAACCCTTTGCCTCATACATGGCACTGTCGGATGCCCTTATCAGAGACTCAACCATTTCGACTATATTGTCCCCTAATTCAACATTCATACTGAGAGATGCCACACCTATGCTGCAGGTTACTTCTCCTTTAATGTTTAATGCAGGCGGTCCGGATGGACCATTGGAACTAATAAAGACATTTTCAGAGATGTTCTTTCTCAGCCTCTCCGCATATTCCACTGCATAATCTATATCTGTATCAGGCATGATAATTATATACTCGTCACCACCGTATCTCGTCAGGACGGCATTTGTCCCTGCAAACACTTCCCTGGTTATATCCGCAACCTCCTTTAACAGTCTGCTCCCAATAAGGTGACCATGGCTGTCGTTTATCACCTTCAATGAATCGAGGTCATAAAATATGAGTGCAATATCTCCTCCATCTCTGACAACCCTTTTAACTTCCCATGTAAGCCTCTGCAGGAAATACCTGTCATTGTACAGGTCTGTAAGATTGTCCCGCTTTGAAAGCTCCTCGAATCTTCTCGCATCCAGCGCATTCTGCATGAACGTACCGGTGTATCCGGCAAAAATCTCCAGCAGGGCAAGGTCTTTCCTGTCATAATTTATTCTGTCCATTCTGTTTATAAGCTCTATCACGCCTATAATCGAGCTGTCGATATTGATGGGTGCGCATATTATTGATCTGCACTCATATTTCGTCTCTTCATTAACTATGGGCAGGAACTTGTCGTCCTTCCTTACATCCTCGCAGAAATAAGGTTTTCCACTCCGATAGGTTTCCCCCGTTATCCCCACCCTGTCGGAAAGTGAACTGCCGGCCAGATGTGCAGAGCCCTCTCCAAAGCAGGCCATAAAATAAAGTTTGCCATCCTCTTTTTTGTTAAGTTTAAGCAAGGGATCATCAATAAGAATGGAGCCTGATTCCGACGGGACAAATTCGTTGGCTGATATCAATATTTCACGAAGGACAGCGCTAAGGTCAACCTCGTGCTCTATATCTTTCGTCCTGATTTTTCTTTTAAGTATCCTGGCAATTAATGATAGATCGGCAACCCTGATATTCATTATAAAACGCTACCCTTTAATAACTATACCATTTACATAATATTGACACTGACAATCCGTAAACTATCTCTGCGGCGGCGGATGTGGTGAAAATCCGCATGCCCGGCCCGCCGTTACTAAGGACTTTTTCTCTTATTATGTGTTCCATGCGATCCGGCTTTTCTTTCTCTGCCACAGGAGTATCTACGGCCTCCGCATGATACCAAATTCATGAATAATGAGGGTCGGTCTGAAAAACTTCAGACTATCGCTCCACTTTTTATCGCATCGGCCACTTTTACCACCTCAGCCATCTCTTTTACATCATGTACTCTGATAATATCAGCCCCGTTCATAATTGATACCGCTACAGCTGCTGCCGTTCCTTCGGTACGTTCAAGAGGCAATGCATCGCCAAGTATCCTGCCGATAAATGATTTCCTTGACGGGCCGACAAGAATCGGTCTGCATAGCTTCTTAAATTCCGCCAGTCGTTTGATAATCTCAAGGTTATCTTCAAACGTCTTACCAAATCCGATACCGGGATCAATTATAATTTTATCTGACGGAATTCCGTCATTTTCAGCAATAGAAATACTTTCTTCAAGGTACTGCATAATCTCACCTATAAGATTTTCGTATGCAGGATTGGTCTGCATATCCTTCGGCGTCCCCTTTATATGCATAATGATGACGGGGACATTATTTTCTGAAACCACCTTTGACATGCGGTCATCAAATCTCAGTCCGCTGATATCGTTAACAATGCCGGCGCCTGCATCGATAGCAGCCCCTGCAACTTCAGCCTTATACGTATCGATAGAAATGGGCACCCCGATCCTGCCGGCCAATTTTTCAATAACCGGAACAACCCTCGAAATTTCCTCCCTTACCGTAACCGGGGCTGAACCAGGCCTCGTTGATTCGCCCCCGACATCAATTATATCAGCTCCTTCATCTATCATCTCAAGAGCATGTTCAACAGCCGTATCAGCATCATAATAAATACCGCCGTCGGAAAAAGAGTCCGGAGTTACATTAAGAATACCCATTATCAGGGTTTTTCTTGAAAGGTCAACTGAAAAATCCCTAAAGGAAAGCCTCAAGCTTCTACAGACCTCTTGGACCTTATATCTTTAACAAGATCATCGATTTCGGACGAGTTCATACTCTCAACCTCAAGTAGCTTCTTTGCCAATGCATCAAGAATGTCGAAATTCTCCTCCAGCAACGCCCTGCTCCTGTTGAAAGCCTCTACAACTATTGCCCTGACCTCATCGTCAATCTCCTCAGCTGTCTTCTCACTATAGTCCTTATGTGTGGCTATCTCTCTTCCAAGGAATATCTGCTCGTCCTTCTTGCCGAAACTGAGAGGACCCAGCTTATCGCTCATCCCCCATTCTGTGACCATCTTCCTGGCAAGCTCGGTAGCCCTTTCGATATCATTACCGGCTCCGGTTGTCATGTGGTTCAGGGCTATCTCCTCGGCAGCGCGTCCGCCGAGAAATACCTGAAGTGTATTAAAAAGATAATCCCTCGAATACGTATAACGGTCATCAATCGGCAATTGCTGGGTTACGCCCAATGCACTGCCCCGGGGGATTATGCTGACTTTATGCACAGGATCCGTGCCGGGAGTAAGTTTTGCTACAAGTGCATGTCCGGCCTCATGATATGCAGTGTTTTTCTTTTCCTCTTCACTGATTATCATGCTCCTCCTTTCAACACCCATCAGCACCTTATCCTTGGCCTCGTCGAAATCCGTCATATCCACCTTTTCCTTTGAATTTCTTGCCGCAAGAAGAGCCGCCTCATTAACAAGATTTGCAAGGTCAGCACCCGAAAACCCGGGAGTACCACGGGCAATAACATCAAGTTTAACATCATCGGATAGCGGTATCTGAGCTGTATGCACCTTCAATATCTGCTCCCTGCCCTTCACATCAGGTTGAGGCACCACTACCTGCCTGTCAAATCTGCCGGGTCTGAGCAGAGCGGGGTCCAGCACATCGGGCCTGTTGGTTGCCGCAACGATTATAACACCCTCCTTGCCTTCAAACCCGTCCATCTCAACAAGAAGCTGGTTAAGGGTCTGTTCCCTCTCGTCATGCCCGCCTCCGAGTCCTGCCCCCCTGTGGCGTCCCACTGCATCAATTTCATCAATAAACACAATACACGGGGCATGCTTCTTTGCCTGCTCAAACAGATCGCGCACCCTTGAAGCCCCTACACCGACAAACATTTCTACAAAATCAGATCCTGCAATGGAAAAGAACGGCACATCGGCTTCTCCGGCTATCGCCTTTGCAAGGAGGGTCTTGCCCGTACCCGGCGCGCCCACGAGGAGTACCCCTTTGGGTATCTTTCCGCCCAGTTTTGTAAATTTGTGCGGGTCTTTGAGGAAATCAATTATCTCCAGCACTTCCTCTTTTGCCTCTTCTATCCCGGCCACATCCTTGAATGTAATCTTTACCGACGTGTCGGATACCAGCCTTGCCTTTGACTTACCGAACGACAATGCTTTATTTCCGCCGGACTGCATCTGCCTCATAAAGAAAATCCAGATCAGGGCAAGAAAGATGATCGGCCCCCATGAAAAGAAGAAATTTACATACCACGGACTCTGATCCGGCGGTTTGGCAGTTATCATAACATTCTTCTTATGAAGGTCATTTATAAGACCCTGATAGTCGGCGCTATATGTCCTGAATTTCGTCCCATCCTTGAGAATACCGCTGATATCATGGCCTTTTATTACGACCTCGTCAATCTTATTATCATCAAGTTTTTGAAGGAATTCTGAAAAACTTATCTGCTTTGCCTCCGGCTTGGGTGTATTAAGCAGGTTAAACAGCATGATCATCAGAACGCCGATCAGCAGCCAGATAAACAGGCTCCTGTATACATTCAAACCTTTGCCTACGGGTTTTTTGCCTTTAAGGTTATTCATCGTTACTGAATAATTTTAACATATAGATAATAATATTTTCCTCATTTAACATATAATTAATATTCTTCGACCTGTTTTTTGAGTACCTCCCTGTTGTAAACATCCATCACATCTGCACGTCTTAATATTCCCAGTACGCGACTTGGAGCTTCAGGGTCTACAACGGGAATTTCATCAATATCCTTAATATTGAATTTTTCTATTGCATCTTTAAGATTATCATCTAAATTAAGGACAATGACATCTTCTGTTGCCAGTTGCCCGGCCGTAACAATCTCCTTTATATAATCTTCCAGCAAAACCTTTCGCACGTCCTGAAGTGATATTATACCTACCATTTCACCCTCATTATCAACAACAGGAAAATAGAAGCCTCCGCCCTCTATCATCAGGTCGACAAATTCTGTAAGGTTCACATCCTTTCTGACGGTGGTAAAATCCCGCCTCATTACATCCCTGACCTTTATTGCAGAAAGAAGTGTACCTTCCCTGCCTGCATGTATGTCAACGCCTTTCCTGGAAAAATATACAGTATCAATGGAATCTTTAAAAATCCTTTTAGCCGTGAACGTTCCGACTATACTGGCAAACATTATCGGAATAATGACAAGATAATTCCCCGTCATCTCAAAAAGAAGAAACATCCCGGTCAGAGGTGCATGGGTTGCAGCGGCAAGAAAAGCCCCTACTCCCACAGTTGCATATTCACCAGGTCCGGCCGCCAGCCCCGGGAAGAGATTATGAACGATAAATCCGTAAGTACTGCCGGCCATAGCACCTATGAAGAGCGAGGGGGCAAATACGCCGCCGGCTCCGCCGGAACCCAATGTGACGGCAGTTGCAAAAATCTTCAGTAACATCAATATGAAAACCAGCGACAGCGCCCCCTGCCCCTTGAGCACTTCTTCTATTACCCCGTAGCCGTCGGAAAAGACCTGCGGAAAAAATATTCCGATAATTCCGACAATCAGGGCCCCTATCACCGGCTTAAGATACGGACTGATATTCATCTTGCTGAACCTGTCCTGGACGGCATAGAAGACTTTAATATAAAAAACCGCAATAATGCCGACAATAACGCCGAAAACTATATACAGTGGGATTTCCGTTATGCCTGTTGTATGAAATGCCGGGACAAGAAAGACCGGATTTTCACCATAATATGACCTGGTCACAACCGTGGCCATACCGGAAGAAATAACAATAGCCCCAAAAGACATCAATTCATAATTACCGAGGAGTACTATCTCTGTGGCAAACATCACACCTGCGATCGGGGCATTAAATGTTGCCGCAATACCACCAGCCGCGCCTGCAGCTATAAGCAGTTTCATCCGGTTGCCGGAAACCCTGAACAGTTGCCCTACCAGGGAACCCATACCACCTCCTATCTGGGCAATCGGGCCTTCGACACCTGCCGAGCCTCCGGAGCCTATGGTTATGGCAGGAGCGATTATCTTGGCAAATACAGACCTGAGCCTTACAATCCCCCCCCTGATATTTACTCTATCGAGAAATGCCGGGAAACCGTAACCATTCACTTCACCGGGGAACATTCTGGAAAGGGGTATCAACAATACCGCCCCGGCAACCGGCAAAAGAACGACATACAACCTCGATAAACCAAACCCCTCCGTGATGCCAAACAATTCATGTCCCCTGTAAAAGATTACATTTTTAAAAAAAGCGAGCGTTTCCCTGAAAGCAATGTTTGCAAGGCCGCTCATAACCCCGACAACTATGGCCAGAATTACTACCGCAGTATGCTTGCCCGGGGTGTAATGCAGGAGCCTGCCGAACAGCCTTCTTATTTCCGGGGATTTCATCTTTGATCTTTTTCAAGGAACTCTTTCAGTCCGGATATGGCTTTTGCCCTGTGACTTATTTTGTTCTTGACCTCGGAACCGAGTTCTGCAAATGTTTTTTCATAACCATCCGGTACAAACAGCGGGTCATATCCGAACCCCGAAGTTCCTCTCGGACTGTCTATAATATGCCCCCTGACAGATCCCTCAAAATACCTTGCTTCCCGACCGTCATACAGGCAAAAAACGCTCACGAACCGGGCTGTCCTTTTTTCATAAGGCACCCCGGTCAGATCATTGATGAGTTTCCCGATATTTTCACTGTCGGATGCATTTTCAGAAGCAAACCTGGAGGAATATATACCCGGCGCACCATTGAGTGCATCTACTTCAAGACCGGAATCTTCCGAAACGCACTTTATTCCCGTATGATCAAAGACCGCCCTGGCCTTCTTAAAGGCGTTTTCATGAAATGTGATGCCGTCCTCAACAACGTCCTTCATGTCCGGGTACAGATCCAAACCCGCAAACTCAATACCGGTACCGGATAAAACAGCGTTAATCTCTTTTATTTTCCCTCTATTTTTTGTTGCCAATATAATCCTCATTACCCAATACCTTCCTCTGAATATCGATCAACTCCTTTATACCTTTCCCGGCAAGAGAGAGAAGTTCATTCATGACATCACGCGTAAAAGGTTCTCGCTCGGCAGTTCCCTGCACCTCAACGAGTCTCCGGTCCCCCGTCATTACGACATTCATATCCACATCTGCGGAAGAATCCTCCTTATAACAGAGATCCAGGGCGGTAATGCCGTCCACTACACCGACACTAACCGCAGCCAGATGGCCGATAACAGGACTCTGCATCAAAATACCGTTCCTCAGGGCATATCTGACCGCATCAACAAGACAGACATAGGCTCCGGTGATCGATGCAGTCCTTGTCCCCCCGTCCGCCTGAATAACATCACAGTCTATCCAGACAGTTCTCTCCCCCAGCTTTTCAAGATCAACTACCGATCTTAACGCTCTGCCTATAAGCCTCTGTATCTCGTGTGTTCTTCCGCCTCTCCTTCCGATAGCTGCCTCCCGTGCCATCCTTGTTGAAGTTGATCTGGGCAGCATTCCGTACTCGGCAGTTACCCATCCGCTTTTGCTGTCCCTGAGAAAGACAGGAACTTTTTCTTCTATTGTCGCAGCACACAGCACCTTCGTGTCACCCATCTCTATCAATACCGAACCTTCGGCCGTATTGAGGTAATTACGGGTTATCACAACCTTTCTCAATTCTGAATAATCCCTTCCATCATCTCTCACTATGACCAGCCTCCATTCCCTGTTTTTTCAAACTATATCCACAAGATCTATATCAGTTACGCCTTCTCCCAGAAATATCTCTCCGACAGTCCGGAAACGCGCAGGCGAGTCAGTAACATAAAACCTGCGCTTACCTGTCCTTCCGCCGGAATTCATTATGCCTTCCGATTTGAGAACCCTTTGTGTCTCCTTTGCTGTTTCTACTGCCGAATCGATCAGGACAGTTTCTTCACCCATATATTCTCCGATCAAATCTTTCAGCAGCGGATAATGCGTACAGCCAAGGACAAGGGTATCAACCTTATGTCTTCTTAATGATTTAAGATATGTCCGGACAATATTCCTTGCTATGTTTCCATCAATCCAGCCTTCCTCTACAAGAGGCACAAAGAGAGGACATGCCCGGGCTGTAATATCCACATCAGGAATCAATTGCTTCAGAACTCTCTGATAAGCGCCGCTTTCTACAGTTGCCACAGTTCCGATTACGCCTATACTTCCGCGTGCAGAAACCTTTGAAGCCGCCATGGCCCCGGGTTCAATAACACCTATAACCGGTATCGAAAGCCTCCCACTCAACTTTTCAATAGCTACAGCCGATACAGTGTTGCATGCAACCACAAGGATCTTTATACCCTGCATTGCCAGGAAGTCCGCATTCTGGTAACTGTATCTTATCACTGTAGAGGAAGACCTTATGCCGTATGGGACCCTTGCAGTATCACCGAGATAGATTGTGTCTTCACCGGGAAGTTGAGCAACAATCTCCTTCAGAACGGTCAGGCCTCCAATGCCTGAATCGAATATACCTATCGGCCTCTTATCCATATCATCAGTCAAATTTAATCTCTTGTGTAACAAGTTGCTTCAGAGGACGATTTGCATAGAAATGCCCGCCTATTGTATCAACCTCTTTGTCGTCTATGAGTATCTTGACATCGTTTATTTTTATATTGGATATTGTAGATTCATAAATCCCCTTTAAAAGAAGATATTCATCAATTGCATCGCCATGAAAGTTTCTCCTCAGGTCTTCGGACAGATCAATATATGCAACCCCGTCACTTCCTATATATACACTTAACAGTATTACACCCTCAGGCATAATGAAAGGTCCCGTACCGGCAGGACCCTTGAGAAACTCTCTGATAACCTCCCTCAGAATCTTCTTCTGTGAAAAGACCCTCGGGATTTCCCTCTCTTCCATTACAAGCTTATGACCTTCAGGGAAGAAAAGCTTTATGCTGATATGCTCTTCGCTTCCCGGCTTTGTAACAGGTTGCGAAGATGGCTCCGTTTTATTCTCCATTGCAATCTCCGGAGGATGCATTCTGATGAGGTATATATACCCCCCGGCAAGAACCAGTATAAACAGTATTGATATCAATGCCGTCAAATATCTGTTATCTTTCATACTTGCCGATCCCTTTCAGAATAGTATTGACAAGTGCATATCGATTGGAAGCATTGTAATCAAAATACTTGCCGTCGGGAAGCTCTATTGTAATTGCCGCCGAACCAATGGATGATAACAGCGGAAGAGGCATGGATATTATCCTTACTTTACGCTTGAACTTTTCCCTGAGTACTTCCGCCATTACGCGCGAAAGTTTGACACTGTCGCCAAGATGTCCAAGCTGACTGTATTTAAGCATATACCTATCTTTCGACCTGATACTGGTATCCATCTTTGCATAATAAACAACAAAATCGGGAGATGAAGACATATGGAGACTTATAAATACGTCGGGTTTCTTTTTGTAAGTTGAATTTATTCGTTCATCGATAGAAACGTACTTATCCGTGGATCTTGTAAGAAAGACCTTCGCTCCTGCCTGGCCGGCAGTGTAGCGCAGTGATCTCGCTATTGATAACACTATATCCTTTTCCTTATAATCACTGCCCACAAGCCCCATACTATATCCACCATGTCCCGGATCTATCACCATAACAACATCAGACAGTCCGTACGGTTTCACGGGTTCTTCAGGCACTGTTTTTGCGTTTGCTGTTTTCTCTATTTCAGCATCGATCACAAGCCTTGACGGATCGGCAAGCCTGAACACTTTAACATCCTTTAAGCCATTGATATTGATAAACAAACTGCTCCCCTTATGTGAAATATCAACAGCGTCAGGGGTATTTTCATAATCAAAACTGAATTCGGACTGAAACTCAACCTTGACAAGGCTGTATGAATGGTAAACCCTGGCCGTCTTGATAATCTCTTCCCCGGATTCCAGTACGAGCCTCAAGTACCCCGGTTTTGCACTCCAGCGCATGCTTACCCGGTAGGCATCGCCATAAGCCATGGAAGAACAGAAGACAATCAAAACAGCCAAAATCACAAGTCGTTTCATAACGTATATTTTAACATTTCCAATAGACTTACAAAAATTACAGGATAATATAATAATATTATTTACCTACCCAAATCCAGCAACATGCAAAGCCGGCTTTGGGATATAATATTAAAATGCGACTAAAGATATTCTCGCTCTTCGAACTCAATCGGGCGCTGAGGGAAGTAATAGAGGCAGGGTTACCGGATGAATATCCGGTAATCGCAGAGATTGCCTCCATACGAACAGACCAGAAGGGCCATTGCTATCTGGAGCTGATAGAGCGTGATGAAAATACCATCATAGCCCGGATGAGTGGGACAATATGGTCATATAATTACCGCATAATCTCAAGACAATTTATGTCCGTTACAGGGCTGCCCCTTTCCAAAGGCATGAAAATCCTTCTTAATGCCGGGATATCGTTTCACGAAAGATACGGGTTAAGCCTGAATATTCAGGACATTGATCCTTCGTACACCCTCGGTGAGATGGCAAAAAAGAGACAGGAAATCCTTGAGAGGCTCACAAGAGAAGATTTGATAAACAAAAACATGGAACTGGATTTCCCAATCCTTCCCCTCAGTATCGCAGTAATATCATCGCCGGGGGCCGCCGGTTATGACGATTTTATGAATCATATCAAGAATAACCCGTACGGATATAATTTCAATACAGAACTGTTTCAGGCCATTATGCAGGGAGAAAATGCCGAGGCATCAATCATTGGCGCCTTCGAAAAATGCCGTGAAAGACATTATCTTTTTGATCTTATTGTGATCATCAGGGGTGGCGGCGGGGAAGCAGACCTTCACTGTTTTGACAGTTATAAGATAGGGAAACTGATTGCTGAAATGCCGTTGCCTGTTATATCGGGGATCGGCCACCAAAGAGACAGGACTGTAGTTGATGAAGTAGCTCATACATCAGTTAAGACTCCAACTGCGGCGGCCGGGCTTATTATACAGGCTGTGAGGGAATTTCATCTAAGGGTTCGTGAATATGAAACCAGGCTTATCCGTTCATCAGGAGAAATTCTTGAAAACAACCGTTTTAAACTGCATACCTTATCGGCAGAAATGGATAAACTTGTCACCCGCTGTCTGGCAATGGAAGATGTGAAATTGAACCATATGAAACAGGCGCTTTCATACTGCAGAAAACTGCTGCATTATCAGCGTGAGAAAATTGACAGGCTTCGCGACATGACACACGCACTTGTGAAAAACAGCACAAAGGAAAATCTCTTCGCCCTTGATTATCTGCAGGACCTCATAAAGAAGCATTTTAAATCATACATGCAAAACCACAAAAACCTGCTTACCAACAGACAGACAAATATAGGGCATCTAAACCCGGCTAATGTCCTTAAGCGTGGATACAGCATCACTTACAGGGATAACATGCTTGTCAAGGATATACAAAATGTTTCCCCTGGAGATATAATAAAAACCGTATTGTACAGAGGGACAATCAGGAGCAATATAACAGAGGTTAAGGAAGATGGCGAAGAAAAAACAACAGACATATAAAGAGGCGCTTGAAGAGATTGAAAAGATTATCTCTGAAATAGAGAACGAGACGATCGATATCGATGTACTGGCAGTGAAGGTAAAACATGCCTCCGAACTCATAAAGTCCTGCAGACAAAAACTTGCAAAGACCGAAAAGGAAGTGAATAAGGTTCTCGAAGAATTCGAAGAAGAATCCGCCGAAGAAACCGGAGAAGAAACCGAAGGGAAGGAAGAACTTTTCAGTTAAAATTAATCATTCATCCGTTACTTTCTTTTTTTCGGACCTGCGTATCGCTCTCCGGCCGGCTTGGAGTTTAAAAAGAATATAATATTTGTTTATATTGCTGACATAACGCACCGTTTCCTGCCCCACAAGTTTAAGCACCGCCATTTCTACATTCCTGAACCACCTGTCAGGGTTGAGTCCCATTTTCAGCGCAAGTTTTCGGGCTCTTCTGATCTTTGCAGGGCCTGCATTGTACGATGCAAGCGCAAAGCGGACCTGGTCGCGCCGGCGTATATTTTTATCATCAAAGTAATGATCCCTGAGAAATGCAAGATATTTAACACCTGCATGAATGTTGTTTTCAACCGTTGTAACATTGCTTATAGCGACGTTTTTATCTGCCATCATCCGTGGAATAACCTGCATAATCCCGACAGCTCCGGAGGGATTTTTTTTATTATTGTCAAGTCCTGATTCCTGATAGGCAAGGGCCATGACCAGCATCCAGTCAAATCCATAACGGGATGCGTACTTCCGGAACAGTTTTTTATATTTAGTCAGCTTCCTGCGTTCTCCCTTTTCAAGGGGATTCTTTATCCACTTTGTATTTCTATAATACCTGTTGAAATAGATATTGCCGAGGAGGGACCCCTCTTTATGAGTCCTTAGAAACACGTTAAGGCTTTTTTTAAGCTTCGGGTTATTTCTCCGGACCATCCATGCAATCCTGCCGCCGGTTCTGACCTTCAGATTGTAGAGCACAGTAATATCTTTCAACACGTCCGACCAGATTCGCGCTATATGGCTATCTGATACTGTAATTTTTATGGCACCCGAATTGACGAGTTCAAGGATATCTTCGGTTTCAAGATTTTCATCAGCCAGAATAATCCTTACAGGCTTCAACCCCTTTTTCATTAGTCCTCTATTGAGGCGATTCAGGCTTTCAAAGTAGCTGCTGCTTTTCCGGACGAATACCTTGCGTCCCGACAGGTCATCAAGGCTTTTCAAGCCCTTTACACCTTTATGCACTACTATCACTTCATTTACCCCTCTCAGATACGGGTCTGTAAAATCTACCTGTCTTAATCGTTCCGGAGTAATTGTCAAACCTGCCGCAGCTATATCACCGTAACCATTAATCAGTGCAGGGATAAGCCTGTTACGCTCTACAGGAATGAACTCAAGGACCACCCTCAACTCACCCCGCTTTCTGCCCCTGTTCAGGAACTTCCCATAATCTTTGAGCAAAGAATACTCAAATCCGTACTGACTACCCCCGGAAATAAAGAAATTGGTCCTGTTAAAAGTAGTGAGAATGCGGATGTAACGTTTCTTTATGAGCCCATCGAGGTCATCTGTATACCGTTTTGACAGGTGCGATGCCATTGGGAGTGAGACTACTTCCTTCTCCTTTTCGGCTGCAGCGGAAGTGTTCAGGCAGAAAATAAAAATGGAAAAAACACACAGGAGATATCTAACAGGTCCTGAAATTCTTATCATTTTCTTTGCAGAAGCCATCGTTAATATTGAAACATACTTGAAGCAGGAAAAGGAAGAATTACCGGATTATTTCAGTATGCCGTTTTTCACATGTATCAGTTGGGGGATAATCCTTTCGTAATCTTCGTTGGGCACCTGTGAATGCCACTTACCGGATAGTACACCCACCCCTATAACCATATAAAAAACGATTACAAGGATTGCGGGATAAAGATACGGCCTCAATACCTTAAGTTTTTTCCCTGCCCTGAAAGTAATGTCCAGCGCACCCTCCGCCGGGCAACGGCTTATGCATGTCATACAGCCGAAACATTCCGGGGAGGAAACAACCTCTTTTTTTTCTACATCGATACTGGTGGGACAGTGAATGCTGCATGACCGGCAGTGGTTGCACTTCTCCGCATTTCGCCTGATCTTTACAGGACTTATCAGGCTCACCAACCCGAGAAGAGCCCCATATGGGCACAAATACCTGCACCAGAAATTCTTATAGAAGAGGGACAATATGCCAAGTGCGATAAGCACCCACATGGTAACAGCAGACATGTTGGTGAAGAAACGCATCATCCTCACATCAGCCGTCTTGTAGTAATCAGTTATAAAGAAAAGCACCATCATGTTAGGCGTCATTGCGATGCCGATTAAGATAAGGAAAAGGGACATGAGTACATACTTCAGGGATCTCAGCCCCATATCGGTATGCTTTTCAATGGTGAAACCTCTTCCGAATATTCTCTCACCCGCCATCCAGAAATACTGTGATACAGTTCCTATCGGGCATATCCATCCGCAGAAGCCCTTTTTCATCAGCATGGAAACCAGCACAACCGCAACAAACAGTATAAAACCGGATGGATGGACCGGCTCTATGATGCCTGTCAGAAGAAAGTATTTAAATGCCATAAAACCGCCGATCGGGAGAAAGGCATCAACCGATGGCGGCCTTTGAACATAGGGGTATACAGGGTTGATAAAATGCAATACAAAGCGGTAAAAGTTGTAGCCGATAAATATGGTCAGCAGTAAGAAAAACAACTGAGCGGCATATCTCGTCTTTCTAATGTATGTCCTCTCTGAAAACATCACATTGATCTTCCCTGTGGCTCCGCCTGTCTGCGTGCGGCACGCACAGGCAGGCCACCGGTAATCTAATGCAGGGATTCTTGCATTATTATATTCGCTCTCTCTACCCAGTGATAAACCCACGGGGTATACGCTCGCTATCCATTTATGATTACAAAGATCGGTAAACTAATAATATGATCCTGATCATATTATCATATCTATAATTATTTTCACTTCAGCGACATCCTGCGGCAGTTATTTGTCTGATTAACAACATAATACTTGCTTTACTCTTTATTGCTACTGTAAAATCTTTAATAAAATTATATGGAGGTAAATCCCATGAACAAAGGAGACCTTATCGAAAAGGTATCATCCCTTGCAGGCTCGTCAAAGGCCGAGGCGGGAAGGTCGGTCAACGCAGTACTCGACACCATTTCCAAAGCACTAAAAAAAGGTGATTCAGTTACCCTTGTCGGCTTCGGCACATTCAGTGTAGCAAAAACAAAGGCCAGAAAAGGGAGAAACCCGCAGACCGGGGAGACTATCAAGATAAAAGCCGGGAAGCGTCCCAGGTTCAAGGCCGGCCAGGGTTTAAAGAACATGGTTGCCGGAAAGAAGAAATAACCTTAAAATATAGAAGAGAACAAAATAAACCCCTTTTGCTGAACAGTAAAAGGGGTTTATTTATTAGGTTCTTCAGACTTTCCTGTGGGTTCCCCTCTTTGGAAAAGAGGGGTTACCGGAAATTCCGTCTCCAAATCACCAATACATCGAAAACAATTCATTTGCAATGCCTTACAAGACCCGAAGATACCGCTCTCCGGCAAAACAAGCGTAGACTCACCCATTAACAGGCTGTCCGGGAAGTGTCATCCCTGAAATGAATTCAGAGCAGGCTCTGAATTCATTTCAGGATCTCAAGCAGTTATAACATGTTGTAAAAACGAGATTCCAAAAAAAAGTTCGAATGACAAAATAGACACTCTCTGCATTCCCGGACAGCCTGCTACGCGCTGACCCGGCATGCCGTTCGGCGGGGCGGCTGCGCGGGCGACTTCCCTTTCCGGGCGGGGCGCACACCGTAGTCGAAGTCGTCCAGGGTACGGCGATCGATCCGGCCGTGGAGAATCCGTTCGATTGCGCGCACCATCTCCCGGTCCTCATGACTGACCAGGGTGAAGGCGTCCCCGGTCCTGGCCACCCGGCCGGTCCGGCCTATGCGGTGGATATAGGCATCCGTGGTATTGGGGATGTCGTAATTGATAACGTGCGAGACCCGGGTGACGTCGATACCGCGAGCGGCGATATCGGTCGCCACCAGGATCCGGTAAGTACCCTTACGAAAGCCGTCCAGCGCGGCCTGGCGCCTCGACTGGGAGAGGTTCCCCTGCAGGGAAGCGGCGGCGTAGCCCGACTTGGCCAGTTGTTCGCCGAGACGCCGGGCGCGGTGCTTGGTCCGGGTAAAGACCAGCACCGATTCGGTGTCGGTCTTCCGCAGGAGATCGAGCAGCAAGGCCGTCTTGAGGTGGGGTTCCACCGGATAGAGGGCGTGACTGACTGTGGCCGCCGGGGCCGAGACGCCTACCCGAACCGTGACCGGGTCGTGCAGGACCTCCTCGGCCAGACGCCGGATCTCACCGGACATGGTGGCCGAAAAGAGAAGCGTCTGCCGCTTCCGGGGAAGATGCCCGAGGATCCGCCGGATGTCCGGAAGAAATCCCATGTCGAACATATGGTCGGCCTCGTCCAGGACCAGGACTTCGAGGCGGCTGAGATCCACGGCTCCGCGGCCGATCAGGTCGAGGAGCCTGCCGGGGCAGGCCACCACGATGTCGGCACCCTGCCGGAGTTTTACCTCCTGGCCGCGAACTCCCACGCCGCCGTATACGGTGACGCTACGAATGCGGGTCTTTCGGCCCAGGCTCCGGACAGTCTCGTGAGTCTGCTCGGCCAGCTCCCGTGTGGGCGCGACAATCAGCCCGCGCACGCGGCCCTGTTTTCCCTGTACCAGGCGGTGCAGCATGGGAAGCACGAACGCCGCTGTTTTGCCGGTCCCGGTCTGTGCCAGGCCCATAACATCCCGGCCGTTCATGACCTTGGGAATAGCCTGTGCCTGAATCGGCGTGGGATTAACATACCCCTGCGCAGTCACGCCGGCAGCGACGCGGGGGTGTAAATTGAATGCACTAAAATCCATATTCTCCTTCTTTCCGGTTCCCCTAAAAAAAAACCCCGGATGCATTCCGGGGCCTACGATCATTTCGTTTTGTTCCGGGAACAGTGATTATTGCGTATAAGTGTAGCAGAGCAGGGAAAGCCCTGTCAAGCAGACTCTCAGCCGGAATTTCCCCAATTATCAGGAATGGATTTCCATGGATGAGAAGCCTCAGAGATCAAACAACATAAAACAACACGGTGAGATAATGACTGATGCTGCCCAGCAGCACGAACAAATGCCAGATACCGTGGAAATGACGCACTCTCTTATCCAGAGCGTAGAAAACGATCCCGCCCGTATAGAAAAGCCCTCCCAGCAAAAGCCAGACAAAACCCATGGAAGGCAAAGCCTGCAGCAGGGGTTTGAGCGCCATCAAAACGAGCCAGCCCATGAGAAGATAAATGACCACGGGCAGAATCCGAAGACCCTTTTGAGGAAATGAGTCCACCACAATCCCCAAAACCGCCAGGCCCCAGATGACGCCGAAGATGGACCAGCCCCAAGGCCCGCGAAGGGTCACCAGAGTGAAAGGGGTATAGGTACCGGCAATCAGGAGATAGATCGCCTGGTGGTCAAGTTTGCGAAAAACATCCTTTGCCTTCCCCCGAAGGCTGTGATAAAGCGCTGAAGAAGTGTAAAGCAGTAAGAGAGTGGCCCCGTATATACTAAAGCTCACGATCTTCCACGGGTCCCCCTGGCGCGAAGCCGCTACAACCAGTACCACCAAACCGGCCAGCGCTGCCGCTGCACCAATGAGGTGACTGATACTATTAAACCGTTCTCCTTTTTTCATCCAAGCCAACCTTCAAACCCGCCGGCCCGGTTTATCTTTCGGTGCAATAAACTCATCATCGAATCCGCGTCCGTCCTCTCATCACTCCCAACAACATTTCTTAAACTTCTTCCCACTCCCACAGGGACAGGGATCGTTCCGCCCCACGTCAGTGTATGCTTTACGAAAAGTCTCTCCACGCACGGATCCATCTTCACGAAAACGATCTTTATATTTTGCTTCTATTTAAAAACAGGCATACGGTCAGGTCTTTGATTTTGATGTTTCATCTCTCACCAGCCTGCTGATGGTTGAATAATGCAATCCAAGGTGATCGGCAATCTCCTTCCGGCTGTACCCGTGTTTCTCTATAGCTTCCCTTATCTTCCTGTCGCGCAAGAACTTCGTTCTTTTCACTCCGCCGGCAAATATCTCTTGAAGCTCCGGCCGGTTGATGAACCGCCGGCTCTAAGGTTAAACGGGCTCTTGAAAAACTCCTTAATTGTCACCCTGAACTTGTTTCAGGGTCTCCTAACCCATTAATTTTATTAGAGGTCCCGAGCTTAATTCGGGATTCAGCATGACACATTGTACTGTTTTGTGCCTTTTTCAACAGCCGGTCAAGGCCTGTCCCCCATCACCCGAGATAGAGTTGGTAGCCCCTCAAAACACCATAACTCACTGTGAACAAAATAGAAACGAACCGGCCGGCATGTCGTTTCCGACACCAGGACCGGTTCGTTAAAATTCATTGGTGGAGGCGGCGGGAATCGAACCCGCGTCCGGAAGTACTACTCCCAGGCTTCTACATGCTTATTCCGCCATTTAAATTTCAGGTCATGAACCGCCGGCAGACAGGCTTTTCAAAACCCTATCCCTTAAAGTCTTGCATCAGGATTAAGGGCATCACCTGATGCCAGCCTGCTAAATGACGCTAACTCCGAATAGCAGACATTTCCGGAGCAGCGCGCTGCTTTATTTAAGCAGCGAGTGCCAGTTCGTCGTTGGCGTTTGTGTTTTGTTCCGTCTTTTACCGTGGTGACGGAGCCACGGCATGCGACCTGAGCCTCATAACCCCCGTCGAATCCATACGCCCCCAAAAGGCCGGGATTGAAAGGCATGGGTCAGGTGGTTAGGAATTGGATAACATCCTTTACTAACCCCCGTACTATCCCTTCATCGCCCGTTCTATTTCGCGCTTCGCTTCGCGCGCCTTGATAGATTCTCTTTTTTCAAAGAACTTCTTGCCCCTTGCAAGGGCAATTTCAAGTTTTATATATGGTCCCCTGAAATACATCTTCAGGGGTATCAGGGAGTAACCCTTTTGTACTGCCTTACCCTGTAATTTCCGAATTTCCTTCGCATGAATCAGCAGTTTTCGCGTCCGGAGCGGATCGTGGTTCATGATATTACCATGACTGTACGGGCTTATATGACAGTTAAGAAGAAACGCTTCTTCCTGTTTTATTATAACATAGCTGTCTTTCAGATTCACCCTGCCCTCCCTCGCGGATTTTACTTCAGTCCCCTTGAGGCTGATCCCGGCTTCCAGGGTCTCTTCAACATTATAATCATGGAATGCCTTCCTGTTTTGTGCTATTGCTTTCATGTTATATCTTAACACATGGTAATAAGAAACATTTTGCCCGGATGGCCGGCAAGTTGTAAGGAATTCGCTCTCCGCTTGAAAATACACACGCCTTTTTTTTATTATCAATTACGATGCAGGATACGATAAGGACCCTTATACAGAAAAACAGCAGCAAGATATTCATGTTCGTTCTTGACGGGCTTGGAGGACTGCCTGTCAGGGGATCTACCGAACTCGAAGCCGCCAAAACACCCAATCTTGATGCAATAGCCCACACCTCGGCCTGCGGACTGCATGTACCTGTGGGATATGGGATAACGCCGGGCAGCGGGCCGGGCCATCTCGGTATTTTCGGTTATAATCCTGTTGAATGGCAGATCGGGAGGGGGGTACTTGAAGCCCTGGGTCTCGGGATGGAACTCCATAATACTGATGTTGCCTTAAGATGCAATTATTCAACACTTGCAGAAGGCCTGGTAAAAGACAGGAGGGCCGGAAGGATACCGGCCGGCCGGAGCAAAAAACTTACTGAAAAACTCCAGGAAGGGATCAATCGGATCGATGAAGCGGAAATAATTTTTTCCGCAGGTATGGAACACAGGTTTGCTGTTGTTATCAGATTTCCCGAGCCACTTGAAATCGGCTCCACACTTGTAAATGATACCGACCCCCAGAAGACCGGCAAAGCGCCTATCCCGCCAAAGCCCGAGAACAAACAGTCGGAAAGAGTGGCAAGGATAGCGGAAAAACTCATCAGGGAAGCATCCGATATTCTGAAAGATGAGGAGAGGGCAAACTATATCCTTCTTAGAGGGTTTTCGCAGGTACCGGAAATACCTTCCTTCGAAGACGCCTTTGGCCTTAAGGCGCTTGCAATTGCAACATACCCGATGTACAGGGGACTTGCGCGTCTCATAGGTATGGATACGCCTGTTGTTACCGGTGATATCAGGGAAGAGACAGAGTTTCTGAAGAATAATCTGAATGGCTATGACTTCTTTTTTGTCCATGTCAAGAAGACCGACTCTTACGGTGAAGACGGCAACTTCGAAGCAAAGGTATCAAAGATCGAAGAATTTGACGGCGTATTGCCTGAAATCCTCGCTATGGATCCGGACGTACTGATAATAACGGGAGATCATTCAACTCCTTCCCTGATAAAGGGACACAGCTGGCACCCTGTACCGGTACTCCTGAAATCGCCCTATGTGCTTGGAAGGCTTTCCGAAAGACTGACCGAAAGAGAGTGCACAAAAGGCGAACTGGGTATATTTCCCGCCACCGGCATTGTACCCCTCGCTCTCGCCAACTCCGGCAGACTCAGGAAATTCGGAGCATAATTTTATCAGTAACTGGCGATGAACAAAATACATGACAAAGATATGAATACTCATGACTCATTACCCTTCACTCACCATCCCCTGATCGATACCCACTGCCATCTTGAAATGGAACAGTACGATAGCGACCGTGATGAGGTCATAAAAAGGGCTTCGGGGCAAAATGTCGAGGCAATGATTACTGTAGGAACAAACATCGAAAGTAATCACAGGGTACTTGCACTTGCCGGCGAATATGAGAACATATACGCTTCAGTCGGCATCCATCCCCATGACGCAACGAGTGCAACAGAAAAAATATATGATGAGATAACCGGTTGGAGCAGGAACAGGAAAACGGTGGCAATAGGCGAAACAGGTCTTGATTACCACTATGACAATTCACCGAGGGAGATACAGAGAAATGTATTTGCAAAACACCTGGAGCTGGCAAAGAACCTGGATCTGCCGGCAATTGTACACTCGAGGGATGCAAAGGAAGACACCCTCTCTATATTGAGAGATTCGGGGATATCAAAAGGAGTGCTTCACTGCTTTTCGGGTGATTCAGAAATGGCTGAAAAGGCAATGATGATGGGTCTCCATATCTCCTTTGCAGGACCGGTAACATTCAAAAAAGCTGAAAGAAGCAGGGAAATAGTAAAACTCATTCCCGACGACTACCTGCTTGTAGAGACCGACGCCCCCTATCTCGCTCCCGTTCCGTACAGGGGTAAACGTAATGAACCGTCATATGTCGTTCTCACTGCACAAACTATTGCGGACATCAGGGGGGTAATACTTGACGACATAGCTCGAATTACCACAATAAATGCCAGGAGACTCTTTAATATCGGCGATATTCCCCGGAAGGGAGAGATCGCTTACAAGATCAGAAAATCCCTTTATCTGAATATCACTAACCGCTGTACAAACTGTTGCTCTTTCTGCGTGAGGACACAGAAGAATTTCGTAAAAGGGCACAATCTGAGGCTCTCTCACGAGCCCTCATACGAAGAGCTGATAGATGCTATCGGTAATCCCGCGGACTTCAGGGAAGTGGTCTTCTGCGGATACGGTGAACCATTGCTCCGGCTTGAACTGGTCAAAAAAGTTGCTTCATGGATAAAATCAAAAGGTGGTACGGTACGAATAAATACAAACGGGCATGGGAACCTGATCCACAAAAGAAATATCCTCCCTGAGTTAGCCGGCATTGTGGACAGTTTATCAATCAGTCTCAATGCCCATGATAAGGAAACCTACGACAAACTATGCGTTCCAATGTATAAAGACGCATTTCAGGGAGTTCTGGAGTTTATCACTGAGGCAGGGAAATATATACCGGACATCAAGCTTACAGTAGTAGAGACGGTAAGTATTGACATCGAGAAATGCAAAAAGATTGCCGGGAAAGCCGGGGCAGGCTTCAGGGTAAGAAAACTTGATACAGTCGGATAGACCGGACGTAAGTCTTAGTTGACTTTCCTGTTCACCCATCCTTTAAATGCATCAACAATCTTCGGGTCAAATTGTGTACCGCTGCATCTCTCAATTTCCGCAACAGCATCTTCCACTGATTTTTTCTTCCTGTAAGGCCTGTCAGATGTCATTGCATCAAAGGCATCTGCAACAGCCATAATCCTGGAAAGTAACGGTATTTTCTCCCCGTCAAGGCCGTATATGCCTTTTTGACCATTAAAGTGTTCATGATGGTATTTAATGCAATCAGTAATATCACCAAATTTTTCCAGTCCATCAAGTATCCCGGCTCCTACTGACGGATGACGTCTTATCTCAATCCATTCTCCCCCGCTAAGGGCTCCTTTCTTGTTCAGAATATCCTTTGGTGTCGCTATCTTGCCGATATCATGCAGAAGGCTGCATATTCTCAGCTTGTCGATCGTTTCCGTATCAAGTCCGAGTTCTTTCCCAATGGCGAGAGCATATCCGGTAACCCTTTCCGTATGTCCTGCAGTCCACATCGAACTGGCCTCAAGGGCCTTGACAAAAGACCTGATGGTTCCGACCAGAAAGTCTTCCATCTCCCTGTTCAACATGGCATTCTCCATGAATAGTGCAGCCTGCTGTGCAATGGCATTTACAAGTTTTATGTCTCTGGAATAAAACTCCTTACCATCGGTTTTGTCGGCAACAGCAAGGAGACCGATAATCTTTTTCTTTCCAATCATCGGGCAGAGAAGAACAGTATTTATATCAGGCAATAAGGCGGAAAATGCATGATTTTTTATATCACAGATTGCAATCGGCTTATTCCTGGTAAGTGACTGCCAGATTGCAGAATCATCCTTCTCTATCACCACGGAGTTATCCCACTTGCCGCTTGTCCGGAACGTATACAATTCCTGAAGCTCTTCATCAAGCAACATTACTGCCGCAGTGTCTGATTCAGTGGATGATACGGCCTGTTCCACAACCTTCGAGCAGATCTCATCGACATCCATTCCCGAAATGGAACTGGAAAACCGGTAAAGGAGGGAGAGCTCCTCATAAACCTCACTCAGTTCATTAACCGTTTTCCAAAGGTCATCTTTTATAGAGCCGGCGTCTTCCGTCATATCAGATGCCGCCAAATGCCTCTCTTACCATTTCGAGCAGGAGCCTCGGGCTGAAGGGTTTGGTAATATAGCGGTCTACTCCGCACTTGAGGCCAATCTGCTCATCATCTTCCTGCCCCTTGGCTGTAAGCATAAATATGGGAATAGCCGCAAGTTCCTCATCCGTCTTGAGCTCCCTGCAGATATCTATTCCGCTTACCTCGGGCATCATCCAGTCGAGTATTATGAGATCAGGCTTCTCCTGTCTTATTAATTCTACCGCCCCCCTGCTCTCACGGGTCGTAATCACGTCAAAACCCGCCTTCTGGAGCTTATCTTCTATCATCATCAGGATAAATGGTTCATCATCTACTACTATTATCTTAGGCATTTATCTCTCTCTTCAGCGGGATACTGACCGTCACCGTTGTCCCTTCTTTATAACTGCTTTCCAAGCCCATAAAGCCATTATGCATATTAACCAGTTCCTTGCAAAGTACAAGCCCCAGGCCCGTCCCCTTAATTTTTCCGGAAAGACTTCCCCTGAAAAACTTTTCACCAATGTGAATTAAATCTTCATTTGTCATTCCCCAACCGTTATCTTTAACCTGAAATATAACATTTTCATGCTCTTTTTTAACGGATACATTAATTATTACATATTTGTCAGAATAGGTCAACGCATTATGTATGATATTAATAAGTATTTGCTTGATTTTTTCGTTATCTGCATGGAAAGAGTCCAAATGAGTTTCAACTGAAAAATTAAGTTTGGCCGATTTTTCGCTGATGGCATTTTCAAAAGTCATCATGAGGTCATTGATCAGATCACGAATCTTTATTTCAGTTACATTCAGTACCGCCTTGCCATTCTCTATTTTTGACAGGTTCAGCAGGTCTGAAACCATACTGGAAAGTCTTGTCCCTTCATCGTGTATTGTACCAAGATACTCCCTTGCGCGCCGCCCCGAAACATCGCCGGAGAGCAACATTTCGGCCATGCCTACAATCGCAGAGAGGGGCGTTCGGAATTCATGTGAAACCCTCCTCACCAGTTCACTCTTCAACTTGTCAATCTTTTTTGACTTCGTAACATCCCTGATAATTTGCACTGCACCCCTTATCCGGCCATTGATATCAACGAGAGGTGACGAGCTGATATGAATCGTCTTCTCACCGCCGCCAGGTCCCTGAATTGTTGCCTCTGTATCAGACCTTTCCCCCTGAAGGGACTTTCCGACAGGACAGACTTTGGTTCCGTCTTCATGCGGCAACACATCCGTAAAATGCCTGTCCACGACAGACGCTGCAGGCATGTTAAGGATATTTACCAGTGCCCTGTTTACAGATGTCACAATTCCATCGGTATTCACCGTGCAGACCCCTTCGGACATGCTGTCAAAAACAGCCTCCGCAAGCCCTCTGTCCATTATCCTTTTTTCATACAGGTCTGCCGTCTCTATGGATACGGACAGGATACTGGAAACAACAAGAAGGAAGTGCAAATCTTCTTCTTCTATGGAGGCAATACGTCTGTAAAGTAGCGATATTACACCATAAACCCTGCCACTCACCTTTACGGGAACACTGACTACCGTCCTGAAACTGTTTCTGGTGATAACTTCAGGGATATAATACTGCTTTTCCTTTAGGATATCACTGTTTATTAAGTAGTCACCCGATACGGCAACCGCATTTTCAATTGAATATACGCCTTTAGGCAGGGCCTTTTCTTCATCTTCCATCTCTACACCCTTAATTACGTCCAGAGTAATCTCCCCCGAATCACTTACCAACGCAAACCATGCAGCTGTTGAATTAAAATAATCCATGACAAGATCAACGGCAAACACCAATAGCTCCCTTTTATCTGTAAATGTCGAAACAGCAGCCGCAAACTCAAGCAGAACCCTCTGCTCCCTGATGCGTCTCTTTCTTTGCTCTTCAAACAACCATTTTACTTTCTCATACAGATTTATATTATCTGCGGCAAGACCCGCCATCTTGCCGGCAGACATGAGTATTCTCTGTTCTTCTTCAGTAAAAAAATGCTCCCTGAAAGAAAAAAGACAGATTACTCCGAGTATCTTCTCCTTCCCCCGGATCGGGGAACAGCTATACCCCTTTATACCGGAAAAGCGGAGAATTGACCTGTCAATACGGTAATCCCTCGATACATCCTGGACCATAATCCCCTCCCCGGTAACAGCGACTCTGCCCGGAATATCTTCACCGATCCTTATCCTGCCTCTCATTTGGGCAAAGTCTTCGGAAACACCTTCGTGATAAACACAATTCAGCGCTTTTCTGTCCTCGTCCAGGAGATAAACCCCTCCGCCATCCATATCAAGGATATCCTTCAACTTTGCAACTACTTCCGCAAATATAGTATCCACCTTCAATGAACTGCTCAACATGGCGGATATCTCATTAAGGGTAGCCAGTTCCCTGTTCTTTCTTGATATGGTTTCTTCATACTTTCTGCTTTCCGTAACATCCCTCATCAGTTCAACAACATATATAGTTTCACCGTCCATATCCCTGACCGGGCATGCCACTATCTCATCATAATGGCTTACACCCCTCCTGTCTTTATGCTCATGGATAGTTCTAGCGATATTTCCATTCTCCAGCACTTGTTTCGAGGGGCAATCCCCGCCGTCTGTCCAGCACGGTTTACTTTCATCGTGTCCTACCGAATAACATTTCCTGCCGATAATATCATCACCATATACTTCGAACGCGCTCCTGTTTGCATTGATTATCCTGTATTCTCTGTCAATCAGCAGCATCTTGTCTTCAATACTGTTCATGATAGTCTCAAGGTGTTTCTTGGATTCGAGGAGTCTGTTTATCAGATTGGCCTGTTCCCTGAAATCCTTGATAACCATCACAGTACCGTCGAACTGATGTTCCCCGGTTATCGGAGAAAGCGTAATAAGAGCCGGAATATTTTCACCGGTTTTTGACATTATCGATATCTGATTTGAAGAAGAAACCCCTTTCACCCTGCTTGTATCTACCTCATGTCTCATGATCAAAGCATTCTCATCATCAAGCAGATCGTATGCGGACATATCGGCTATGTCGTCTTTTTCATAACCAAAGAGCTTTGAAAAAGCGGGGTTTATGTCAATAATCATATCTCCGGCATCAAGTATGCACATGGCATCCATCATCGCCCTTATATAAAGATCCTTCTTTTTGAGTTCCCCTGTATCTTCCTTAATTGCCCTGGCCATGCGGTTAAAGGTCTCGGTAACCTCTCCAAGCTCATCATTGAACATGACGGGAAGTTCTACATCGAAATTTCCCTTTCTGACAGCCTCGGCCCCCTGAGACAATCTCCTTATCGGCAGTACTATTTTCCTTGAGAAAAAGAGAGACAGCAGAAATGCAATAAAAAATGAATAAAAGGACATAACGGCAATGTCATCGAACATCTTATAATTCAGATCTGTCCTTAGTTGTGAAATATTCGGTCTGACGTCGGCAGGCACCCGCTCGTATTTCGATAATACTGAATCCATGTTGATATTTATGCGGATAAACAGGGGGATAATAAACGTACATGCAAATACCAGGAATATAATGAAAAGCCTGTATACAATCTTCTTTCTAAACATTCAGAACAACCAGTACCAGATAGATAACAGATACTACTATCACCCATGATACACCAATGATAAAGAGGGGCCTGAATCCCCCTTCCGCGATATAATCAAAATCAACGGAAAGTCCTATTGCGGCAAGAGCGGTAGATAATGAAAACTTGCTGATATAACCTGCATATTCCGAAAACCTCTGGAAATGAAAAAGGTTTACCAGTACAGCAAGAACAATAAACACTATCACAAACCACGGCACATAGAACCTCCTGCCTTTGGCGGGAGACAGCAATATCGCAACAGTGACAATAAAAATAAGCATGGACATTCTCAGGAGTTTAAAGTTTACGGCAAGACGGTAACTTTCGTTACTGTAACCCGCAGCGGTTACCTTAACCTGCCCCAGCATTGGCAGTGTAGTCCCCGTAATAAAGGCAAAAGCATCATTGGATAATGAAAGAAGGTCACCGAAAATCGGGTAGAGGACCATCCCGATGAGACCAAACATCATAACAACAATTACTGAAAGGGAAGTCTCTTCGTTCTTTGCGCCGATAAGCGGGGATACAATTGCTATAGCCGAAGCGCCGCATACCGAGAATCCCGTTGCGAGCAAAACACCAAGCCTCCTGTCCACCCCGACAGTCCCTGAAACAAAATAAATAAGGAAAAACATGGAAAGAAAAACAATCATAACCGCAGGCCAGTAATACGGGCTGATATGACTCACACTAAGCTGTGCACCATAAAGGGCAATACCTATGGGAAGAAAGATTTTTAAAGACATCTTTATCCCTTTATCGAGAAATTGCCTGTCATTAAAAAGATTCGCTATAATCATCCCCAGGATTATTGATATAACAAGAGCATCAAAAGCGGGGTGTAATGTGGAAAGCACAAAAGATATGACAGCAATCAGGAGTGAAAATAATACACCAATAGTTCTACCGTTCATATTATCTAAAATTTAACACATTTAATGATATTTTTTCAGCTTTAAGCTTTTATCAGGCGATATTCAACATGCCGACAGGATTCGGGCTCCTGCGCTTATATCCTTTGTTCTGGGCAATAATATCAACGGGAAGGCTCAGGATATCTGTCTCCTCCAGATTCTGCAATATGGTCTTTGAGACATCTACCGATTTAAAGTAGCTCTCGCACTGATTACATGCATCTATCCTCATATCTGTATCATCAACGTATATTATATCGATCAGTTTCGGGTCTTCATTGTGACAATTCGGACACCCTATCCTCTTATAGAACCCGATAGTTCCGCAGAAAGAGCAGTAATACCTCCTCCGGGCCTCTTCTTCAAGAACCGAAAGGGCAGGGACAGCATTGCATACGGGACACCTCCCCTCTTCCCAGTAAATGTTATCGACATTTATGGAAGCCCTTATGGACCTGAAATACATCCTGCTTATAATATATAGAAGCGAGAGCATCTCTTCAGACATAATCGGCGTAGCAAATGCCGCCGTGTCGCCCTGCGGAAGAAGCATAAAGTCTATAATTCCTGATTTCATCGCCTCCTTCACAGGTACAAGTTGTTCCGGGGACAGGGAAAAAATGCGGGAAAAACTGTCCAGGACATTATCAATGTCCTCTTTTATATAAGCATGATAGTCATTATCGAGAGTACCGTAACGATAATTCAGATCGATATGTTCAAACTCTTTTACCTTGCCATACAGTTCCAGTACGTCTTTCATATAAGGCATGGATTCTGAAACCTCATCAATATTCATGGCACCTCCGGTGTTTTAACTACAACAGGGTCTCCCCTGAGCGCTTCAATAAGAAAAATACGCCCTCTTTCCCCCTGCGCTGAGACGAGGAGAGTTCAGTATTAAGGGTCTGCCGGGATCGTTTCCAACACCTTTATTTAAAAATACTATCCCTTCATCAAGGGTATTAAACACTCCATTATGCATATACGGGGCCGTTAATACAATCTCCCTGAGTGAAGGGGTCTTGAATGCCTTCCGGTCTAATGAGAAGTCCCTGTATTTATAAGGGAAGTACTTGATGACCGGACTTACCTTTCCATGATAATGATCAACTAATTTTTTTATAAAACCCGATTCATGAATAATGCGGGCTGAATAACGAACCCGGGTAAAAAAGAAAAAGGGGGAGGAAGGACCTTCCTACCCCATCCTGCATTCGACTAATCAGCGCCGATCTCTTTCACCCATTTGGGGTGTTTTTTCTTTGCCCAGTAAAGGGGTATCCAGCCTTTCGTCATTATCCTGAAAGTGCCCGGATTGGCCGCTGTAGCAAGATATATATGGATTGGAATCAATATCGCAAAAACAAAGAACGGCAGATTATGAAGTATGTGTCCCCACATCATCACGTTCTTTGAACCCGGGCTAAGCCACATGAGGAATCCCGAAGCAGCTATCAGGAGACCGCACAGTACCACAACTATCACAACCAGCTTCTGGCCGGCATTGAGCTTCCCCTGCGGCGGGGGCTCCAGATCCTTTGACAGGTATCCTCCGAGCATCCCCATCCATTCGCTGTCTTCCCCGGACCATGAAAGCGCCTCTCCAAGCCATACCCCCATGGACAGGATAACCGAAACCGTAAATACAACACCAACCCAGTTATGGATCAACCTCGCTACATGCTGACCTCCGAATACCGTGTTTATCCAGCCGAGTTCATTCTGATACAGGAACCCGAATCCCGTCAGGAGAAGAGTGATCCCGCTGATTGCCATCATCCAGTGAACAAATCTTTCATACGATGTAGTTTTTTGTACCATCCTGGTCATGGCTATTCTCCTCCTTTCCCGGATTCATCTTCCGGTTCGACTTCCTTTGGTCCTATCGTAATATAATGAAGAAGTGCCGCTGCTGCTGCGGCCCCAAGGCCTATCACGGAGAAAGGCCTGAGAAAGCCGTCCCAGAATGCAATGCTTGCGTTGTAGGTGGGGTCAGGCAGATTATACGCTTCAGGAGACTCCCTGATCGCAAACGTAACCCCAAGCCCCTTAAGGTCATTCTCTCCGTAAACTTTGTAACCGGCGGTCTTTGCCCCCGCTATGAGCCCGTCCCTGCTGCTGAACTTGATAGCCCCTGTAGTACAGGCCTTCGCGCATGCAGTCGACAACCCGTTTGATATCCTGTCGGAGCAAAGGGTACATTTTGAAATTTTATCATTCTCATCATACCGGGGGACATCGAAAGGACATGCGGCAACA
Organism: bacterium BMS3Bbin05; assembly: GCA_002897855.1. Lineage (GTDB taxonomy): Bacteria > Nitrospirota > Thermodesulfovibrionia > Thermodesulfovibrionales > BMS3Bbin05 > BMS3Bbin05. The sequence goes on from BDTO01000067.1 coordinate 48,611, forward strand.
CATAGCTTACAACCTATGCATTTCTTCTTGTCATACATGACAGCGCCTTCCTTTGTCCTGAAAATGGCTCCGGGAGCCGGACATATATCCATACAGCCGGCCTGACCGCAGTGCATACAGGAGCGGCGTACAAACAGCCAGTCGACACCCACGTTACTGTTCTTCTCGATAAAATGGATCTTGTTAAAGAGGTGCGGAGTAAGCCTCGGGGGGTTTTCATATGTTCCGCTGTTAACCGTCCTGTCGCCGGGAAGCCTGTTCCACTGCTTGCACGCAGTCTGGCAGGCCCTGCAGCCGATGCAAAGCTCGGGAGTTATAAGGAGTCCCTTCCTCTTCTTCCCGACATCGACTCCGCTCATCATTCTCTGTTTTTCTGTATTCGTCATCTATATCACCCCCTATGCCTTTTCAACGTTGACCATAAAGGCCTTGGTTTCGGGAATCATCGTATTGGCGTCTCCGATAGTAGGTGTCAGCAGGTTGGCGGAATCACCTCCGCTTCCGTCTTCAGGATACTGCCAGCCGAAGCACCATGGAAGCCCTACCTCGTGAACCGTCTTATCCATAATCTTGAAGGGTCTGAACCTGGCTGTCACTATGGCAATTGCCCATACCTTTCCCCTGATCGAGGAAATTATCACCTTGTCGCCGGGGGTTATACCCTTCTCTTTTGCAAGCTCATGGCTCATTTCCACAAATATCTGGGGCTGCATTTCCAGTTGCCACGGCAGGTGTCTTGTAAGTACCCCTGTCTGCCAGTGTTCGGTTAAACGATAAGTGGTAGCCACGTGGGGATAAGCGGGATTAGATGTGGTAAAGATGTCCACGGCGAGCCCTGCTCCTTTCTTTGCGGCCTCTTTAGCATCATCCGTAACGCCGTAGAAAAGTTTAGTGGCAGGATTAATCCTTACACTGGACATAGGATTTTCCTGAATAGGAGATTCAAGAGGTTCATAATGCTCCGGGAACGGACCGTCGGCACGTCCGGGGCCGAAAATATGGGCTACACCGGACGGCTTCATGATAAAAGCGAGCTTTGTCTTCGCCTTGTTTGCAAGCGGCGGCCATCCCCCGTCAGGCACATCACCAATCCATTTCTTACCGTTCCAGTATATCACGGGTTTCTCAGGATTCCTTGGTCTGCCGTTTTCATCGACTGATGCACGGTTATAGATTATTCTCCTGTTTACAGGCCACGCCCATGACCACTCCGGATAAAGACCGATGCCTGTGGGATCCTTAATCGACCTCCTGGCCATCATATTGCCCTTTTCGTTAAACGACTGGCAATACAGCCAGTTTCCGGACGAGGTCGAACCGTCTGCCTGCAACCAGGCAAAGCTCGGTACAAGTTCACCCTTTCTGAAATTATGGACCTTGCCCTTTTTCACGATGCGGGTGTCCTTCATGAACCTTCCGTTGATCTCCCTGGCAATCTCATGAGTATCAATCCTGCGAACCTTGCCGTCGGGATCCTTCGGGCCATAATCCCAGGATAGCTTTACGATCGGATCAGGATATGCGCCACCCTCTTTTTCATAAAGTTTTTTAACCCTCCAGAAAAGCTCATTCATTATCCCGGAGTCGGGCATAGCTTCACCAGGTGGATTGACAGCCTTGTATCTCCATTGCGCCCACCTGCCGGAATTAGTGATACTGCCCTCTTTTTCAACAGACGCTGCGCAAGGCAGTTCAAAGACCTCCGTCTTAATATCTTCCGGCTTTATACCCGGTCCCCTCCAGAAAGAGCCTGTCTCATTGTCAAAGAGGTTGACATTGACCATCCAGTCGAGTTTTGCCAATGCATCTCGAACTTTCCCTGCATTTGAGCCGGAACATGCAGGGTTTTGGCCCCATGCAAAGAAGCCTTTGAACTTGCCCCTGAACATCTCATCAAAGATCATCAGCCATGATGCATTCTGGCCGTCATCAAGCTTGGGAAGCCACTGGTAACCGAATTCATTCTCCCGGGTCGCAGCGGCGCCATAATGGGCCTTTAAAAGACTTATCGAGTATTTGGGATAGTTTCCCCACCAGTTGGCACTGTTCGGCTCTTTTGTCTTTGGTGTGTAATGGTCATTATACTTCTGAAGGGTTGAGTCGGATGCCCTTGGGGTCTTAAGGTATCCGGGGAGTATATGGAACAGTAAGCAGTGGTCTGTTGAGCCCTGGACATTGCTCTCACCCCTGAGTGCATTCACACCTCCACCGGCAATTCCGATGTTTCCGAGGAGGAGTTGAATTATTGCCATCGCCCGGATTATCTGTGTTCCAATGGTATGCTGAGTCCAGCCCATCGCATACATGACCGTTCCGGCCTTATGCGGGCCGCCGGTAGAGGTATAGGTCTTATACACCTCCAGTAATTTGTCCTTCGGCGTCCCCGTAATCTCAACCACCTTGTCAATGGTATATCTCGATACATGCTTTTTCAGTAGCTGAAACACCGAAAAGGGGTTTTTCAGACTCTTATCCTTTTTTATTACACCATTCGCATCCTTCTGGAATGCCCACGTCTTCTTGTTGTACTTCCTCTTCTTTGGGTCATATCCGGAAAAGACACCATCCAGTTCCCCCGGCATCTTGAAGTCGGTATCGACAAGAAATGGGTTGTTTGTATAATTCTCGATATAGAAATCATCGTATAGCTTGTTGTCGATTATATACTTGATCATCCCGTTCAGAAAAGCGATATCCGCACCGGACCGGATAGGGGCAAATATGTCAGCCTTGGAAGAACTCCTCGTAAAGCGCGGGTCGACACTTATCAGCTTTGCGCCCTTTTCCTTTGCCTTCATCACCCACTTGAAGCTAATGGGGTGATTCTCGGCAGGGTTACTACCCATTACAAGTACTACATCGGCATTCCTGATGTCTATCCAGTGATTTGTCATTGCACCGCGTCCAAACGACTCTGCCAGAGCCGCTACAGTAGCGGAGTGTCATATTCGAGCCTGATGTTCTATATAGACGAGCCCGAGAGAGCGGAGCCATTTCTGGAAGATATAGCACTCCTCGTTATCAAGTGCGGCGCTTCCAACAGATGCAATACCGTCGCACCGGTTGACGACCAGACCTTTGGAATTTTTCCTCACAAAGGACTCATCGCGTGTCTTTTTAATTTTCCTCGCAATCTGATCAAGCGCCCAGTCCCACTCGACCTCCTTCCACTCCCTGGACCCCGGCGCCCTGTAACGCGGCCTTGTAATCCTCGTCGGGTTATTCACCACCTGGTAAAGTGCAGCCCCCTTGGAACAGAGCATTCCTTCGTTGATTGGATGATCAGGGTCCCCCTCGGTATTGATAACCTTACCGTTCCGGGAATACACAATGATACCGCAGCCGACTGCACAGAACGGGCAGATGGTCTGTGTCTCTTTTGCATACCTGATTGGAAGGGTTGCTGCGTAACTTTTTGCAGCATCAAGGTTAACGAAAATACCGCCGAGGAGGGCTGAACCAACCGAAAACTTCAGGAATCCACGTCTTGATACATCCATGATTCTCCCCCTTTCACGGACGACATGAAGTTCATGAGGTTAACGAAAAAAACTTTAACCACACATTTTATATATTTATATTATAAAGAAATATTAGTCCGATATTTATCAAATGTCAAGAAAAATTTGTATTTAAAAAATCAGGTCCATCTTTATCGGGCTTTATCCCGTTTTTACCCCGGATATGTCATGACCGCAGACCATGCACGGGGGGGGCGCGCATTTGCATTTCGGAATTGCGCCACGGGGATTCTCCGCGGAGCCTGCCCTGAGCGGCAAGAAGCTAAAAGGAGAGATTCTTCGACAGGCTCAGAATGACAATAGTCGAAGGGCCCGGAAGGACAGCAAAAAGACTTTTTCAACAGCATGAAGATACCGGAAACTCAATCAACCAAAAATTAACACCTTTCTAAATAGAGTCTGCGTATAAAGTCGGTTTCTCTATCTGTCATTCCGGCAGTCCTTAAGCCGGAATCCAGTTTTTTCAATAAGTTCCGGATGTCCCGAACGCTTTCGGGGCATGACAGGAATAAAAAAACAACAATTTATACACAACCTCTAATTATTGAACAACTGCAATCCCTGACGGACTTTTCCCGACCTGTATAGGATTCCCGACAACAGTATTGCTAACCGTATCTATAACAGAAACATTGTTACTTCCGCTGTTGGCAGAAGAATCAATTGCCACCCCTTTCGGGCCGCTTCCGACAGTAATTGTTCTTAGCACCGTATTATTTGCAGTATCTATAACCGAAACTGTTCCGTTACCGCTATTTGTTAGATAGACCGTGCTTCCGGAAGGGGTTACTGTCAGGCCCCATGGGCTACTCGCTGTACCCCGATTAATGTTCGTTATCACCATAGTAGGGTATCGATTATATTGACCGTTCCGCTACCACTCGGCATATCCCTCCAGAAATATTCAATACGCGACTTTCCCATTTGCCCGTGAAAAGATAATAAAGATATAATGTTAAATAGAGTCTGTGTATAAAGTCAGTCTCTCTATCTGTCATTTCCCGACGTAGTCGGGGAATCTATTCTTTTCAATAAGTTCCGGATGCCCGATTACAGGCTTCGGGCATGACAAAAGCAAGAAATGGCAATTTATACACAGACTCTAAATAAGAACTTTATAATTATTGCCGATCGGAGGTATACATGAAATACATCATCGCAGGCAATGGTGTGGCAGGCACAACCGCTGCTGAACATATCAGAAAAAATGACCCCGACGGCAGTATAACGGTTGTCTCTGACGAAGCCATTCCATTTTACAGCCGCATCAGGCTCATCGATTTTCTCGCAGGTGATTTAACCGCTGAGGATTTAATTATACGGGATAAAGAGTGGTACAGAGAAAACAGGATTGATCTCATGCTCGGCACAAGGGTAGAAAGCATTGATACGGGGGAAAAAGAGGTAGCCCTGTCAAATTATAAAAAATTAGTATATGACAGGTTACTGCTTGCTTCAGGTGGTATAGCGTTTGTGCCCCCTGCCATGGGCGCACAAAAAAAAGGTGTATTTACCCTGAGGACGATCGATGACGCCCGGAATATCGTTGAACATGTCGGGAATGGAAATAAGAGGGCAGTCCTGATAGGTGGAGGTGTGCTCGGTCTGGAAGCCGGAAACAGCCTTCTGAAGGCAGGATGTTCGGTAACAGTCGTTGAATTCTTTCCGAGGCTTCTCCCAAGACAGATGGACTCAGAGGGGGCGGAGATACTCAGGGCGCAGATGGAAAAGAAAGGGTTTTCGTTTCATCTTGGAGTATCGACGGAGGAAATAACCGGCCGGGAAAGCGTTGACGGCATAATGCTCAACAACGGTATACGCATTGATTGCGACATGGTGTTAATCTCGGCAGGGGTCAGACCGAATACTCTTCTTGCCGGTGAACTGAATCTGACAGCAGCTAAGGGATTGACAGTAAATGACAGGATGGAAACAGGTATCAGTGATGTATATGCAGCTGGAGACCTGGCACGGCACCGTGGCGTTTTCTACGGCATATGGCCTGCAGCGGAAAAACAGGGTGAGGTCGCAGGTATCAATATGGCCGGGGGAAATGCAGTTTACAAAGGCACAACAATATCCAATATCCTGAAAGTGGCCGGTGTCAAATTTGCAGCGGCCGGCGATATCGACCCGGACGGCAAACATGAAGCAATTGTTCTAAAGGACAGCAACAGTTTTATTTATAAGAAACTTGTAATCGATGAAAGTAAAATAATAGGGGCAATCCTGTATGGGGACCTGAAGGATATGATGAAGATATTCAGGACCATCGAAGATAAAAAGAATATTGAAAATATAAGACATCAGCTTGAGAAATGGAATCTGCAATACCTCTGAATACCCGAAGAGTTTCTTGACATAGTAAACAAATATGGTGAAGTCACCGGATCTGCATCAAGGGATGACATACACCATAATAACAATCTTCTCCACAGTGTAGTCCACCTTCTCGTGTTCAATTCAGAAGGACGGCTTCTCCTCCAGAAACGCTCGATGTCAAAGGACATCGCTCCCGGCAAATGGGACACTTCCGTCGGCGGACATATATCACAGGGAGAAGACATTTATACGGCATTAGGACGGGAAACAAAAGAGGAGCTATCCCTCACCGGGTACGATGCGGGATTTCTTTACTCCTACATACACACAGATGAGAGGGAATCTGAACTGGTCTACTCCTTCAGGTGTATTTATGACGGAAAGATAGAGTTTGACCCAACCGAAATCTCGGAGGTCAGGTTCTGGGATATGCAGAAAATCACTGAGATCATTGATACCGATATCTTCAGCGACAACTTCAGGGATGAATTCAGACGATATCTCGAATTTGCATGATGAAACATACATGCCCCGGCACATGCCGGGACACAAGGGAGAATAAAGACACCCACCATAGTCCCCCCTGGCAAGGGGGGGAATTAAAGGGGGTGGAGGATTTTCAGGTGAAAAAACCGAACAAAGCTATTTCTGATGCATGAGATTATGAACCATCCCGGTAACACTTCGGAAATCGATTTTACCGCTTCCCATCTTCGGCAGCTCTTCTATTATTACGAACTTCTTTGGCAATGCAATATTCGGAAGCTGCTTTCCCATCTTTTTAAGAATATTTTTTTCATCCACACCGGCGGTAACGGCAGCGACTATCTTCCCACCTTTGAGCGGGTCGGGCACCTCCACAATGCAGCATGCGATACCGGAAGGCAGTACACTCTCCAGGACATCCTCCACCCTCACCAGTGAGACCATTTCTCCACCGATCTTTACGAACCTCTTCAGTCTACCGGCATGCCACAAATAACCATCCTCATCCAGATATCCCATATCTCCGGTATCATACCAACCGTGCCTGACCCTCATAGAGGTCTCCTCGAGGTCGTCCAGATAGCCCTTCATAACAAGGTCGCCCTTTACCAGAATCCTGCCTGTCTCTCCAATCTCACAGTTTTCACCGGTCTCATAATTCTCGATCCTGACTTCAACCCCTGGCAGAACCTTTCCAATGCTGCCGGGTCTGTTATATTCATGTGAGTTGGCCGATATGACCGGGGATGTCTCGGTAGTTCCATAACCTTCCAGAAGCGTAATTCCATGTTTTTCATTATACCCCTTTCTAAGCGTATCGGGGCATTTGTCCGCACCGCTCACGATCAGGCGCAGACTTTCAAAATCGCCGGGGGCCGATTTGCTAAGATATCCCCAGAGAAAACTGGGTGTGCCTGCAATTACAGTCGGCCTTTCCTCGCGGGCAATAGTACAGACCTTGGCAAAATCGAGCGGATTTGCATACAGGATATCAGTCATACCATAACACAGAGGAGTCCAGAGGTTGACGTTAAAACCGAATACATGAAAGAACGGCAGAATTCCGAACATCCTGTCCTTAGCAGACAAGCCGACGAACCTGCCGAAACTCATGATGTTAGACAAGATATTGCGGTGGGTCAGTTGCACTGCCCTGGGTTCTTTTTCACTCCCGCTCGTAAAGAGTATTACAGCTGTTTCATCATCGTTTCCCCGGTGAACAAATCTCCGGACCAGCGCAGCAGGAAGTTGTGCTATTGATGCAGCCCTCAATTTCTCTACCGTCGAGATTCCCTCCATTATATCTTCAATGAATATCATGCCGTCAATTACAGGACAATTAATCTTTTCAAGAAATGTTCTGGAGGTAATAACAGTCTTAAAGCCGCATTTTTCCTGCGCAAATTCTGCATTCTTTTCAGCTCCGGTAGAATAATTGATCATAACCGGCGTCCTGCCACTCATAAGAAGACCCACAACAGTAAAAGCTGCACCTGCAGATGTGGGGATCATGATCCCAATAAATCCCTCTTCAAACTTTCTGAATTTGCGGGCAAGAATAAGGGTAGCTATGAGTGCCCTGCCATATGTAATTTTCCTGTCTGTGCTGCGGTCAATGAAGGCGAGCTTTTTCCTGTTCTCTTTTGCAATTTCAATAAATCTTTTATGTAATGTCATATCTATACACGGACTGTTGCCGAAACCATAAATTGTCATCCCTGAACCATGTGTCCCGAAAACTCCCGGGATATTGTTTCAGTGTCTCGTACCTCATTATTCTTATTAGATTCTGAATCAAGTTCAGAATGACAGTAAGGGCATTTTCACATTTGGGCAATAGCCCGTACACACTATTGTCCAACAATATATATCTGCATTCCGCTGAACCGAAAGGCCCGTACCCATTCAACATTCTATTCAATATTGATCTTCCCGGCGGCTCCGCCTGTCTGCGTGCGGCACGCACAGGCAGGCCGCCGGTAATCTAATGCAGGGAATTTTGCATTATTATATTCGCTCCCCGATAAAAGACTCGGGACAGGCACATCCGCTCGCTATACATTTAACGCAGGTTTAACATCCTTGTGAAAATCCAGTGTAGAGAAGTAATCACCGATTGCAGACCTGTATTCCCCTATCGCCTTCATAGCCTCCCTGGCGAGATTAAACCTCATCTCCAGAGTAATATTCCCCTTATTCTCCTTCACTGAACTGATGAAGCCGGGATACTGGGAGGGTGATGTGAGCACAGCGATACTGTGCCAGTTCTTGGCCGACGCCATTGTCATTGCCGGACCGCCGATATCGATATTTACCCTCGCAATCTCCGGTGTTGCATCTTCCTTTGCTATAACTGATGTGAAGGGATAGAGGTTACCTGCAAAGACATCAAAATATACTCCGGGGCCCTTCCCCATAACGGATAGTGTCCTGTACAGGTATTCCTCGTGGGCAGGATTCCCTCTTTCACCAAGAAGACCTGCATGAATCTTGGGGTGAAGGGTTTTGACAAGTCCGCCTTCCATCTCGGGCGCGCCGGTATATTCTTCAACAGACATATAGTTCTCTGAGGTATTCACACCAAGTATTTCCATTATCTTCCTGCCTGTACCACCTGTGGAATAAAACTTTACGTCCGGATTAACTTTCAGTAACCCTTTCACAAGCCCTTCAAGACCATCTTTATTATAGACGCTCACAAGGACGTGGGACGGCCTGATCAGGTCAACTATGCTATAGATATTCTCTCTGATGCTCATTTCCTCCTCCGGTATGCAGTTTATTGATCTTCCCTGTGGCCCTGCCACCGGTAATCTAATGCAGGGAAGATTTTATTATTATATTCGCTCCCCGATAAAAGACCCGGGACAGGCACATCCGCTCGCTATCCATTTAAATTGGTAAAGACCCCCCGATACTTTTCCCCTCTTTGGCAAAGAGGGGTTAGGGGAGATTTTTTTAATTACAATTGATTCCATATCGCTCATGTTTTTCCCTGATTCAAATCCCCCCTTAAGCCCCCCCTTTTCTAAAGGGGGGGTAAATATTATCGATCCACCCCGCGATAAGGCCACGAGGAATAGGCTCGCTATCTATCTTAGAGTAACATATAATAATACACACAGAAGAGTTTTATCCATGTTATTTCCGGCAATAACATGACAAAACCATTGCATTATCCGTCATTTCCACTTCCTAATAGCGCCAGATTATGATATCATATTAAAAGTAAGGGATAATCAGGACACTATATTATAAGCGCTATTTCATGATGGAGGGAATATGGCGGATGACGCAAGGAAGTATCCAAGATACCAATTGATCGCCACAGCTGTCATAAGAACAGAAAATGACTATCGCAAACGTATATCATCACTCATCGAAAATATTTCGCTGAACGGCATCGGACTCCGCACATACAGGCATATTGATTCCGGCACCGAGACATCAGTTGAATTAATATTCATGACAAGGCGCGGGATGAAGGCAATAGCCAATGTAAAAGGCAGGGTAGCCTGGATTTCACAAAAAAATGATTTTTTCAGCCTTGGAATTTCCCTTGATGAAGAAGTGAGCCGGGAGAAACACCCCATCCTTTACGAATACTACTCCAAGGGTGTTACCAGGTATATCTGGAACAAGTAAACCCATGGAACCTATCATTATACAGGCGATATTCAATCCACCAATTTCTTATTTATCAGATTGGCAATTGCCTGTATTTCATTACTTGTATATTTAATCCTGACTTTCGATCTTTTTTCTTCAATCATGTTATCCAGGACAGAGAGAACGCCGAGTATCTGTTCAGCAGAAAGTCCGGTTTTCCTGATTGTCTTTTTAATGCCCGACTCCTTATACATGGATTCAAGCAATCCCTCTACATCATCAAGAGTCAGCCTCAGTTTAAATGCCTTGAGAGCAGGTGTCCCGATATACAAACATTTATCAATCACAGACAGGGTAAACTTCCATGAATCAACTTCTTTTATCAAAATCTCATCGGAATGTCTGCCGGCTTTCTTTACATTAATTTTGTCATTCGCTTCCGGTTCCAATTTTCCGCCTTCTTTCCTCGAACCTTTTGCCCGATTTTCCAGAACATGTTCCGACGTCCCATCAGAAATATCTTTCACAAAAACATCGTTCTCCGTATCGAAATCCGAGGTCTGCTTCAAACCCTGTTCGTCGGCCTGATGGCCGCATATGCAGACCAGCACATCCTCATCATTTTCGCTCCCGCAAACCGGACACCTCCACCGCATAATTTTCCCTCCTGTTTCATTTTCCATATAGAATAAACATATATTTTCTTATATTATATCACCTTATTACAGCCATACAAATGGAGATCCGATTAACGCCAGTTCAGTCAGTCCATACAAGCACATCATCAGTACAATCATAACAGCGGCATCCTGGTCGAGTTCATTATTTCTTGAATCATCCTTCATGGTTATTATTTATAATATTGACACATGTACAGCAACAATGCAAGCCGCATTATCAAAAGAGCTCATGGACAGAAAGACAGTTCGTCTCTGATGCGGATTATATTAATTGACTACATGAATACATTTTATTTAAAATCATCTAACAGGCTTTACCGCCACACTATCCACGATGCATTGGTTAACCTTCCGGGTTACGACTGTGGAAATATTTCAGGCAAGAGGTAAAAATATGTCAGAAGAAATAATGAAAAGCCATACTCCGTCATCGCAGTTCGACACCGGGCAGGATGGTGACAAAGAGAGCTTTGCTGAACTTTTTGAAAAGAACGGCAGACTTCCCGAAAGATTAAAACCGGGGCAAAAGATCAGTGCAAAGATTATAAGTCTTTCCGGAGATGTCGCATTTCTTGACCTGGGCGGCAAAAGCGAAGGTATAATTGATCTGGATGAATTCAGGGATGAAGACGGCAAGATCTCCGTAAGCGAAGGCCAGGAGATAGAAGCCTTTTTTGTCAGCAGCAAAGATGGTCTGATGAAGATGACCACACTCCTTCGCGGCAACCCCATTGCTTCTCTCAATGCTATAGAAAGCGCTCATAAATCAGGAAATGCGCTGGAAGGCATTGTAGCCAGGAAAGTCAAGGGGGGGTATGAGGTAAAAATTCATGGAGTAAGGTCTTTCTGTCCCATGTCTCAGATTGACCTGAGGGTGCCCAATGATAGTACTTCGTACCTGAATAAATCATTTCATTTCAAAATCCTTGAATATAAAAAAGAAGGCCAAAACACTGTTGTCTCCAGGCGCGCCATTCTTGAAGAGGAAAGGCGCTCAAAGATAGAAAAGCTCAAAGAGACCATCGAGGAAGGGACGGATGTTTCCGGACGGATAAGCTCGATACACAATTTCGGTGTTTTTGTCGACCTTGATGGACTGGATGCCCTGATACCGGTAAGTGAACTATCATGGGGGAGGATCGACAATCCAGCTGATTTGTTTTCCGTTGGCCAGGATGTCACCGCAAAAGTAATATCGGCAGACTGGGGAAACGAACGCCTCTCTTTGAGCATAAAGGCTACTCAGCCTGACCCATGGTCTTCTTTGCAGGATAAATATCCTGAAGGTACCAGGGTTCACGGAACCATTGTACGGCTCGTCCCTTTTGGTGCATTTGTAGCACTTGAACCGGGAATTGACGGCCTTATTCATATCTCGAACCTGGGCACGGGAAGAAGGATAAAGCACCCTAAAGAAATTGTCAGGGAAGGCCAGGCTATAGAGGCGTATGTTATATCTCTTGATCCGTCGAAGAGAAAGATTTCACTTTCGATACAACCTTCACCAGAAAAGGAAAAAATCAAGTATCCGGAAGAAGGTACAATCGTGGAGGGCACAGTGGAAAATGTTATGCCGTATGGAATATTTCTCAAATTCACTGAAAAACTTACCGGCCTGATTCCCAGCGCTGAAATGTCCACACCGAGGGGGTCTGATCATGCCCGTATGTTCCCGGTCGGGTCTCTCATGAAGGCCGTTGTTATTGATGTAGATAAAAAAAGCGGCAGGGTACGGCTCAGCAGAAAGGCGGTAGAGGAGAAAGAGGTACGCAGTGATCTTGAAACTTACAAAAATAAAGTTAAAGAGGAACATAAATCATCTGATGGAATGGGAAGTCTTGGAAAACTTCTGAAGTCAAAAATGGAAGAGAAAAAAATAGCGTTCTGACCTATTTCAGGATTGGCAATCTTTTAATGTAATCTTATAAACCTGATTCAGGTCGAAATATTTTATTTCGGCTTCGGGAGATCACGAAAATATCACATTGCGATCGCTTTTATTACATAATACTATCTTACGGGGCGTTCCTTACGGCTCCGGCAGTTCTCCCAACAAAGAAATTGTGATATCTTAATGTATAAAGCTATAATTAAAGTTTGGGTATAAATTGCCGTTTTTTATTTTTGTCATGCCCGAAGTCTGTAATCTGGCATTCAGAACTTATTGAAAAGAATAGATTCCGGCTTAAGGACTGCCGGAATGACAGGTAGAGGGACTGTCTTTATGGACTGACTCTAATTAGTGTCTGTGTATAAATTGCCGTTTTTTGTTTTTGTCATGCTCGAAATCTGTAATCCGGCATCCGGAACTTATTGAAAAGAATAGATTCCCCGACTAAGTCGGGAAATGACGGATAGAGAGACTGACTTTATGGACAGACTCTAATTAGGGCACCAATTTTGCCTGCATGTCTTGTTATGCAAACAGTTCATTGTACTGTAGCCGGAGCCCCGTCCCGACAAAGTCGGGGCATGCCGGGATAAAAATATTGTTTATGATACGGATTCAGTCTGATTGAATAATGTGCTGAAAACATGGATATACGTGCCTCTCATAATGTTCTGGTTACAGGTGGTACCGGTTTCATCGGCAGCCACCTCGTTGAATCGCTGATCAGTGACGGTTACCCTGTAACCTGTCTTGTACGTGATACCGGGAATCTGCGCTGGCTCAAGGGATTGAGTGTGCGCCTGATAGAAGGCGATTGCACCGAACCGGAAACTCTTCCCCCTGCTGTAAAAGACGCTTCCACTGTTTTTCATCTTGCGGGCCTGACCAAGGCAAGACATATCACGGATTACTACAGGGTAAATCATATAGGCACCAGGAACATTCTGAGAGCATGTATCCGTCATAATCCCGGGTTAAGAAAATTTATTTACTTATCGAGTCTTGCTGCAGCCGGTCCCAGTAATAACGGAACACCTGTAAGAGATACGGATACACCCCATCCGGTATCTGATTACGGCAGGAGTAAACTCATGGCCGAAGAAGAAATACTGAACCTCAAGGATCAGTGTCCCACTGTAATTTTTCGTCCATCTGCAGTATACGGCCCAAGGGACAGGGATATGTATGAACTTTTTCGCTGGGCGGCAAGAGGAGTGACACTCGAAATTATGGGGGGGGAGAGATTTATTGCACCATGTTATGTTGGAGATTTGATAACCGTCCTGCTGCTTGCATTAAAAAAACATGTTCCGTCGGGCAGTATTTATTTTGTCTCGGAAGACAGATACTATTCCTGGTCAGAGTTCAGACAGTTAATGCTTCTTACGGGGCAGGTAACGGCACGCAACATAAGAATTCCTTATGCAATTGCCTATCTGATCGGATTATTCTCAGAATTTGTTGGGCTTGTAACAGGAAAACCGACCATTACAAACAGGCAGAAGGTCAGGGAAGCCATACAGAAATACTGGATTGGGGATATCGGCAAGATAAAGGATGATCTGGGTTTCAGGCCCGTTTATCCGCTGAAATACGGCCTCGAGAAGACATGGAAATGGTACAGGGAGAACGGATGGATCTGAACTCTCAGCAAATGTACCATTTTTCCATGACGTTTAAACACAGGAATCCATTGACCGGCAAGTTTTTTTGCCTCAAAAGACATCCCTATTGCTATAATACATATCCTTATATATTACAGGACAGCTATGGAGGTATCTGTATTGGATATTTTTGAGAAGTGCAGAACATATACAGCAGCAAAAGAGATTATGGCAGCAGGTTTTTATGCGTACTTCCGCATACTTGAATCAGCCCAGGACCCGGAAGTGATAGTGGAAGGTAAAAAAATGATCATGCTCGGTTCCAATAATTATCTCGGACTTACCAATCATCCGAAAATAAAAGAATCGGCCATTGAAGCCGTAAAAAAATACGGGTGCGGGTGCGCGGGTTCACGATTCCTCAACGGCACCCTGGATATCCATGTCCGACTCGAAGAAAAACTTGCTTCTTTTTTCCGGAAAGATACCGCTCTCGCCTTCTCTACAGGCTACCAGACTAATCTCGGTATTATCTCATCTCTCGCCGGCAAAAATGATGTCGTGTTTGTTGACAAACTCGACCACGCCAGCATTATCGATGCATGCAGATTGTCGTTTGCCGAGACAAAAAAATTCAGGCATAACGATTTAAAGAGTCTTGAAAAGCTGCTCATTGAATATGCCGACAGGGGAAAGCTTGTCGTAGTTGACGGCGTGTATAGTATGGAGGGAGATATTGCGCCCCTTCCCGATATCGTAGCTCTTTGCAAAAAACACGGATCGAGAATTATGGTTGATGATGCCCATGGCATAGGGGTACTCGGGAAAACCGGCCGTGGTACTGCAGAACACTTCGGACTTGAGGATGAAGTGGATATAATAATGGGAACCTATAGCAAGTCCCTTGCATCTATCGGAGGATTTGCCGCTGCAAATGAAGATGTAATACATTACATGAAACACAATGCAAGGCCTCTTATCTTTTCGGCCAGCTCGCCGCCCGCGTCGGTCGCCTCGGTCATAGCGGCTCTTGATATTATAGATAAAGAACCCGGGAGAAGGGAGCGACTCTGGGCAAATACCAACAAGATGATAAATGCCTTCAGGGAAATGGGATATGATACCGGCGCAGCTGAAACACCCATAGTACCTCTCGTTATGGTCGATATGGAGCATACATTTATGATGTGGAAAATTCTCAGCGAGGAAGGAGTCTTTGTCAACCCCGTCGTACCTCCGGCAGTGCCTCAGGGGAGGTCTTTGATCAGAACAAGTTACATGGCAACACATACAACCGGGCAACTTGACCTCGTCCTGGATATTTTTGAGAAGGCAGGGAAGAAACTGGGAATTATTTAACTATTGCCGACATGGAAATAGAAACCGTCAGCGACAGTAAGGGAATGAACAGCTTCATACTCTTCCCATGGAAGGTGTATGAGGGTAATCCCAACTGGGTTCCTCCGCTCATAAGGGAGATGAAATTCATCCTGGGCGATAGTAATCCCTTCTTCAGACACGCTGAGGCAGCATATTTCCTGGCAAAAGAAAATGGTGAGTACGTTGGCAGGATAGCGGCAATCATCGACCGGAATAATAATAATTTTCAGGGCGAGAAAGCCGGGTTTTTCGGGTTTTTCGAATGCATGCCTGATCCCGCCATATCCGAAGGGCTTCTCTCGGCCGCTTCATGCTGGATTAAGAAGTACGGCATGGAGACAATGCGCGGGCCAATGAACCCGTCCACAAATGACGAATGTGGTTTCCTGCTCGAGGGTTTTGACTCTCCTCCCATGATCATGATGCCCTATACACCCGGATACTATCTGGATTACATGCATCGCAGCGGCTTTGTAAAGGCAAAGGATCTCTATGCATATCTGGTAATCCCCGATGAGGTGAAGGCCATCGAGCGGCTCGAAAGGATATCGGGCGGCATCAGGAAAAAAATTACCGGGCTTACCGTACGCCATGCAGACATTAAGAAGTTTGACAAAGAGTTGAACATTATCAAGGACATCTACAATTCTGCATGGGCCCGAAACTGGGGCTTTGTTCCAATGACCGATGAAGAGATAAATTCCATGGCAAAGAGGCTGAAACCCCTGCTCGTTCAGGAATTGCTGATTATTGCAGAGGTAAATGGCGACCCCGCTGCATTTTTCATGGTCGTACCGGACTATAACCAGGTTCTGTCCCATTTGAACGGCCGTCTCGGGCTGACCGGTCTTGTAAAATTTTTCTGGTATTCAAGGAAGATTACCGGCATCAGGGGAATGACCCTCGGAGTTAAGGAGAAATATCGCAAAAAGGGAATTGAGGGGCTGCTCTATCTTGAGGCATTCAGGGCAGCAGTAAAAATGGGATACAACAGGACGGAAATGTCATGGATACTCGAAGATAATGTCCTGATGCAGAGGGGCTGCGAGATGATGGGCGGCAGGCTGTACAAAAAATACAGGATTTACGAGAAGAAAATCGTATAAAGATCTATCCTGCCCGGTTATCGAGCATCCGGTACATTCGCGGTGCAATGAGTATGGTAATCGCCGTAAGAGCAACACCTGCAATGACATCGATCACATAATGGTATCGCAAATAAACGGTTGAGAACATAAGAGCGCATACGAGCGGAATCAGAAATATATTAAGCCCCTTTTCACCCGATTTCCATGCATAGTAAACCGTCATAAGTGCAATAGCTGTGTGTCCGCTGGGAAAGGCATCGGTCTTGTTGTGTTCAAGCAAATTAAGCAGTCTCTGTATGGACAGGATAAAATAATTCGCATCGAGCCCGGTTGTCTGCAGATGTACCATGGAATACCGGGGACCCACCGCCGGGACAAGAATATAGCCTATATATGAAAGGTAAAAGCACAGAACAATTCCGAAGACAGCCTCATCGAATACCTTGTATCTCTTCCTGACGATTAGAACAATACCCAGAGCAAGCGGGATCAGATAGTAACTGATATATGCAAACTGGAGGATATCCGTGAGCACAGGATGAATAAAGCGCTCCAGCCAGATTGTAGGATTGGCACCGAACATTAAATAGTCAATTCGGATCAACAGATCATCATAGTAATGCGGCCGGACGAATGGTATGATATCCCCAAGGCTGTTAAATATCAGGGATACAAGGACTACCGGAAGAAATGCATGGAGATATGTTACCGGTTTCCAGGTGTCGGACTTTACATCGTACATTGCAAGACTTATTACAGTCATAATGAGAACAAAATAAAGGGCTAAAAGCCATCCCGGTTTTGGAACGGAACGGGAAAAAACCACTACAATCGCAGATAAGAACAGAATAAACGCAATAGAAAGTATATCAACAGGCTTGAATATTTTCCTCATAGTTTTAAAATTATACCGCGTCGACCCCGTCCAGAATGAATATCCATAGAAGACTTGATCTAAAACTATGCCCTTCTACCGGCAGCAGGTTGATCTTCTATTTCTTTGCCCAGGTATTTAAGTACGGCAACTGCATCTTCCCATGTAAGCCATTTATCCTTCGGACTACGAAGGAGATATGAAGGATGGAATGTAGGCATTACCTTGATGCCGTTATAATCGTGGAATTTACCCCTGACCTTCGTTATGCGCATGTCTGTACCCAGAAGGTTCTGAAGCGCAACATTGCCGAGAACCATTATAACTTTTGGACTGATTATTTCAATCTGTCTTTTCAAAAAAACCATGCATGTCCGGGCCTCATCAGGAAGAGGATTCCTGTTACCCGGGGGACGGCATTTGACTATATTAGCTATATAAACATCATTCCGGTCGGATCCCATTTTTTTAATCAGGTTCGTCAGTAGTTGCCCCGCCTTACCCACAAACGGTCTCCCCTGTATATCCTCGTCGGCGCCGGGACCCTCGCCTATAAACATAATCTCACAATCGGGGTTGCCCTCCCCGAAGACAATATTTTTTCTACCCTCATGCAACCGGCATTTCCTGCAGTCACCGATTATATTTTTTCTAAGATCTTCAAGGGCTTCAGTTTTTTCTTCCACACCAACCGTTTTGCCCGATTTTTCATCCCGGAATTCATCCATATATATGCTGCTTAATCCCATATTACGATAAAATTCAAGAACCAGACGCAGTTCATCCCTGTTTATGGAACTCATCTATCTCTCACCCCATCTGAGCTTGGTCCTCAATATGTTGTAATAATTCTTCTCACATGGTACCAGCAACCTTGTTTTATGGCCTGATTTACCTATTTCAATGAGGTCACCTTTTCTGAGGGAATAACCCACCTGGCCGTCAAGTGTCAGGAAAACGTCTTCACTGTCGGACCGCAATATTATCTCAACCATCGAACCGTCACCTATAACTATCGGCCTGTTCGTCAATGTATGTGGACATATCGGCGTGATCACCACAGAATTCATGGTGGGATAGATTATCGGCCCGCCGGCGGAGAGATTATAAGCAGTAGACCCGGTAGGAGTAGACACTATCAAGCCATCAGACCTGTAAGTAGTCACATACTGGTGGTCGATAAAGGTCTCAAGCTCTATAATCCTTGCAAGGGCACCTTTATTAATTACGACATCATTCAATACCAGGTAATCCGATATCTTTTCTCCATGCCTGTGAATGTGCACCTGCAGCATGAGCCTCTCTTCCACAGAGCATTTCTCCACCAGCATCTTGTCTATGGCTTCCTTCATCCCGGAACGGTTGACCTCCGTAATAAAACCGAGCCCACCGATATTCACTCCAAGGATAGGTATATCCTTGTGGGCTACCAGCCTTGCCACCGAAAGCATCGTACCGTCACCGCCAAGCACGATTACAGCGTCGACCAGATCCGGTATTTCTGCGCGCGAATACCCTTTCATATTAAGCATCTCTGCCGCATCTTCATCAATAAACAGCTCAAACCCCTTCTCCTTCATGTAAGGCAGGATTTCACGGAGTATCTCGGGAGGCTCGGGCTTACCGCTCTTGCATATTATTCCAATCTTTTTCATTTATACCTTCTATCTCTATTTTTCTCTCTCTGTCTCCTGTTATATCAATCCTGACCGTAATCGCATTTTCGGGAACATCTTCCAGCCTTTCGGCCCATTCAATAACCGTTACTCCGTCCTTATCCAGATAATCATAAAGGCCTGTATCATAAACGTCTGCATCGTCCTCCAGCCTGTACAGGTCCACGTGGCAGAAAGGGGGAGACGTATCGTATTCCGCAATGATAGTAAAACTGGCACTGGTTACTTCCCTTTCTTCAATACCGAAAGCAGAGGCAATTCCCTTTATCATCGCTGTCTTGCCTGCGCCTATCTCTCCATAAAAGCAGACCATATCACCATTCTTCAAAAACCGTCCGAGCTTTCTCCCGATCAAAAATGTTTCGTCGGGACCCGAACTGCTAAGTTGCACCGGAAACGCTCCGGATTAACTCCTTCTTACCTACAATCCCTACTATTTTTTTACCCTCGACAACCGGCAGCAGGTGTATCTTTTTTTCGCTCATGAGTGTTGCCATTTCAGCCAGTGTCGTTTCTCCGTCAATGGTTACAACATCCCTGGAACATATCTCCCCAACCTTTGAGGCCGTCATCTTTCTGATCTCTTTTTCAACGCTGGACGTGCTTTCAAGAGGAATTAACGCATCAAATATCCTCAATACTGTAGGGATATGAAATTTTTTGTTCCGGCTGATCAGGTCATTTTCCGTAACGATGCCATAAAGCTCACCGTTTTCATCGATAACCGGTGCGCCGCTTATGTCATTGTCGATGAACATCCGGCCCAGATCTTCTACAGATGTTTCAGGGCTTACGGTAATAACTTCTTTCCTCATAATATCCCTTGCCTTAACCATTAGACCTCCATTATTCATTAAATATTGGTTTTCGGTATTTCCGTGAGTAATATAGCCATGTAGACACAAAGATAAAAAACCTTTTGCCACAGACTCTCACAGACTTTTTTAAAAGAATCTTTCTTTTTATTTTAAAACCATGAATCTCCATTATTTTTCTTTTCAGCCTTTTTTTTAAGTCTTCAGCCTATGTCCGCCTTTAGTCCGTGTCCGTCTGTGGCCAAAAAGTTTTTTCTTTATTTGCCACTGAGCCATTGAGCTTGTCAGCTTGTTATTGTTCATACATAGCTGAATATATTCTTTAAGCCTATCCTTCCGCCTATTATAACTCAAATCCGGCTATAAGCGGTGCAGAACAGAGCGGATTTCGATATTTTCCGTGCCGTTACGACGTAAATCCTAATCTGTAAACATGCCGATAAATCCGCCCTGTCTTCCCATCGAACCTCTTGAATATCTGTAAGAATAATATCTTTCAGGATAGCAGTATGTACACTCGTCGCTCATCCATATCTTTGATTCATCAACCCCCATGCTCAAAGCCTGCTGCCTGTTGGCGGAAGAGAGATCAAGACATATCCTGTTTCCACTTTTAGTATGATAATCTCCATCACCCGTTGAGGACATAACCGATTCAAGCACTTCAATGCCGACGCTGTAACAACACCATCTTATAGCCGGACCGATGGCCATAATAATATCCGACGGATTCGAGAAAAATTCTCCTGTCATGACATCGAGGGTATTCTTCAAAATCCCTTTTGCCGTTCCCCTCCATCCTGCATGGACAGATCCACAAACCATCCTTACAGGATCATATACAAGCACTGGCACGCAGTCCGCAACAGATACTCCCACAAGTATGCCCTTCCGCCTGGTCAAGACTGCATCAGCTACTCTTGGCTTCATATCATACCCGACGACAATTACATTGTCAGTATGTTTCTGAACAGGTTTATAAATCCTGTTTTCAGGGATATCGGTCAGCGCGGAAATGGTACGGCCGGCCGAAGCGCTTTTCTTTGTGGTAAAAAAAGCCTTAATTTTACTTCGTCTGAAGATACCGGGACTTATTATCCTGCTCAAGATACGATCCTGCAAGCCATTACCCTGCCGAATGCCTTCGGCAGATACCTGATTATATCTCCTGCGACAAGAGAGTATTCACCCAGTTCATCCGCGGCCAGGTCTCCGGCAAGCCCATGTATATACACACCGCACACCGCTGAATAGAGCATTCCATACTTCTGAGCCATTAAACCGGAAATAATGCCTGACAGCACATCCCCGGAACCTGCAGTCGCCATCCCCGGATTCCCGGTAGTATTTATGTAAACCTCTCCACCGGGTGAAGCAACCACCGCAGGTGCCCCCTTCAGCACACAGACAACCCCGTTTCCGGACGCAAACCTCTCAGCAATCTCCACCCTGTTTCCGTTTATATCTTCCGGAGTAATGTCAGGATACTCTTCGGCCATAAGCCTCTTCATCTCGCCCGGATGGGGCGTAAGAATAACCCCGGCCTTTGCGTCTCTCAGAATGCCCGGCATACGAGCAATGCAGTTAAGTCCGTCAGCATCTGCAAGTAACGGCTTTTCAGATTTAAGTAATATCTGCCGAACAAACTTCACAACGTCATCGTTCACCCCGAGTCCCGGACCCAGCAACACTGCATCGGCACGGCTGTTTATGAAATCAAGCGCCTTTTTTGATGCAACCTCATTCAAATGATCTTCAGAGCTCGAGGGCAAACGTATCGTCATCTCCTCAAGGGCCCTGGATTGTATTGTACCAAAGATATTGTCAGCCACCCCCATTGTCACCGCACCGACCCCAGACCGCATACAGGCCCTGGATGCAAGGATTGCAGCGCCGGTCTTCCCTTCGGAACCTGCGATTACAAACACGTGTCCATAGTTGCCCTTGTGCGTATTTTTGTCCCTTACCTTAAGAATACGCTGCACAGTATCCAGATCCGCAATATTACGATTCAGATCATCTGATCCCGTAAGAAAAGATGGGAACCCGATATCCTCGACAAAAAGCTTCCCCGTACAATCGGCCCCCGGATGAAGAAAATGCCCGATCTTTGGAAGACCAAATGTAACTGTATAATCGGCATTTACGGCCTGGCCAAGAATCTGTCCTGAATCCGAAGAGATACCGGAGGGCATATCCACTGATATAACGGGAGAGTCCGATCCGTTTATTGCAATAATTGCGCTGAGTAGAGACCCCTGCACCGGTTTGTTCAGACCCGTCCCCAGCAGGGCATCCACTATTATTGAATGCCTTATATCCGTTGCGGTTATTTTATCCCTGAACTCAATATTAAGGCGCATGTCTTTTGCAATCCTGTACTGTGAAAGACAGTCGGGGCTCAGCCTGTCTTCTTTTATAAGGAGCAGGCCCCTTACATCCCAGCCCCTGTTACTGAGAATCCTGCCCGCTACTATACCGTCTCCTCCATTATTACCTCCTCCCGAAATAATGACAACCGGCTTCTTTTCAAAAATATCCGTAATCCTCTCGGCAACGGCCTCTCCGGCTCTCTCCATAAGCACAGATGATGAGACTCCAAAGTCTTTTATTGTCCGCCCGTCGATGCTTCTCATCTGGTCCGCAGTTACTACTTTCACTGTTTGTCTTTTTCCTTCATCTTCTCATTATGTTTTCTCACCGTCTCAAACATGAGATAACTTGTATTTAGATGTACAGGTCCGTTCGAAACAATGTCCGGAAGTCCTTCAATAAACTCAAAATAGCCTCTTTTCCAGTCAAGCATATCGCTGAACAGGATACCGGCCAACTGTTCTATTGCAACCATAAGAAACTCCTTCGGGACAATCCTGTTGTCAATAAGATACAGGGTAAACGGAATGCCGATGTCCCTGCTTTTAAAAAGGGCATTTTTCATGCTTTCCTCATCTATGTTACCATTGTCTGAAAGGAACTCTCCGAGTCTTTCACCCTCTTTCCTTGATGACACAAATATTATCCTTCCTTCTCTGAAACAGAAGCATTTTTCTATCTTTTCCTGTGCCATAACCAGCACTCCCGTCTTCCGGTTAATCTCTATCCACTGAAACAGATCGATAACTCCCATGGATTTAATATTACCCTTCAGAGACATTATTCATCCCCTCCAGTACTACCGACGCTATGCCGAATTCTTTTTCATGGCTCAGGCTCAAATGAACGCCGCTGATATTCCTTTCAGACAGGAAATTCTTCAACATTCCGTAAAATCTCAGGTAAGGCCTGCCCACATCCGAGGTTACCACCTCTATATCCCTTAATGACACCTTGATCTCGGAGGATATCGCCTTGATAAGCGCTTCCTTGGCAGCAAATCTCACTGCAAGCGACAGGAAAGGAACATGTTTTGTATAACAGTACTGAATCTCATTCGCAGTATAGACCTTCCTGAGAAATTCATCTCCCCAGCGTTCAACAGCATCCTGGATTCTGCTTATCTTGACTATGTCAACACCGATACCGTATATCATCCCGCTCTATCTATCAATTCTCTCATATGTCTTACAGCCTTTTCAAAACCAACAAGCACTGCCCTTGAGACAATACTGTGGCCGATATATAGTCCCCTCAACCCGTCAATGGACGCAACAGGTTTTACATTAAAATAATCCAGTCCATGGCCGGCATTTGCCGCCAGGCCATTAGACAGCGCCCTTTTAATTGCATCTTCCACTTTTCCGGCCTCTGCCTCGCGCTCCTCTCCCCGTGCACTGGCATAAGGGCCCGTATGAATCTCCACCATATCCGCCCCGGTCTCCTTGGCACGATCTACATCTGTAACATCCGGGTTAATAAACAGGCTTACAGGTATTTGATTATCTTTTAATTTCTTTACTGATTCCTTAAGATTGTTAAGATTGGATTTAAGGTCCAAACCTCCTTCGGTTGTAAGTTCCCGGCGTTTTTCAGGCACTATGGTAACCATGTCAGGCCCGGTATCAATCGCTATAGCTATAATCTCGTCGGTCGCCGCCATCTCTAAATTAAGCTCAACCCTTACAACTTCACGCAGGATACGCAGATCCCTGTCATTTACATGTCTCCTGTCCTCACGAAGATGAAGAGTAATGCCATCCGCACCGCCAAGAACGGCAAGGGTAGCAGCCATTACAGGATCCGGCTCGTCTCCAAGCCTTGCCTGTCTGAGAGTTGCAACATGGTCGATATTTACACCGAGAATCATTATGAATACCTCCAAAATCTATTAATAACAATAAATTATATCATAACTACAGGGCAATAACGTATAAAGCTGTTAATGTAAGCATACTCAGCCGTTCAATCAACATCACTAAACCTGACCATTGTCCCGGCCTTCTTTCCACCATACCTGAAAACCGTAATACCCTTACAGCCCTTCTCATAGGCCATCATGAATGCATCGGCTATGTCCTCTTTTTTTGCACTCCGCGGCATATTGATGGTCTTTGAAACCGCATTATCCGTATACTTCTGGAACACCGCCTGCATCTCGATATGTATCCTGTAATTGATCTCATGCGCTGTCTTAAAGAGCTTCTTGATTTTTCGGGGTACATTTTTTATACCTCTGAGGGTTCCGTTACTGATAACTTCATCTTCAAGGTCCTTTGAGTAAAATCCCATCATCTTTGCAACACTGAAGAAATACCTGTTGACTTCATGAAGCTCTGTCTCAAGTACGTACCTTCTGTAAGATAGTGCAAAATAGGGTTCTATACCACTGGAGCAATCTGCAATTGTCGAGAGTGTACCGGTCGGCGCAACAGTGGTTGTAGTTGCATTCCTGACCCTGGGCATATCGTCCCTGTCATAAACCGAACCATAAAAGTTCGGGAAAAGCCCCTTCAATTGCCCCAGATGTTCAGATTCATCTTTAGATGTTGTATTTATAAACTTCATGACGTCTTCAGCCAGCTTGAGTGCCTTTTTCGAGACATAGGGTATACCCATTAGAACCAGCATATCCGCCCATCCCATAACCCCCAGACCTATCTTCCTGTTTCCCTTGTGCATCTGCTCTATGTCCTGCAGGGGATACTTGTTAACATCGATACAGTCGTCAAGGAATCTTACAGCTGTGCGTACATCATTCCCGAGAGCGTCAAAATTCACGTATGGACTACCGGCATCAGATTCAAGAACCGAATTTCCGACATAAATCGAAAGGTTAAGGGAACCGAGGATACATGCCTCATAAGGCAGCAAGGGCTGTTCACCGCAGGGATTGGTGCTCTCTATCTCACCGAATTGCGGTGTCGGGTTATCCCTGTTAATCCTGTCTATAAACACAAGCCCGGGGTCTCCGGTCAGCCAGGCGCTTTCCACGATTTCGTTAAAAACATCGGCTGCCCTTATAAAACCTGCACTCTTCCCTGTCCTCGGATTCCTGAGCTCATACTTTTCATCTTTTTTAAGAGCATTCATGAATTCGTCCGTAACAGCAACGGATATATTAAAATTGGAGAGTTCATAACAATCTCTCTTTGACCTTGCGAATTCAACTATGTCGGGATGATCAACCCTTAGAATACCCATGTTTGCCCCACGCCGGGCGCCCCCCTGCCTGATTACATCAGTAGCCCTGTTGTAAATGCTCATGAAGGAAACCGGCCCGCTTGAAAGCCCTCCTGTTGAATGAACCACATCCTCCTTCGGCCTTAATCTTGAAAACGAGAAACCCGTTCCGCCTCCGCTCTGCAGAATGAGCGCAGCATTCTTGAGTGTGTCGAATATACCTTTCATGGAGTCTTCGACAGGAAGCACAAAACACGCCGCAAGCTGGCCTATCTCTTTCCCGGCATTCATAAGAGTCGGCGAATTGGGAAGAAATCTTAAAGAAGACAGGAGTTCATAAAATTTATCCTCCCAGAACAATACATTTTCATCATACAGCCTCTCTGCTTCGGCAACCGTCCTGCTTACCCTTCTGAACATTTCAGCGGGTGTCTCAATAACCCTGCCATCATCATCCTTAAGCAGATAACGTGCTTTCAGTATCTTTAAGGCATTCGGCGTAAATTTCAACATATAACAATTATATCAGAAATAAAACGACACTCTCTCATAATTTACAAAATATCACTGCTGTCCAAAACATTTCAGTATTACACATTACACGCAAGGTGGTGTGTCGAAAAAACATAATAATGACTCCTTGTTAAATACCATTCAAACGGTTCAAACTGTTTAAACGGTTCGCCATGAAGCATTCCGCCTTGCGTGTACGGTTGTTCCGGACAGGTATGACAAAATAAAAATATTTTGCTTCTTTCTCATTTCAAATGGGTAAACTATCACCCTGAGAGTAAAAACTATCACTCTGAGAGTAAAAACTGTCACCCTGAGAGTAAATTACTGTCACCCTGAGAGTAAAAACTGTCACCCTGTGGGTAAATTACTGTCACCCTGTGGGTAAATTACTGTCACCCTGAGCCCTTCGGCTACCGTTATTTCAGGCCTGTCGCTTTTTTTGTCACCCTGTGAGTAAAAACTGTCACCCTGAGCTTGTCGAAGGGTAATTTTACCAACTCTTCATAATCTCCAGCGATTATAGCCTCTTTTTTTCTTCTTGACCAGCCTTTTATCTGTTTCTCCCTG
>BDTO01000068.1 GCA_002897855.1 bacterium BMS3Bbin05
CCCGGGGTCGCAATAAGTACGTCGATCCCGTCCTGGAGCTTTTTAATCTGCGGGTCCTGCTCAACCCCGCCGTACAAAGCAAAGGTCTTGACCTTCGTGTGCCGCGCAAGCTTTTCAAAGACCTCCCCGATCTGCATTGCCAGTTCACGCGTGGGGACCATGACAATGCACTTGATCCCATAGGACCGCCTGCTGCTCTTCTCCCTGTGGATCATGTCAACGAGGGGAATCGCAAAAGCAGCCGTCTTCCCGGTCCCGGTCTGTGCAATTGCCAGGACGTCTTCGCCTTTCAGGATTGAGGGGATGGACTTGAACTGTATGTTCGTAGACCTGTTGAAACCCATCAGGGCAAGGTTCTTTTTAATTGTTTCTGATATCCGGTACTTCTCAAATTTCATGAATTCACCCGAGTTACCGGTTCGATCATAGTTTATAATCTCCGATTTTCCAAACGCCTTTTTCGCGGAAAGCCGGAATTGATTGTCTGCGGGCAGCGTTAAGCAGAGTGTTGATCGATTTCTTCTGCGCTCTTGCGAAATCTGCAAGAGTTGTTATATCATCGCCGTGAAGATAGGCAATCCTTTTATGAAGTGATTCAATCAGGGAGAGCGTTATAATCTTCTCCATCGTCTTTGTTTTTTTTGAATCGTGGTATTCACTGAATGCTGCATAATAAATCCGCTTCTCTTTATCCCGAAGAATAATACGGGGGAAACCATATCTCATGAGCTGAAAGTTGATGATTACGCGTCCCATTCTGCCGTTACCGTCGCAAAAAGGATGTACTGTTTCAAAATCCAAATGGGATTTTGCGATCTTGTCGGCAAAGTAGTTATCGTGGTCTGCAGAAAAATCCAGCAGAATCGTCTCAATCATTTGTTCGACGTTTTCAGGAGCCGGAGCGATATGCGTTCCAACGCGGACATATTCGCCCGTGGTACGGAAACGCCCTGCGATTGCATCATTGATATTACTGATCAGCATTTTATGCAATAACAGAATAATATCCATGGAAAGTTCCGATTCCAATGCTTTGCTTCCGGCATACTCCATCACACGTGCGAGGTTTTTTGCTTCAAAAACTTCACGTACTGAAACATTGCGGGAAACTTCCATCTCAAGCAGAATGCGCTCTGTCTCCCTTAATGTAAGAGTTGAATTCTCAATAGCGTTTGAGTTGAAAACACTTTCAGAAAGCTCGGACTCGTCAATAATTTCAAGTAAGGATTCTTTGCCCTTGCTTAGCCGGTCATATTTGTTTTTGAGAGCAGAGATTTCGTTTCTTACAGGTTTTGTTGTTGCCATATAGAGAGTATACCAAATTAACGCAACAATGTCAAAATAACGTTAATTTAACATTGTATAGCCCTTAATTAACTGGTTTTATATAGCTCTACGTGTTGATGCCGCGACCGGTCCTGCAAGAAACAAGAGTGCGTGGACCGCGAAAGCATACAGAAGGACTGGGCATCCCGCAAAAGAAACTCATGGACGGCGCGGACGCACCAAAGCAATGGCGTGCAGGAAATCATCAGGAGGTAATGGACTACTGCCTCGGTGATTGCCAGATGACCAACCTCATAGTCCGCGGCATACAGGAGGCCCGGCAAGTTCGATGGGTGACGGGCAAAGGACACATCAGTTCAAAGCCTATGCTACGACTCAAATCCGTCGAAGAAGTCATCCAGGATCCAGAACCCGACCAGTCCTGGATGGATAACCCGCTTCCGAAGACAAAGTTCTACGAATGGGTTCAGGAAGCTACAGGGACGAAAACATGAGAGACGATCTAACAGTATTCTCCTCGCCCGAACTCAAGTGGGTCGCAAGGGGTCGGGACACCTTCATAGAAAAAAAGCAAAAGGAGTTTAATGGATTTCAACACAAACCGTCCATTGTCAAGGTACGACCCCTATCAGTTATGATTCCGTGATCGTCCCGATCCTCCGCTTATTACAGCAAGCACTCTTCTTGTCCCCGTTTCCGCATACCCTCCACACGAACCCTGTTCGCATTAGGTGTCTCACATATGTTACATTTTTATAAAGAGGTCAACATGCCAACAACGAAACCAAGAATAAACATTATCCTTGAAGAACCCCTTTACAACTGTTGAAGAACTGGCCGACCGTGATGGCGTATCTTTGTCGCTGAAAGCCCGTGACCTGATCAGGGAAGCCCTTGAGATACAGGAAGATGTGGCACTCACTTCTTTTGCCTATGCCAGGGGAAAAACCTTCCGTAAATCAAAGGCCTTAAAACATGAAGAGGCCTGGTAGCGTTGCCATTTGAACTCAGATATCATCCTGATGTAAAAGACGTCGATATCCCGGCCTTAAATAAAAAGATCAAAAGCCGCATTAAAAAAGCTATTAAGATCCGACTAACCACGGAACCGCACATGTATGGAGAGCCTTTGAGAAAGACCCTCAAGGGATACTGGAAACTTAGGGTAGGGGATTGCCGGGTAGTATTTAAAGTAGTAAAAAATGAAGTACGCATTCATGGTATTATCCACAGAAAGAAGGTGTATGACAAAATTGGAAAAAGAAGCCAAGAAGTGGGTAGTGTCAAATTTCTTAGCATGACGCTTCAGATAAAAAATACTTATCAAGTGGTCTGCCCTCTGACCCCTTGATAGGACTGTAATAATTCAGCGCGCTGGTACTCAAATAGCATTTGTTGCTGCCGAGTCATAATATATATAGAGGAGAACAATGAAATGAATTCACACACGATACCCGATGAAGTAGTATTTAATTTTTGCACAACAATCCTTCCTGATTACCGTAAGATCATGAAGAATCTTGAAAAACTTGATCACGATCTGTCTCCCCATGATTTTGCCATGCACCTTATGGAACTGGGGAGAGAGCAGGTGTCCGAGGTTGCCGACCCGAGTGAGCAGGATGTTGAGTTAATGACCGGATATATTGAGTCATTGGATCATGACAATGCGGAGGAAGCTTTTTTTTCCGCATTTGCCGGCGGGTGCATGATGGGGCTGGTAATCATAAATGAAGTGGCCCGGGAGGATTTCGGCAGGGCGCTCCGCCTGATAGAGGATTTTGCTCAGAAGGAATTTAACAGGGGCCCATTGAGCAATCAAACGAGTTCTGCCGAAAAGATTAGCAATATTTAGCCACTTTGTAGTAAACTTACGGGTAACTTTAGCTGATCGATGGGAAAATATAGGAACGATTGGAAAATTCCTGCCCCGGAGATAATTTCATTTAAATCTAAATATAAAGGAGTTAAAAATGGCAGAAGCAAAAGGATTGAGTAAACCGGTAAAGCTGAAAAATGAACTGGCGGATTTTCTGGGAGCAACCGAGCTTCCCAGAACAGAGATCACCAAAAAACTATGGGACTATATTAAAGCGAATAAACTTCAGACAAAGACTGAAAATGGAAAGCCTGAGAACGCAGGCAAGTTCATTGTGGCTGATGCTAAATTGCTCCCGATCTTCAAAAACACAAAATCCACAAGCAAATCAGGCAAGGTCACGGACCTTACAGGGCTGAAAGAAGGCCAGACAATCAACATGATGCAGATGGCCGCTGTTGTCGGCGCAAATATAGAATAGGCTTAAAGTCTTAATTAAAGTCTCGGGCCTACATATCAAAAGAAAGCTGAAAAATCTGAAAAAAAGGACAAGGGGTCAGGCATCGGCAAAGGACATTCGAAGATTTAATCGCATATTAATTTGTTGAAAACAACAGGTCATCGATTATTTCCTCTCAGCGCATTCCTTGAAGCTCTATCCACAAGTGTAAAAAGCCTATCAATATCATCTTTTTGATTCGATACCCGATGTCCACGCACTTTAACAAATTCACAGTCCAACTGATCGGTCATTCTATAAAATTCCTGATACAGCTCATAATTGTTGAGGCGCTTATTTTTCTTTGAACGATAATCATTTTGCTCAAATCGATCACGTCTCTCCTGTAAACTCATGATGTTTTGAGAATCCGTATACACAATCACTCTACTCCCCAATGCTTGAATATCGCTTAGCGCCCATAATAAAGTCTGCAATTCTATTTTCGTTGAAGATGTATGCTCAAATGCCCTCACTTTCACACTCGTCCTCAACGAACCCAACGAAAGTCCATCTTCAGGCACAACCAGGTAAGCTCCATATCCAATATTTGAATGAGTATTCACACTACCATCCGTAAATAGCATCAGTTCATCCATAAAAATATTACTTTATTTCATAGAACGCTAAAATTGGTTTTAGCAGGTTTGAGAAAGCGTCACCGTCAATGTAAAGTGTCATCTGCATATCTCTTTGACTCGTCCTACATCTCCACTATCTAATCTTACTTTTATGCCATGAGGATGTGAAGGAGAATTTGTCAAGATATCTTTGACAACTCCTTCGGTTAATTTACCACTTTTTTGGTCTTGCTTTAATACTATCTTGACTTTAAGGCCTTGCGTTATATTTAATCTTTTTTTTCCATCCATAATAATATTATATCCTCCAAACCACTCCAACTTCCTCGCTGAACACAACTTCATCAAATTCCTTCACCATCTGTCCCGGTGAAAATTCACCCAGTTCTCCGCCCCGTTGTCCTGAAGGGCACCGGGAATGCTCCCTTGCCATTTGGGCAAAATCAGATCCCTCTTCAATCTGTTTCTTAATGTTTGAGCATTCTTCCTCAGTCTTTACGAGGATGTGACTTGCAGCAGCTTTAGCCATTGTTGTCTCCTTTTCATAGTGATTTTATTAATTAATATTTAATCATATTACCCGTTTTATTTCCCTTATCCCGATTTTGCCTTCTACGAGCAGTTCTTTCTTAATCTTCGTAAGCTTTTTTACTCTGTCTTCAACCTTCAGTGCAAGGCCTTTGTCACCTATCTTCCTTTTTAAAACCAGTTCCAGAGGCGCCTTTCCTCTTAAATATTTCGAGCCCCTGCTGCAGCCTTTATGCTCTTCGAACCTCCTCTTCACGTCGGTTGTTATCCCCGTATACAAGCTCCCGTCTTTGCACCTTATTAAATATAAAAACCAGATATATGGCATATTCCCGTATTTCAGGCGGACTCCTTTAATATCCGCTCAAGCAAGGCCCAGCGTTCATAAGCGCCGGCAATATCCTTTTCCAGCTTCTCGATCTTTGATTTTGCTTCAGCCACCCTGCTTCCATTACCTTTGTAGAATTCAGGATCTGATAGTTTTTTATAAAGACCGGCATGCTCTGCTTCAATTGATTCAATCATGCCGGGAAGGGCTTCTATCTCTCTGTTTTCTTTAAATGTGAGCTTGCGGGGCACCTCTTTCTTTTGACGGGGCTTTTTCCGCCCCGGGACCTTTACTTTCTGATTCACTGCATCAGGCAGACGCTGTCTCAGCCAGTCATCATATCCCCCGACATATTCGCCGATCCTGCCGCCTCCTTCGAAAACGATCGTACTTGTCACAATGTTGTTCAGAAAT
Organism: bacterium BMS3Bbin05; assembly: GCA_002897855.1. Classification (GTDB taxonomy): domain Bacteria; phylum Nitrospirota; class Thermodesulfovibrionia; order Thermodesulfovibrionales; family BMS3Bbin05; genus BMS3Bbin05. Next base: position 5,457 of record BDTO01000068.1, read on the forward strand.
TTCCGGTCATGGCTCACCAGCAGGACCGTACCTTTATATTCCACGAGCATCTCCTCGAGAAGTTCAAGCGTGTCTATATCGAGGTCATTTGTCGGCTCGTCCATGACGATTACATTTGAAGGCCGTGTGAAAAGCTTTGCGAGCAGAAGCCGGTTGCGTTCTCCGCCGGACAGGACCTTTACCGGCATTCGGACACGATCCGGCGGAAAGAGAAAGTCCTGGAGATAGCCGATCACATGTCTTTTTCTGCAGTTTACAGTAACGTGCTCACCGTCAGCCACATTTTCCATTACGGATTTTTCATCATTCAACTGTGCACGGTGCTGATCAAAGTATGCAACCTCAAGTTTTGTTCCCCTGCGCACAGAACCTTCATGCTCTACCATGGTACCGAGAAGAATGTTTATCAGTGTAGTCTTTCCCGAGCCATTGGGGCCGATAATCCCTATCCTGTCGCCCCTCATAATTACCGTTGAAAAATTATCTATAAGTCTTAGCCCGTCAAATGTACAACCAATCCCCTTTGCCTCAAGCACAAGCTTCCCTGATCTTTCAGCTTCGTTAAGATTCATTTTAGCGCTTCCGGACAACTTACGCCTCATCCCCCGCTCTTTTCGCATCTCTTTCAACGCCCTTACACGGCCTTCATTCCGGGTGCGGCGTGCCTTAATGCCCTGACGGATCCATGCTTCTTCCTGTGCAAGCCTTTTATCAAAAAGCGCATTATGGGTGGCCTCGGCATCCAGTTGTGCCTGTTTTCTTTTAAGGTAGGTCGCGTAGTCACCAGGCCAGTCGGTTATCTTCCCACGGTCAAGTTCAATTATACGGGTTGCGAGAGACTGGAGAAATTTCCGGTCATGAGTTATGAAGAGGATAGCCCCTCTGTAAGCGCGCAGAAGTTTTTCAAGCCATCCGATCGATTCAATGTCGAGATGGTTTGTAGGTTCATCGAGCAGCAAAAGGTCCGGCTCATTTACAAGGGCCCTGGCAAGGAGAACTCTTCTTTTTTGCCCCCCTGAAAGTTGGGCAACAGATATATCAGCATTTAGCTTAAGCATTGAGAGCACAGTCTTTACTCTCTGCTGTGAATGCCAGCCGCCTTCAGATTCGATTTCGTGCTGTAGTCGTTCAAGTTGAGAGAGTACCCCTTCATGATGATCAGATGACAGGCGCTGACTTATCAAGTGGTATTCAGAGATTAAGCCGACTATTTTGCCCAGCCCTGCTGAAACCACACCGAATACCGGACCACTGAGGTCATGGGGAACTTCCTGGGGAAGTGAGGCAATTCGCAGTCCCTGAGAATATATAACCTCACCGGCATCAGGAAGAATTTCTCCGCCGATTATCTTGACAAGAGTGGATTTACCGGCACCGTTCCTGCCGACCAGACAGACATGCTCCCCTGCCTCTACATTAAGAGTAACTCCATCGATCAGCTCGGGGCCGCCAAATGCTATCTTTACATTCTGCAGACTTACTATTGCCAAATATTACCTCTAATAATTAAAATGGCGTTTTCGTGCAATCGAGTGGGTCAATTTTTATTTCCTCTCTTCCCCTTTTCTAAAAGGGAGGATTAACAAGAAGTATATCCTTGAGCCTTAAAATGGATACTGAATGGATAGTACAATAAAGGCAGTTTTGCCGTTCGGTCTGTTCACAACTACTTCATCATCCTCTTTTTTACCCAACAATGCCTTTGCCATAGGTGAATCGATGCTGATATAGTTCTTGGCCGGATCTAATTCGTCACGACCAACTATCCGGTACCTATACTCATTCCCGTCATCATCCTCCAGTTCAATCCAGGCGCCGAAAAATATTTTTGTAGTGTCTTCCGGCGGCCTGTCCACAATCTTCAGTTCGTTCAGTCGCCTCTGAAGAACCCGCATACGGGAATCGATTTCCCTTAACTGCTTCTTTCCATATATATATTCTGCATTCTCAGACCGGTCACCCATTGCGGCAGCATCAGCAACCGCCCGAGTAACCTCGGGGCGCTTAATCTTCCATAGATAGTTAAATTCCTCACTCAGACGTTTATGTCCCTCGGGAGTAATATAAGGTGAAACCTTTGATTTAGTCGACGATGGTATTCTCATATTTCTTTTTTAGTTGTTTACGAGTTAGGCCCTTGTCTCATCCTCTTGAGCGTTTCGGTTTATCCCCTATCTTTTCAAGCACCGCCATTACAGCACTCCTCCGGTCACCCTGGATCTCAAGAAGGCCATCCTTTACCGCCCCGCCTGTTCCAAGCCCGGACTTCAATTGTTTCAGCAGGTTCTTTAATTCTGCATCCGGCATCCGAAGGCCTTCAATAACGGTTACGGATTTTCCACCCCTGCGTTTACGATCAAGGCGCACTCTGATCTTCTGCTGCCCGGGACTGGTTTCCCCCTCAGACACTTTAACAGCAGCTTTTTCTTTTCCCGGGACGACACCGTCAGTAGAGTAAACCAACTTTGAATTACCTTGCGACATCACTTAGTTTATCATGCCGGAATGAATTATCTCCCGCTCCTGCTCTAATTCTTGAAATCATGGCGTAACTTTCTTAGGATAGTTAAATTAAAGAAGAAAAAAATGACAAACATAACAAGCCGGACCAGATGTTACCATTGCATACCAGGCGTACGCAGGGTGAGCACTTGTGCGAAAAGTCATAAGGGGCACATCTTAAATATTAAATTTTTGATTTTTGATCCGATTCACTTTTTGTCTTAGTTTTTTGTCTGTAGTCATTCCTTTTGTTACTTGCCTGTACTTCATTGTGATTGCAGCACCTGATATCTCATTAAAATACTTTCCAAGCTCTTTACATGATAATCCACTCAGGTCTCTTGCAATATATATTGCAATCTCTCTGGCTCTGTTCCTCTTTCTTCCTTTTGTCAGTATATCTCTTTCACTACATCCTATGTCTTCACAAACTGCCTGAACAATTCTCTCAAGTGAAGGCTTCGGTCTTAATTTGTTAAGTGCAGGAATCTCCTTCTCCTCTTCCATTTTTGAAAGGAATGTATCTTTTACCCAATCTACAAAAGGGGTGTTCCCAAGTATGAATCCACCAACTACGTTTTTGTTCGGATTTTCAAGGCTTTTAATATCAATCTCCTCTACGAAGTTCTTGTACTTCTTCATAGCACTCTTTTTCTTTTTATCAAAATAACTCAATATCCATTCTGTCTGTAGCCAATTAGATGCCTTGGCCTTTCCTGTAAAAGCAGGATAACTGCTCCATTGATATTCACCCGGTGTTATTACCATTCCTGCACGAACAGGATTTAAATGTATGTACCGGGAAAGCTGACCCGGATATTCATCTGCTTCTATCAATATTGCCTTGAATCTCCCCTGAAAGAGATGCCCTTTCCTTTGATGCTTCTTGTTGAAGTAAGTTGCATAACTAACATTTAGCCATTGAATTGCATTACTTAAGTTGGGGTAGGGTGTTTCTACCAATAGATGGTAGTGGTTGGTCATCAGGCAGTATGTGTGAACGATTAAGAAAAAACGCTCTGCAGTTTTTTCAAGATATTCGAGAAACTTCTCCTTGTCTCTTTCACCTCTAAATACTTTCTCGCCCGCGTTCCCACGGTTGATTACATGATAGTATGCTC
>BDTO01000069.1 GCA_002897855.1 bacterium BMS3Bbin05
CTTCGACCTCGCTTCCCCTTTGATTACATCAACCACCTTGGGGTCAATTTGAATACCCATATTTGCAAATTCCCTCGGTATTCCGAACTTTATCTGGGAGACATCGAATTGCCCTTTGAGGATGAACTCAAAGCTGAGAGTTGTAGCTCTTCCAAGCGCTATTTGAGCCGTCTTTATGCCCGGTCTGTTAGCATGCCAGGCAAATTCGACAGAAGGGGTTTCCGCCGCATTTGCCACCGTCGACAAGCCCAGTTTTATAAATTCGTCCGGACTGCCGTTTGGGGAGAAACCCTCTCCTGTCACAATAACAAGAGCTGAAACTAAGAAGATTACCAGCAACAGAGCTTTAAAACTTTTTTGCATCTTTTCCTCCTGATTTTATTTTTTGCTGTACACTTTCTAACCGGCGTACTTAAGTTTCAACACAGACATTCAATACCCGATGGTAAAAGAATAAAAGGTATTTCTCCCTGACCAATTTCTTTTCCAGTATCTGAATCTATGACCCGGATGACAAGACTGTGTCTGCCGAGGGGCATTCCTCCCGGCACATTAAAATCGACCTTGGAAACAGCAGCACCTTCCTTGACATGAACCGCTCTTTTGACGATTGTGATTCCGAAAGCCCTGTATTTCTTGGAAATTGTGAATATAACCAGGGATACCCGCTTCTTGATTCTGAACTTAAACGGGATGGCAACTTCCGTCTCGATGGTAACCTCCTGCACCGTTTTCCCGGGTATAGTCGGATACCATTGAAACTCTACTTTTGGCGCATGGGTAAAGGCATCCACATCTTTAGCCTCAGCTACCTGTGTTCCAATATGGCCTGAAAGGATATCAGGCTGTACACCTGTGATAGCACTTAAGAACACTACAGGAACCACGAGTTTCATGACGGCTGCTGCTATATTTTCAGTCATCAACTCATCTCCAATTCTTTAGCCCATTGAATTTTACAGTTAAAATACAATGTCTGATTCCTGCTTCTTCTGCTCTTGAGGGGTAACTACATGCATCTTTGTCTTGCTCAGTTTTTTCATGGGTTTATCCAGAGGCGGCAACATAAATCCCAGGGCCAGAAACGCCATTAGAACTGCGACCCACAACCAATGCAATGTAAGACCCCCTTTTACACCTTGAGACATCTTTATCCTCCTTCCGTTATTTGATCGACAAAGTGATCCGTACCCGATCAATCCCCGCCGGCCGGCACTAAAATGAACGGTATTTTCCCTTTTCCGATCACCTTGCCTGTTTTGGCATTTACGGCAACGACCAGCATGTCGAACCTTCCGATAGGGATTCCCGGCTGAATTTCAAATACAGCCTTCGACCCTGCTCTGCCATTACTTACAGCAACCTTATTAGGCTCAATTCTGATGCCCATTTTTGCATAACTTCTCGGGATACCAAACTTTACTTCGGAGATGTCGGTCTTCTTATTAATAATGAAATCGAACCGCAGGGTTTTGGCTACGCTATAAGATATCTGAGCCCTCTTAATGCCGGACCTGCTCGGATACCATATAAACCTGGAAAATGGAACCTCTGCTGCATCTGCCGCAGTAGCTATATCCGTTTTTGTATATCCATCCAGGCTTACGTTAAGGGGAATGACCTCTCCTCCATACAATGCAATTCCCGCAAGTAAAATAATAATCCATAAAATATGCTTCCTTTCTTTCACCATTGCTATATATCCCCTTTTGTATCTTCAGACATTTGCATATTCCTTTTTTGTCTTAAACAGTGTTTAATATCTTATGTAATTCCCTGTTGCACTTCGGACAGAAATCCTTGCCTTTGTAATCCGTATCCAGCAGGTTGAAAGAGAAAAACATAACGCACCTATGGTCCTTACAGTGCGAAAGCCCATATGTATGACCCAATTCGTGGATAGTTGTCTTGATTGCCCTTTCGATCATCCTCTGCCTTGATGAAAGAAGACCGTTTTTCCCTTTGAAACGGGTTATGGAAATAATAGAGACTTGTGATGCCGGGTCGGAAAGACCAAAAACGTAATTTAACCCCGGGTATGATAAGTCGGTGTCTGTGATACCAAGAACTTTGTTGCAGCCGTCAGGTATGGTTTTAAGATATTCAATAAACGCACTCGCAGGATATTGTCCCTCTTTCGGAATATTATGTGAACAAGGGGGGAAATGAGTATTTGTGACGTTTATCCTTGCGTTGAAGGTCTGGCTGATATTGTCTCCGATCCAGTCGATCAGCTCCTTGTCAAATACACCAATGGAGACAATATGAATGTTATCATTCCGGGTTTTACTTTGTATTTTTTCTTCCGGTGATCTTTGCCCGCGGAATAGTCTAAAGACAGGGGTTATCTCTTCCAATGTAAGTTGTCCCATTACACTCCCAAAATTTTTTTCTTTGTTCTTCTCTATACCGGTGAAAGCTTGATTAAAGTGTTTTACCTGTATAGGGAGAATTTCTCTTTTGATAGTTAGAAAAGCAAGAAGGATACCAGGATGGAATAAAGGTTTGCAGAAGTACTATAAGCCCTTGAATAGAAAGGGTTATTAGTAACTAATCAGGCATTTTGATTTAAAAAGGAATAGAGATGCAGATACTGATAGTGCATTTCAAAATGAAAGAACTTTTCACTCTGCAATACACGATATTACTCAATCCGGAGTTTTTTTAATTTCCTCCAGAGCGTAGCGGTGCTGATACCGAGGGCTTTGGCGGCCTGCGCCTTATGACCGTTGGAGATTAATAATGCCTGCTGGATCAAGGTTTGTTCCATATCATCGAGACGCATAAAAGAGGAGGGAGCGGGGGGAACGCTTTGCTGTCGCTTCCTTATGTCCATGGAAAGATGTTCCGGTGCGATATCCTGTTGAGACTGGGTAATAATCACTGCATGTTCAACAACATTTTCAAGCTCTCTCACATTTCCCGGCCATGAATAGTTTATCAACAATTCCATTGTGTCCGGATGAAAGCCTTTAATCTTCCTGGAGAATCGCTGGTTATATTTATTTAAAAAATGATAAGCCAGTATCGGGATATCATCTTTCCTGTTTCTGAGAGGCGGGATGTCTATTATAGTTACATTCAGGCGGTATAAGAGGTCTTTTCTGAATTTACCGGTCTCAACCTCTTTTTTGAGATCGGAATTGGAAGCCGCCAGTATGCGGATATCAACCTCAAACGGCTCAACACCTCCAACCCTCATTATCGTTCCATCCTGAAGGACCCTTAAGAGCTTTATCTGTACGGATTGTGATGCATTATTGAT
>BDTO01000070.1:0-32500 GCA_002897855.1 bacterium BMS3Bbin05
CCGTTTTTTAACATCACCGCAGGTGGTAGCAGGGTCGACCCTTAAGGAGAGGAGTTCCAGTATCTCCCTGAGAGAAAACCCAAGCTCCTTGGCACGCTTGATAAATTGAATGCGGGTGACTGTATCCCGGGGATACTGACGATAACCGGATTCCCGCCGGGGAGGCTTCGGTATCAGTCCACGCCGCTCATAATAACGGATTGTCTCGATATTTACCTCTGACTGTTTTGCTAACTTCCCTATGGTCAATCTCTCCATCTCTTCACCTCTTATATACAGTATAATCCCTGTATCTAAGTACGGAGTCAAGTCTTTTTTTAGCGGTCATCGAACATGCCCCTCTCATATGCCAGCCAGATATATACTGATGAAGTCGTAAATGTAATAGCTTCCCATAATTAAAAGTAGAATTCCCCCGAGCTTCTCAAATGTCGGGACATACCTTTGGAAGAAGATCAGCTTCTTTATAAGTCCGATTGATACACCGGCGATAAGAAGGGGCAGTCCCCGGCCAAGAGAGAAGAAGAACATGAGAGCAGCGCTGTACCATACATGTCCCGTGGCTGCAGCAATGGTCAGAATGGTAAAAAGAATGGGGATGCAGAATGGACAGAATGACATCGAAAAGGGAAACCCAAGGAAAAATGCACCTGCAAGACTTCCGGTCTTTCTTCCCTTCATCTCAAACCCCATGCTTCTGAACCTGATTACATTTAACCACCTGAGCCCTAAAATTATGAGTATTATCCCTATAAATACCTCCCACCTGGGGCCATATATCAGACTCACCCTGCCACCGATATATGCAAATAAAACCCCCAATAACACATCTGCCACAGTCATCCCGAGCACAAAGGCCAAGGCCCTGCTGAAGGATTTGGCTGCCGGGTCATTTCCACGCTGTCCAGCGAGGTAACCCATGATTACAGGGATAATCATGACAGAACGGGGGTTAAAGGCCATCACAAGTCCTGTAAGAAAGACCATCAAGAAGCCTAACAGTGAGATGTTTGATAGAATCTGCAGGTTTTCTGTAGAAAACATCAGTATCTTCGTACTATATAAAGTGATAGTATTAACATCATCTAATTTTCCAGCGCCTCTAATATCAGGCACTCACTGACCTGACCGCGGCCTTTGCATTCAATTGTCAACTTCATGAGGGTTTTGTTTATCCTCATGAGGGTTTGTTGACATTCATCCGTGCCGTTTTTACCAACTGACCTGTGGTCAAACTCTCCATCTCTTCACCACCTGAATACAGTATAAACCTTGTACCTAAGTACAGAGTCAAGTCTTTTTTTTGAATGTGTCATGGAATAAACGGAGATATTTATGACTGAAAAGAATTTCTTCCACTCTGCGTTTTACAGCGTCTGCACGCCTGCCTGTAACAAAACCCGGTCAAGTCGCTTTCAGGATATTATATGAGTACGGCTAAAAAAACGGGCTGACCGCAGCGTACATCCCTAAAATGCTTGCCGTTGCCACCACCACACCTACCACCACAGAGTAGCCTCCTTGCAGGCGGTACGGCTCGGGCAGGGCTTTGAGCGCCAGCATGTAGAGAAACCCCAGCACAACCGGCAGCAGTGCCGCGTTCATCACCTGTACGGCCACGCTCAGATTGACCAGGTTGATCCCCGAAACCACCGTTATGCCTCCTATTACCAGCATGGCGGTGTAGATTATGTAAAACCACGGGGCTTTGCGGGGCTGGTGTTCGAGAGACCGCTGGTAACCGCTCACCTCGCCCAATCCCCAGGCAGTCGCAAGTGAGACCACAATCGCTGCCACCAGTGACGCCCCGACCATGCCCAGTGCAAACAGGATTGTCCCGACCATCTTACCTAAAAACGGCGTCAGTGCGTCCGCTATCTGCTGTACCGTGTTCAGGGATTCACCGGGATGATATACGCCAATGGTTGCGGCGACCGTCACCAGTATCGCTATCATGATAAGTTGTGTGATGACCGCGCCTATGGCGGTGTCCCGGCGGGCTGTCCGTAGATCTTTGGTTGTCATGCCTTTATCCACAACCGCAGACTGATGGTAGAATACCATCCAGGGCATAATCACCGCGCCGATGTTGGCCACGGCCAGGTACATATATCCGGGCTGGCGCCATGGGATCCGGGTCAAGCCGCTTAACATGGCCGCAGGGCTGGGACGGGCCCACCAGGCCACCACCAGAAAGACCAATTCAAAGCTGCCGATCAGAATGGCAATACGCTCGACCGAGAGGTACGAACCGGTCCAGGCCACGATCGAAAGCAGCAGCACTGCCATACCTACACTAAGCCATGGTGGTATACCAAACAGCAGCCCGGCGCCGGCCACCCCGGCAAACTCGGTGACCAAGGCTCCCAGGCATGCAACCATCAGGGTGGAGACCGAAAGCCATGCCCATCCCTTACCGAAGTGTTCACGGATCAGCTCACCGTGTCCTTTGCCTGTTACCAGCCCCAGCCGCACAGCAAGCTCCTGCACCATGTAGACAATAGGGATCAGTAAGATTTGCAGCAGGAGCAGCTTGTACCCCCACACCGCTCCGCTTTGTGCAGCGGTGATTACACTCCCCGCATCGGTATCGGCAAACATCACCACCAGACCCGGCCCGAACATCGCAAAAAAACTCAGTATGTTGCGGCGCTTCATAACCGCCTTCCCATGGGAAGTTTTGTCTCTGTGATCTGCAAGGTCAAATGAGATATCCTTTTAAGGAATACTATCCCTGCAATTACTAACATCCGGAAGGCTGTCGTAAGGAAAGGACCGGACCATCCCCGGCCGAAGCCATACACGCCCTCTCTCCACATCCAGCTACTCATTATCCGCTGCCTCCAGTCTTATAGTTGAGCAACCTTGCAATTGTGACGAAAAAAAATATATTTAACTTCACGCCTCTTTCATCTCTCTTGTCCCTGCATCAAGGATTTCCTGAAATGTCTGGTATTGAGGGAGTATAAGGCCATCCCGCATTCTTTTAAGTGGGTCATGATTCCTGTCACTGGATACCTTCTTCCTCTCACTGCCGGTTATTTCCGGCGTTCATTTATTCTATGCCTCTGTTGAGACCTGTGTTTTCTTTTAAACGTATGAACAAATGTTCAACTAATACTAACATTAATAACATCCTGGCTAAGATGCTGTCAACTTTCCTGAAGTTAACCTTAATTATACCGGTTCATCTACTACTACTTTATCATCCAGGCTATGGTTTTTATCTCTAAATTAAAATGTTCAGACTCTACAAAACTTATATGTATAGCATACTTTTACTTTTTGAAGAAACGATGAAGAAAATGCGAAGATATTTCCGGAGGTTAATCCGGGTCTCTTTCTTCTGTCAAATTTTTCTTCAGTGTGTTGCCAGTAACCGTTCTCCTGTCAACTGTTTTATGTTTTGCTCTGCGGTTTCCACCGTGTACTAAGATAGTGTCCGTGTATAAATTGCCATTTTTTGTTTTTGTCATGTCCCGAAAGCATTCGGGGAATGACAGATGGAGAGACTGACTTTATCAGGCTGTTGAAAAAGGCACAAAACAGTACAATGTGTCATGCTGAATCCCGAATTAAGCTCGGGACATCTAATGAAATTAATGGGTCAGGAGACCCTGAAACAAGTTCAGGGTGACAATTAAGGAGTTTTCCAACAACTTGTTATACACAGACTCCAACTATTATTCACTACTATACGGGATGAATCTGCGGTTTCTGCAGAGAAATGCAATTTTTTAGTGGATGAATTTTCTGGGCTAAAAACCTTCATACCTTCTTCACATCTTTTGAGTATCCTTGACATATGCGAGGAGAGCAGCATGATGCACCGGATGTGATTTCTGTGGGATGACTAAACGGGCTGTTGCTCAAACCATAAATTGTCACCCTGAACTTGTTTCAGGGCTTCCTGACCCATTGTTTTTTATTAGATTCTGGATCAAGTCCGGAATGACAGCATGAGCATTTTCTTATTTGGCGCAACAGCTCATAAAGTCTTAATCAGGTACTCTCCGGCGGACTATCGCTACGATAGCGTTAATATTAGTAAAAGGAGGAATTCAGGATGAAGTATTATTTCAGCAAGTCAATTGAAATGTCATTTGATGACGCCCTTAACAGGGTTGTCGAGGAACTGAAAAAAGAGGGGTTCGGAATTCTCACTCAAATCGATGTCGGGGAGACGTTAAAGAAAAAGCTGAATGTCGATTTTCGGAATTACCGGATCCTCGGTGCATGCAACCCCCCGTTTGCTTACAAAGCCTTGCAGGCAGAGGATAAAATTGGCACCATGCTCCCCTGCAATGTAGTTGTGCAGGAGACTCAAGAGGGGAAAGTGGATGTGGCGGCAATAGATCCTGTTGTGTCTATGCAGGCTGTTGATAACCCGGGGCTGACGGAAATAGCGGTACAGATCCAGGCGAAGCTGCGTAATGTAGTTAACAATTTGTAAGTACGTGCAATAAAGAGAATCTTCAGGGCTGTAGTACGGATGGGTGTAATGACCTGCTAAGCTTGCCTCGGAAGATGAAAAAAGCGTACCCTGCTACCCCTGCATGAAGGCCCCAACGAGTTTCGGGTATGCCATGAAATAGAAACATGCCTCCTATCCTTATACAAAGGATCAGGAGTTGTGATCGGATAGACACAGGAGAGAGACGAAAACCTTATACCCGAATCCAGCGATAAAATTGTCATGCTGAATTTATTTCAGCATCTCACGAGACACTGAAGCGAGTTTCCCGTACTTGATACGGGGTGACAATCAGAATGACTGTTATCAAATCATTTTCAGGACAAGAGACACCCCTCTCGTAGAAGCTCACAATTCTTCTCTTTATTTAGAGTCCGTCCATAAAGACAGTCCCTCTATCTGTTATTCCGGCAGTCCTTAAGCCGGAATCTATTCTTTTCTATAAGTTCCGGATGCCCCGAATGTTTTCGGGGCATGACAAAAATAAAAAACGGCAATTTATGGACAGACTCTATTTATACTCAGCGAGCAATTAAGATTCAGTTTTGGGTATTATTCAGCCTATTCCAATATTTCAAGAACACAACGCTTGCCGATCTTAGTGCCGGCAGCACTCATTATTGTTCTCATTGCCCGCGCTGTATTTCCCTGTTTCCCGATAACCTTCCCAATATCATCTTTAGCAACACGCAATTCAAAAACAGAGGTTCTTTCTCCCTCTACCATGGAAACTACAACTTCCTCCGGACTATCTACCAGAGCCTTTACCATTTGTTCAATTAGTGATTTCATGTCTACCTCCATTTGAAGCTGAGTTGTTTTTTACAGACCCAATGTTTTCAAGGGTTTCTCCACAACATACGTTTGTAGTAACGCAATAAGTGAACGTTGTTGACTATGTGAACCAAGTTCAGTAGCGGACAAACTAAAGGCATTTGAGCTTTGTCCTGGCTCCGGATAACGATATAGTATAACCGCTACATTAACCTCTCTATTTATCTGACAGAGCAGGATTTGGTTATGTACATATAATAAGCGATTAAGACTGGATTTGCAATAGGTCATAGAATATGGCTTCCTGTTTGACAGGCTTGCACTTTTGCCGTTCATGTGATCTGAAATCTGAGGTTGAGAAACGTGTCAGGTTTTGACCTGTGAATTAACGTCCTATTTTCAGATTCATCTTTCAGGGCCACTGGAGGCTATGTGCCTGCAAGTTTCTTCAGTTCTTCCTCATCTATCCGGTATTCTCTTGCAATGTGTTCCGGTGTTGCACCTGTCTGACCGATCACCGCTTTAAGGTCTTCCGTAAAATTAGATTGCTGTTCACATGTCTCCAGGTAATTTTTAAGCACTATCGCGAGGCCCTCGGAAGGTATCCTGTATCCTTTTTTTGTTGCTTCCTTCTCCCCTGTGCTCTCAGGAATGCCTATCACCACAATCCTGTCATCAATAACTATAAAGCGGACATTATGTACCATCAGGCAACTGCTGTACAGAACTTCCGCCCCGGCTTTCATATACAGATAGCCCAGATGAAGCCTGTCAGGGAATTTTGGCATGAGGTATCTTACACGCACACCTTTTTTGGTCATTCTCTCGATGTTTGCGATAATGTCCCTGACCATTTTTTTATCATCTCCTGAGGGGGGCCTGCCGGTGATACAACCGGTGATCTCCTCTTTTGCGTCCATCATCGAGTCCAGAATCGCAAGGAAATATTCCTGCCGTGTCAGCACCTTTGTCGCTTTTCCTATTTCGAGTATAAGTTTATTCCGTTGCTTTCCTTCCTTAATGCTGTAAACGAGAAGTATAATAGTTACTATAAGCAATATAGATTCAAGGGATAGGAGTCCTATTTCGATAGACATTGCTTTACCTTCGGGATATAAATTTCTGGTTCTTCCGCCATTTAATTAATAAACAGGGTTCAGGTCTTTCTCTTGTAAGTTCCGCTCTTGCCGCCTCTTTTCTCAAGCAGCATGATGTCGGTTAGTGTAATACCTCTATCCACGGCCTTGCACATGTCATAAATAGTAAGAGCTGCCACGGAAACCGCGGTAAGGGCCTCCATCTCAACGCCGGTTTTCCCCGTAATTTTCGCCCTTGCATATATCCTGATCTCGTTTTTCATCTCGTCTGTCTCGAACTCCACTTCAACTGACGATATATTGAGGGGGTGGCAAAGCGGTATCAGGGCAGGGGTCTTTTTTGCGGCCATAATACCGGCAATCCTTGCAGCAGCATAAACGTCTCCCTTCGGGGTATCCCCGGCCAGTATTATCTCAAGTGTTTCCGGTTTCATCTTAACGGTTGCGGTAGCCAGCGCCTCCCTTCCGGTCTCTTTCTTCGCTGAAACGTCCACCATAACAGCCCGGCCCCGATCATCAATGTGACTGAGTTTTTTCATGACATACTCCTTTCATGCCGGAATAGAACATAACAACCCTCTACGGAAAGCATGCTGGACATTGACTGCATCATACGGAATAACCCTTTCCAAACTCTTTCCTGAGAATAGTATCAATATGCTTTTTTGTATCCACAAAACCGCCTTTTTTCAATAAGTCCAATACATCCCTGCCGCCCAGCTTTTTTAAAAGCCCGGACCTCTTTGAGGCTGCGGTTTTCGTGTTGCCGGGTATAAGTTCTTTGGTCTTTTGACGGACCTCCCTCAGATATGAGAGGTACATTGACAGGTCATCCGGTATGAAATCCTCCAGTTCTTTCCGGAGGGTCCTTGATATGGCCGGGCTCAGTCCTGAAGATGATATGGCTATTTTAAGAGGTCCTTTTCTTACAACAGACGGGACGATAAAACTGCAGTATTGAGGCATGTCAACGGTATTTACAAGACATTCGGCAGCATTATAAATCTTTCGGTTGATGTTTTCATCGGACGTGGCGGCGATAACCAGGAAAGCCCCGCCGAGATCACTCTTTCTGTATTTCCGTGCCCTGTATCTTACCTTCCCGGAAAAGACAAGCTTTTCAAGACGCTCTGTTATGGCGGGGCTTACCACCGTGACATCGGCGCCGGCATTGAGCAGACCAAGCACCTTCCTGCCGGCAACTTTTCCTCCGCCGATAACAACACATTTCCTGTCTTTAAGATTCAGAAAAACCGGATAGAAATTATCATACGGCCGGTTATTCATCTTCGGAGAATGTTTCAGCAAGTTCTTTTACATATTTGCCTTCAGGAAATTTATTCTTTAATATCTTAAGATATTTGAGGGCGTTATCCTTGTCACCCTCATGCCTGTAAGATAATGCAATATAATAAAGAACCCGCTCCGTACCTATATAATCGGGATAATTTTTCAGTATGCCCAGAAACCTGCCGAGCGCGGCACCGTAAGAATCTTTGTCAAAATAGAATTTTCCCACTATAAACTCGTATTCCGCAATGATATTCAGGCATTTTTTGATATTAATGTCTACTATCTCCTTGTAAGGATTCCGTGGATACATTGACCTCAATTTGCGAAATTCTTTAAGGGCGCTCTTTGCCTCTCCCACCCCCCTTTCGGGGCCCTGAATCCGGGAAAAATAGAGCATGGCTATCTGATACTGCGCATACGGCGCATACTGACTGTCCGGATAGAGTTCAATAAACCTTTTGTATTCCGAAACTGCTTCTTCCGGATTGTCTTCCTTCGCATAAGATTCAGCGATCTTTAATTGTGCGATGGGGGCATATTTTATCGTGGTATCGCTGCCCTTTACTTCATTCAGCAACCGCCGTGCCTCTTCATACTCTTCATCCCCGATCAGTTTATCGGCCTTTAAAAGCATTGCCTTCGGATCGAGAGGTTCTTTTTTCACCTCTTTGGAAGCGCAAGAAAACGATAGAAGTGTTACCACCACAAGAAACAGGGAGCATATGGTCGGCCACACTTTAAATGAGCCATAACCGGCATCAGATGACTTCCGTATCGTAGAAGATACAGCTAAATTATATATATTCCGTACCATAGAGGATCAATAATTGTTTCCGGCTTTGAATAATATTAAATCCTTAAGGAAGCGACAGTGTCAAGGGGGTCCGGATTTTTGTATTATTTCTGCAGGTTTCGGTTCACTTGGTAATAGCGGCAAATCATGCCATTCTTGCCAAAGCCGGGAAGCCAGTGGTATCCTTATATGTGAATTTAGCCATTTTCAGCAAGCCCGGCAGATATATAAATCACGAAATAAATTCAATACACAGGGCAGATTCCGGCAACAGAAACCCTGATGTCAGAGTAGCGCTCGCTTTCCCCGATATTTATGACATCGGGATGTCTCACCTCGGACTGAAAATACTCTATAAAATAATCAACGACCTGCCATATGCAGTTGCGGAGAGAGTCTTTGCGCCATGGACCGATATGGAGGCATATCTCAGGGCCAGAGGGATTCATTTATGTTCCCTCGAATCAAATATACCGCTTAAAGAGTTCCAGATGCTCGGATTCAGCCTTCAATACGAACTCTCGTATACGACTATTCTCAATATGATTGATCTCGCCGGAATTCCCATTGGAAGACATGACCGGAACAATAAGCACCCCATAATCATGGCAGGCGGCCCATGCTCGGTTAATCCCCTCCCCCTTTCCAGGTATATTGATGCCTTCCTGATCGGTGATGCCGAAGAAAAGATAGTTGAGATCATAAATGTATACAGGGACACCCCGGGACAGAAGGACCGGATATTGAAACAACTCTCAGGAATTGAAGGGGTATTTGTTCCGGAATACACACATGGAAAGACAAAAAGGGTGTTCATAACCGACCTTAATTCAGCGCCATATCCAACAGCGCCCGTCGTCCCGTACGGGAAAACGGTTCATGACAGGATAAATATAGAGGTCTCCAGGGGCTGTTCAAGGGGATGCAGGTTTTGCCAGGCAGGGTCTGTTTACAGGCCTGTCAGAGAGAGAGAGCCCGGCAGAATACTCTCACTCGCTGAAGAGACCATAAGGAACACGGGCTATGACGAGGTATCCTTCACATCACTCAGTGCAGGCGATTACTCTCAGTTAATCCCGCTGCTTAAGGAGTTCAACAGGCGGTTTGCTCAAAAGAGGATTTCCATGTCTCTTCCTTCTCTAAGGGTGGGGGCCGTGAATGACGGGATACTGAATGAATTGCAGGGCGTAAGAAGAGGCGGTTTTACTATTGCACCGGAAGCCGCTACCGACAGGCTGAGGCATGTTATCAACAAGGACTTTACAGATGAAGACTATGAATCCGCTCTCTGTTCTCTTTTCAGGGCAGGGTGGCAGACTGTTAAACTATATTTCATGATCGGCCTGCCTGCCGAGACCTGGCAGGATATAGAAGCCATTGTCACTATGGCGAAAAATGCGCTGAAGATAGCCAGGCGGCACACAAAGCACAGGATAAACATAAATGTAGGTATTTCCCCTTTCGTTCCCAAGCCTCATACACCTTTCCAGTGGCTTGGTCAGGAAGGGACCGGGCAACTTACAGAAAAAAAGAACTTTATCCTGAAGAATCTTTCGAGAAAATATTTTACAGTCAAGTCACATAACGAGGCTATGAGTCTGCTCGAGGCCGCTGTTTGTCGCGGGGATGAGAGGATGGGAGAATTGATAGAAAGTGCGTGGAGACTGGGCAGCAGGCTTGATGCGTGGAGTGAATGTTTCGATTTCAATGTATGGGAAAAAGCAATGGACAGTACAGGTGTAGATGTAAAAGGATATGCAATGGCCAACATTGATATATCTGAGTCATTACCCTGGGATAATATCGATATTGGAGTAAAAAAAGAATACCTGATAAAGGAACTGCAGAGGTCACAGGATAGCAAAATAACATCCTGTTGCTCGCAAATATGCAATGCCTGCGGGCTTGAATGTAAAAGCAGGCAGTTTTTAAGCAGGGAAAGATTAAAAACCGAAACCGCAGTATGCAGAAATCCTGCAAAGAGATTCAGCCCTGTAAAGGTCAGGGTAGAGTATTCAAAAACAGGCAATCTCCGTTACCTTTCCCACCTTGAGCTTGTATCGGCACTATTCAGAGCTCTCAGAAGGGCAAATGTCCCTCTGAAATATTCGGAAGGGTTTCATCCGTCGCCGAGAATATCTTTCGGCCCTGCCCTGAGTGTCGGCATAGAAGGGCAATCGGAGTTCTTTGATATGGAGGTATTTCCACCGTTTGATCGTGAGGTATCAATGAAAGAAATCAATCGTCTGCTGCCCGGGGAAATAGCAATAAAAAATATGATATTCATTGACAGGTCCATGCCCTCACTGAGCAGTTTTATCGACTGTTATGAGTATCAATTGAAATTTACGGACGTGGCGCCGGTTAATAGATTCTCTGAGTCTAACGGCAATGACCATGATCTGAAATCCATAATAATTGATTCTGTTATAATAGATAATATGACTGTTAAGATCAAAATAAAGGAAACTGCCGATACAAAAATTAAACTGGCTGAGATTGTTGAAAGGGCATTTGATATGAAGATGGAAAATATATCAATAATAAGGACAGGCATGTGGGGATTGATGGACAGACCTATGTCCCCGATGGAGATATCTATCATGTCCGGGAAAGGATCTGCTTAAACTCCACGTCAGGGATCTGCCGGAACACCCGAAAATAGGGAGGGGAAATGTCTAACGACA
The DNA here is from genome assembly GCA_002897855.1 of bacterium BMS3Bbin05. Classification (GTDB taxonomy): domain Bacteria; phylum Nitrospirota; class Thermodesulfovibrionia; order Thermodesulfovibrionales; family BMS3Bbin05; genus BMS3Bbin05. The sequence continues at coordinate 11,119 of BDTO01000070.1, forward strand.
TACTGATAAATGTAATCTTTGATGAAACCAGGGTCGGTTTGTTGGAAAACGGCCAACTGGTTGAGTTCTATGTTGAACGCACGAGGGAAGCCAGCCTTGTGGGCAACATTTATAAAGGAAGGATCGTCAAGATACTGCCGGGAATGCAGTCTGCTTTTATTGATGTGGGGCTGGAGAAAGCCGCATTCCTTTATGTAGGTGACATCCGTTCCAATATTGATGATTTTTCGAATATATTTGATGAAGAGGAAGAAAACCGGAATCGGCTTGATGATTTTCATGGCCGGGGCAAGCCGGATCTGCCTATAGAAGAGCTCGTTCAGGAAGGTCAGGACATTCTTGTCCAGGTGGCAAAGGATCCTATCGGTAGTAAAGGCGCCAGGGTAACCTCTTATGTAACTATGCCGGGAAGATACCTTGTCCTTATGCCGAACCTTGAACACATAGGTATTTCACGACGTATAACAGATGAAAACGAACGTGAGAGGTTGAAGACCATAGTAACAAATATAAAACCCCAGGGGTTTGGCCTGATTGTGAGAACTGCAAGTGAAGGCGCTACAAAACACGAACTCAAGACCGACCTCGATTTTCTCACCCTGCTCTGGGACAATATACAGATAAAGAAGGAGAAGGTTTCCGCACCATCTCTTCTTTATAGTGATCTGAACCTGGTATTCAGAAGTGTCAGGGATATCATGAATCATAATATTCAGCGGGTGATAGTAGATTCAAAAGAGGAATATGACAGGATCTTTGATTTCATATCAACTTATTTCCCCAAGCTTTCCGACAGGTTGCATCTCTACGCTGACGACGAACCTCTTTTTGATGCATATGGTGTAGAACTCGATATTGCGCGGGCCCTGGGAAGAAGGGTATGGCTGAAATCGGGCGGCTATATCGTTATAGACCAAACTGAGGCTATGACGGTTATTGATGTGAATACCGGAAAATTCGTAGGGAAGGAAGATCTTGAAGATACCTTGCTCAAGACGAATCTCGAGGCGGTCAAGGAGATTGCTTATCAGATACGGCTTCGCAATCTCGGCGGCATTATTATCATAGACTTTATAGATATGGAACTGCAGGACAGCAGGGACAAGGTCTTTCATGCATTTGTAGATGCAATGAAGAAGGACAGGGCGAAAAACACAATATTCAATATATCCGAACTCGGCCTCATACAGATGACCAGGAAGCGGGTCCGTGAAAGTCTCGGCAGGTCACTGTGTGAGCCTTGCCCATACTGCGAAGGCAAGGGATTTGTACTCTCTGTGAAGACGATATGTTTCGAGATATTCAGGAAGCTGAGAAGGATGGGCATACCTGAAGGCGCAAAGGTTCTGATAACTGCTCACCCTGACGTTGCGGAATTCCTTTCTGACGAAGAACAGTCGGCACTTGAGCATTTGGAAAAAAGCACCGGCGCAAGTTTTATAGTTAAGGGGGATCACGGGCGCCACCAGGAAAAATACGATATCAGCATCCTCACATAGACATGCCTGACAAAAACCTGAAGGCACTCATTAAATACCTGAAGACCCTTGATAATTCGATAATTGCCTATTCGGGGGGAGTAGACAGTTCTTTTCTTGTCAGGGCGGCACAGATGTCCGGCATCAGATTTCTTGCGGTTACGTCCATGTCTGAAACCATGCCGCGGCAGGACCTCGAAAACTCAAAAATGATTACGGCAAGATTTGGCATCCCGCACCGGGTCATCAGAACGTATGAGCTCACGGACAGCAATTTTGCAGAAAATCCGCCTGACAGGTGTTTTTACTGTAAAGACAATCTTTTCAGGCGGCTTGAGAAAATAGCCGGAGCAGACGATTACGACCATATACTGGACGGGTCGAACACTGATGATACAAATGATTTCAGGCCCGGACTGAGGGCAAATAAGAAGCACGGCATTATCAGCCCCCTTGTTATAACAGGCATGAATAAAGAAGATATCCGTAATCTTTCAAGAACTCTCGGTCTTCCAACATGGGACCGGCCGTCATCTCCATGCCTTTCTTCAAGATTTCCATATGGTATCGAAATAACGCCCTCGGGTCTCGAAATGGTTTCCAGGGCTGAAGATTACCTAATGTCGCTTGGCTTCAGAATTGTGCGGGTCAGAACTTCGGGTGCCACTGCCACGATTGAAGTGGGAGTTGCGGAAATCGGGCCGCTTCTGACCGAAAGCATTCGCAGTAAGGTCATCAGGGAATTTAAAAACATAGGATACCGGGATATTCTGATAGATTTGGAAGGCTACAGGTCCGGCAATCTTAACAGGTCAATAAATCATTGAATGAAGAGATGTTCCATAAATCGGTCAGGGATTGCGTAAGATGCGGTACTTGTAAAACGATTTGCCCGACTTATGAAACTCTGAGAAATGAAACAATGTCCGGCCGGGGCAGGATCGCCATCCTCGACGCAATCCTGTCCGGGCAGATAAAGCCGTCAGGAAGGGCTGTAGAGAGTATATTCAGTTGTATTCAATGCGGGGCATGCGCCCGGAACTGTCCACCCGGGATAAATATTCCTGAAGTTCTGTATACGGGCAGGAAATACCTGAAGAGATATGCCGGTGGCTACAAGCTGTTCAGATTGCTGACCGGAATAGCCCTGAAGCACCCTGATATATTGTTCAGTATTTCCAGGCTTCTGAAAAAACCTGTTAACAGATTCCTTATAAGAAATAATCTTGTTCCCTGCGGTTTTTCTCTCCCGGACAATTCGCTTACCCGTCTGCCACAGGTTATAAATACCCGGGACAGAAAAGGAAGGGTCGCCGTTTTCAGGGGTTGCAGCACAAACTACGCATACCCCGAAATAGGTAACTCTCTCATACGCGTTCTGGTAAAACTCGGCTACGAGGTTATACTGCCGAAAGCAGAGGTTTGTTGCGGCACTCCCTTCAGGACACTGGGGATGGAGAAAGAAGCAAGAGCCTTTGCGAGGAAGAATGTAGAGGTATTCGGGAGATTGAAGGCCGATGCGGTCATTTCAGCCTGTCCCACATGTATACTGGCCTTGAAATATGAATATCCTCTCCTCATAAACAGAGGTATAGAGAATGCGATGGACATACCCAGCTTTTTGTCTTTACAGGAAAATATGACTTTAAATAACCCTCTGACAATGAAAGCCTTTTATCACGACCCTTGCCATATGTTATACGGGCTTAAGGTCAGCAGAGAGCCGAGAGAAATATTGAAAAAGTGTGGCGTAACTCTCACAGGCAATTCAGATCACTCATGCTGCGGTTTTGGAGGTAGTACGTACAGTATAAAGTTCAGAGACGCATCGTTAAGACTTGCAAAAGCAAGATGGAAAACGATTGAAGAGTCTTCGGCCGAAGCGGTTTTCACATCCTGTCCCGGCTGCATTCTCCAGCTTAAGAAGGTATGCCGGTCAGTTGATGTCTTCCATGTCATCGAAGCTGTTGATGAGGCAATGGGATAACCGTTTCTGTTATAATGTAATTATAAAGATTCTTTTCGGAGGTCATTAAATGCCGATCTACGAGTATCTGTGCACCAAGTGCAATAAAGAGTTCGAAATACTCGTATTCAATAGCAGTAAAGTTAAATGCCCGAAATGCGCTTCCGGAGATGTAAAAAAGAAACTCTCCCTCTTCGGAATGAGCGGAGTTGAAAAGCCTTTTGCCGGTTCAACATCAGCCGGGTGTTCAAGCTGCAGCAAGAATTCCTGCTCTCACTGCAGTTAAACGGCTTACAATGAAGGCTGTCTCAGGATGTGTTTTGGTTCCCTCTCCTGTACGACATAACCGGATCGTGTCCCGGCAACCGGCAGTCAAATCAAAAGTTAACTTAGTCTGAAAAGGGATTTTCCCTCAGTATCTTTTTCGCAATGAAAGGCTTATCTTTAATTATAAACACCGCCATACCGGAGGTGTTTTCATCATTCGTCTTTCGCTTATCTTTTTTCTTCCAGGACACATAAAGATGAATTGTCCCTTCCTCATCGATGTCCACCCATCTCATTGTAAAATCAATTCCTTCTCCTGTATAACTGTCAATATCCCGGGAAAGATCATTGTATAAATCCTTCGAGCAGAGGTTCTTAAGCATCTTTTTATTGTCATTAAGGAAGGCTTCTTTTATCTTATTGGATAAATCGAATGCCCTGTTTGCGATATCTACCTCAGCGGTAGGCATCTTCTTTTCATCGGACGCACATGACAAGAGAGTCATAAAAGCAACTAAAGGTAATAAAACATATATGAAATATTTGTATTTCATAACACCAATAATAACGTAAATAATCAAATTTTGTAAAAAAATATGATAATCTATTCATATGGAAGAGAAGAAGGATCGAATTCCCCTGGACGCAAAACTCCTCAGTCTTGCCTTAATCGAACTTAATATATCAAGACGTAATGTATCTATCTACCCGGAAAACCATCCATCTATCAAGGCATCCATTGAAAAGGCCTTCAGACACCTCCAGGAACTTTTTGAGATAAGAGATGAGATTACACTTGCCATAGCAAAAGATACTCTTATCATAGACGAATACGCACTTGACAGAAAGAATCCGGTTTATAATGAATTTGCCATGTCACTTTACAATATGGGTATAGCATCACTAACCTTCGTAACAGGAGTTACCGAAGAAGAAATAATAAAATTCCACCGCCTGATAACGACTGATTACGATACATTAAAAGAAAAAGGCGGTCTCGAAAAAATGCTGTCAAGGCCCGGAATAAATCATATAAAGATAGGGCTGATCGACTATTCGGCGTTTCATTTCGTGAAGGGGAAAAAAGATCTCTCAAAAGAAAAAACGAATATCTGGGAGGACTATGTCTACGGACTGATGGAGGGTAAACTTCTTACCGGGGCTGATGCAGAGGGATTCAGGGCGATCCCCCCTGCTGCACTTTCTGAGATGATCAACAGCACCTTTTCCGGTTCTGAGGATAACGAAACTTATGATAAAGTGATCACAACGTATTTGCATGAGACCTCGGAGAAGACGAGACTGAAGAAAGGGGCTTTGGGAAATGTAATGAATTTTATAGAGGGCTTGAACCCATCCCTCAAGAAACAGTTCCTTTCGGGTACTTTCAGGCATTTGACTGCAGACCCCGCAGAAACGGCAAAGCTTGCCGGGGGCATTTCCTCCGAGAATCTCATGCTCATTCTGAAGGAAGTAAATGAAAGGGATGAGGTTATCCCCGAAACATTAAAAAACCTGCTTGAGAAATTCTCAAAAATAAAGATGAAAGCAGTTACCATGGATACGAAATGTCTCAATTCCGGGGAATCGGTAGTTGATGACATACAGCTCTCGCCCGAAGCAATAAAGCTTTTTGAACATGAGAGCAAATCGCGGGACTATGTCAGTGATTCTTACAAAGAAGAACTCCGCAAAATAACTGATGCGGAATTCGATAGCGTCGTTGATAAGTCTATCAGCGCGATACAGTCTGAATGCAATGAAGAAAACCTTGACCGTTTTATTTCCGAACTAGTACTGGAATTTCTTGAAGAAGATTTGTATACAGAGGATGAACTCAATCAGATTCCTGAAAAATTGCTTGAATACATAAATTTCTTTCAGCAAACAGGTCAGTTTGATAAACTTACCGTGATCTTTGACAGGATGACTGCGTTTGCATCGATAAATAGATATGAAACTATTTCAGGGGAAATACTTGATTACATGAATTCTGAAGAGTTTATCGGAGACCTCATGGCTTCTTACAGATTCTGGGGAAGAAAGAGCAGGGCAGAGGTTATAGAGTTCAGCAGGAGACTTAAAGAGAAGCTTGCGGAGCCTCTTCTTGATACCGTTTCTGCAGAAGATAATACTTTTTTGAGGCATTTCTACCTGGACTTGCTCGCAGGTTTCGGGGATTATATTATTCCTCTGGCAAGAGAACGGCTTAATGATAAGAGATGGTTTGTAAGAAGAAATATGCTTGTGCTGCTGAGGGAAGTTAACAAAAGTTCGGTGCTTAAGGATATAAAACCATACTGCACCGACAGGGATATCCGGCTTGCTGCAGAGGCCATTAAGACATATCTTCACTTCAATTCACCTGACGTGTACAAGTTTATAAGGCTTCATCTGCAGTCCGGCAGGATTGAGGCCAGAGACCAGATTATCAAGCTGATCGCTGCATACAGAGTCAAACGTCTCGTGCCGGACCTGCTGAAGTTATTTATAAAAAAAGATGCACTGGGCGGTGACTTTCATCTCAAGATACCTATAGTGAAGGCCCTTGGTGAAATTGGGGACACAAGGGCGTTAAAATATTTACTGGATATCTGCAGGTCAAAGAGTTTTCTCTACCGAAACAGCCTTGAAGAACTGAAACTGGCGATATTTAAATCCCTTAACAAGTACCCGTTATCAGATATCAGGCCGTTCGTTACGATAGGGCTAAAATCAAAGAATGATCAAGTTGTCAGTATTTGCAGTATCCTGCTGGAAAAGATGGAGAACAGTGAAAGACCAAAAAAAGCTTGAGCTCATAACGTCGATCGTTATAGCAGTATCAAATTGCGCACTCTATTCACAGGAACATTCGATTGTCCGGTCCCTGGCGGAAAAGGCCAAAGATATAATCGATGACCTTATTGGAGATAATGAATCGCTTGAGGTCATGATCATTGATAATGACCTCGTGTTTGACAATAACCCGTTGAAGAATAAGACAATACACACTGGCAGTTTTATCAAAAAGATACACAGGAAAGGAGTTGATAAAATAATTTTCAAAAAAGGACTTGAGACAGCGGAACTCTTGAAACTGATCACCGAAATAGCGGACTCCTCACGAACAGTCTCACAATCCCTGCACATCAGTACAGGTTCCGTGGAAGTCAGGCTTGGTGATCTTTCTTCAATAACAGGGTTTACCAAAGATGAAGTCGAAAAATTCAGATCTGACCAGGTCACGAATGTCAAAGAGGTATTCGGCGTTGTCAGCAGATACAAGAAGCTCGATATATCGGGACTCGAAGATATTGTAATCAATTTTATTTCTGCTTTCAGGAAAGAGGTCAATATCCTGAATATTATGTCTCCTTTTAAATCCTATTCGGAATTCACATATACCCATGCAGCAAATGTTGCCGTCCTCACATTATTCCAGGCCGAGTCACTCGGCATTAAAGGTGACTTGCTGCATGATATCGGGATCGCAGCCCTGTTGCATGATGTGGGGAAGATGTTTGTCTCAAATGATATACTTGAAAAAATCGGAAAGCTGGACGAAGACGAATGGAACGAAATAAAGAGACATACCCTTTACGGCGCCAAGTATCTGATGGGTCAGGCCGATATCCCGCGGATAGCGGTTTCCGTTGCCTTTGAACATCATCTGCGTTATGATTGCAAGGGTTATCCGGAGACGAAACTGCTGAAAACCAAACAGCATATATGCAGCCAGATTGTTGCGCTGTCAGATGGCTTTGATGCGGGCCGTGCAGCGAGACCTTACAAACAAGGCATTGAGACTGTGGACCTCCTCTCCTTTATCAGAAAAAGCAGCGGAACACTGTTCAATCCCGTTTTAGTAAACAACTTTGTCAAAAATTATTCAAACACCCTGAAATTTCAGCAGTGAGTTTAAGTGAAGCCTGCGATAATTAATATTCCCTGTGGTAAGACCACGTGGGATACGCTCACTATTCATTGATCTTCCCGGTGGTTCTGCCAGCGGGAATCTAATTTTTGAAAGACTCACAGGATATACAAATTTTTTATTTTCCTATCCCGTAGATTTCGTTTCAAAAAAAATCTGCCCGAAAGTCATTAAGTTTCAGAAACAATTGAGAGAAATTTTAACTATAGCCCCGGGTTCTTTAATTACGGGAATTTGCCGGCATCCCGGGAGATTTTTTTCTTGACAAAAGTCTTCATTCCTGTTACTGTTACATCAATATATTTATTAATTTTAGTGCCAGTCAATGGCATTCATAATTTATAGATAAATATTTAATGAGTCTTAATTTCACATGGTATGATACCATTTACATTATTAATTAATGAAAGGGGGGCAACACTATTATGACAAAATCAGAACTGATTGATGCCATTGCATCCGGTGCCGGCCTGACCAAGGCTGATGCAGGAAGGGCGCTTGACTCAGCTTTATCTGCTGTCAAGAAGGCTCTCAAGAAAAACCAGAAGGTAACACTTGTAGGGTTTGGAACCTTCTCGGTCAGCAAGAGAAAAGCAAGAAAAGGGCGTAACCCGCAGACCGGCGAGACTATCAGGATCCCGGCCGCCAAGGTACCCAAATTTACTGCCGGCAAGGGACTGAAGGACGCCATAAAGTAAATCATCTTTTTTATCCGCGGACTTTGGTTAATATGATCTCTAAGAGGGGATAACATTGTTATCCCCTCTTTTTTAAAATGTACAGTTTTACCGCTTATTGAATTCAGATTTAATCTTCGTCAAAATTTACCCTGCATTAGATTACCGGTGGCAGAGCCTGCCTGTGCGTGCCGCACGCAGACAGGCCGCTGGGAAGATCAATTCATTATCAAATATAGATTAGTGTAATTTTTTGTGATAGTTGATCGATACTGTATATGCTGTTTATTTCATTTTGCTTTTATTCATCATAATAATTGAGTTTATTTCCTGATTTCTAATAGAATAAATAGATTTATCCCGGCAGGCAGAAGCCCACGGCATTTGCGATGGATGAATGCAGTCGGTCACGACAAAATCGGGATTGGTACCATCCCGACGGATAGCCGGGGTGGGGTTCCATCATTGATAAATAATATTCTTGCGAGGGCCGATGAAATTAATACTCTCTTCCGGTGAGGAATTTCAGCTTGATAAAGATGAAAGTCTGTATAACGCACTCAGGAGGCATGAGGAGTATATTGTGGCCCCTTGTGGCGGGAAGGGAATCTGCGGCAAGTGTATTGTCAGGGTCATTGAAGGGGAATTTAACGTAAGATCGCACGGTAAACTGTCTGAAACGGATATCAAATCGGGTCTTGTTCTTGCCTGTCAGACATTTCCTGAATCGGATATATTTATTGAAGTTCCTCAGGTATCCAGATTAATTGTCGGAGACAAGATTGCCATAGGTCACTCAAGAGAATTTTTGGAATTATTTGACAAAATGGGGGCCAGGCCTTCTTCCCTCATCAGAAGGGAAAAGATCAAACTGGCTCTACCAACAATTGATGATAATGTATCTGATCTTGAAAGGTTAAAACAGGCTCTTAATGAAGCAGGCCTTACTCTTTACTTCAGTAAGAATTTTACAACCGGCCTTTCGGATTCTCTCAGAAAAAATCAATGGACAATAAATTTATGTTATGAGCCCGTTGAAAAGAGAGCACTGTTTGCCGAACCGCCGGGCAGTGAAAGGTCGAGATATGGCCTTGCCGTTGATATAGGTACAACAACCATCGTTGCGGACCTCGTTGACCTGTCTGATGGAAGAATAATCGATGTCGGGTCAACATATAATTCCCAGATGAGATATGGTGATGACGTGATTACAAGGATAGTCTTTGCAACAGAAGGCGGAGGGCTGAATGACCTGAAAGATGCAGTAACAGCAGACATAAATAATCTTTCTTCCATTATGTGTGACAGGCATTCCATTGACATATCCGATGTCGAATGCGCCACCATCGCCGGGAATACGACTATGAGTCACATGTTCTGGGGTCTCAATCCTGAATACATTCGTGAAGAGCCTTATATACCGACAGTAAACAGGTTCCCTCTATGGGATGCAGGGGATGCGCGCCTGGACATAAACCCCGTTGCCCCGGTATATACAGTTCCATGCATAGCAAGTTACGTCGGGGGTGATGTCGTTGCGGGTGTACTTGCTTCACAGATGCACAGAAATCCGGAAATATCACTATTCATGGATATAGGTACAAATGGTGAGATAGTTATCGGGAACAACGAGTGGTTGATGACCGCCGCCTGCTCGGCGGGGCCATGTTTCGAGGGAAGCGGTATCCGCTGCGGTATGAGGGCTACAAAAGGAGCTATTGAATCGATAAACTTCGATAGGAACTCCTTTGAACCTTCGATAGGCGTTGTAAATAATGCAAAACCCCTGGGGATATGCGGATCAGGCATGATAGATGCCGTCGCAGGAATGTACCTCACTGGCATTATCGACCAGAAAGGAAAACTTGCAAAAAACCTGAATACGGACCGGGTTCAGGAAGGCCCTGAAGGTTATGAATTTGTTTTTCACAGGGACAGGGGGGGTGATATTGTATTGACCGAGGTCGATATCGAGAATATCCTCAGGGCAAAAGCCGCAATTTATGCAGGTATCTCCCTGCTTATAAAGCAGGTTGGACTGACACCCGATGTTATTGAGAAGGTCTATATAGCCGGCGGCTTCGGAAACTATCTGGATATAAAAAAGGGCATTATCATTGGTATGTTGCCTGATCTCCCGGAAGAAAAATATATATTTCTCGGGAACACGTCCATTGCCGGAGCCTATCTTTCCCTCATGTCGGAAGATATGAGGAATGAGGCTGAAACCATCGCCTCAAAGATGACATATGTTGAGCTGTCTGTATCCGGCAATTTTATGGATGAGTACATGTCCGCAATGTTCCTTCCGCATACGGACATATCCCTCTTTCCGTCGGTACGGAAACTGATAGGAAAATAAAGCCAGTGGCAAATAGCAACGATTCGGAATTTATACAGATGGTCGCCGGCCATATGCAGAACGGGTTTCTCGAGAACATCATAGACATGTTCAAACATGACCCCGCTCTTTACTCGATGCTCCCGCATCTCATTGCCGATGAACGCCTGGTAGTCCGGATTGGAACCACTGCGCTTATCGAAACCCTTAATGAAGAAGACAGAAACAATGTACAAAAAGCCGTTCCCTTGTTAATGCCCCTGCTTCTTCACGGCAATCCGAACATAAGGGGTGATGTGGCAAATATACTGGGCATAATCTCCGACAGTGATATCTCCGGGAGTATGGAACCACTTCTTCACGATAATAACGTTCACGTGAGGGTCATCGCTAAAGAAGCCATTGAAGAAATAAAAGAGAGGATAAGCGGAGGAAGCTGAGCTCCCTCCGCTCCTGGTTATGAAACTTCGACCTTGATTTCCTTTGGTTTCGCCTCCTTTTTCTTCGGCAGAACTATCTCTAACATGCCGTTATTGACAGTGGCGTTGGCCTTTTCGCTCTCAACCTCTGAAGGCAGTGTGATTGTCCTTGCAAACCTGCCGTAAGATATTTCCGACAGAAGGTAATCTTCTTCATTTACTTCCTCTCTCTTTTTCAGTTCACCCTTTATAGTAAGGGTATCTTCTGTAATGCTCAGGTCAATGTCCTTCTTATCGATCCCCGGCAGTTCAGCCCTTACAAGGAATTCACCTTTCCTGTTGATCAATTCAACGTTTGGCACAAGTGTTCCGCTCTCCGTTAACCGGGGCCACCTTATAAGGTGTCTTCTCGGGAATGGTTCGATGAATTCATCAACGAGCCTTTCCATATCCCTCCTGATGTTCTCGAGTTCCCTCATCGGAGTCCATTTTACAATAGCCATTTCAGACCTCCTGTTTTTTTATGTTTTCCAGGGCCAAGGACCCTTGTTCTTCAGGCAGTTATCTCAGCCTGTACAGCCTTGCTGAATAAGAGTTTCCCGTTTTGATAGTCAACCTCAATGGTATCACCTTCCCGAAACGTGCCGCTCAGTAATTCTTTTGCAAGTCTGTTCAGTACCTCCCTCTGTATCGCCCTCTTCAGCGGACGAGCTCCATACACGGGATCGAATCCGATATCAGCAAGATGCTCCTTTGCGCTGCCGGTTAATGTGATATCGATCCTCTTATCCTTGAAATACTTCTTCATCCTGTTTATCTGTATATCAACTATCTTCGTCAGCAGTTTTTTGGTGAGAGGATTAAATATGATTATCTCATCCACCCTGTTAAGGAATTCAGGCTTGAAAAAGCCCCTGAGATCATCCATCACCTTCTGCTTCAGTTCCATGTTGTTGCTGTCCCAGTGTGCCGGGGATTTCTTTCCGGATTCCTCCAGAAGCTGCTGAATATGCATACTTCCTATATTCGAAGTCATTATGACCACACTATTTCTGAAATCCACGGTTCTTCCATGACCGTCCGTTAGCCTGCCGTCATCCAACAACTGGAGCAGGACATTAAAGACCTCAGGATGCGCCTTTTCCACCTCGTCAAAAAGGATTACGGAATAGGGCCGTCTCCTTACGGCCTCTGTAAGCTGGCCTCCCTCGTCATAACCCACATATCCGGGTGGAGCGCCAATAAGCCTTGAAACCGTATGGCTTTCCTGGTATTCAGACATGTCGATCCTCTGCATCGCACTTTCATCATCAAAAAGAAATTCCGCAAGCGCCCTGGCAAGTTCCGTCTTTCCAACACCCGTCGGACCGAGAAATATGAAAGAGCCTATGGGTCTGTTGGGGTCCTGTATGCCCGCCCGTGCCCTCCTTACGGCATTGGAAACCGCTTCCAAGGCCTCATCCTGTCCTATTACCCTCAGTTTAAGCCTTTCCTCCATTTTCAACAGCTTCTCCTTTTCACCCTCAAGCATCCTGCTTACGGGTATCCCGGTCCATTTGGAGATGACACCTGCTATATCTTCCTCATCGACTTCTTCCTTCAGCATCTTTTTCTTTGACTGTTTTTCCGAAAGCCTTCTGTTTTCTTCTTCAAGCTCTTTCTGCAACTGGAGAAGTTTGCCGTATTTGAACTCGGCCGCTTTTGTCAGATCTCCTTCTCTTTCTGCCTTCTGCGCCTCTATCTTTGTCTGTTCTATCTGCTCCTTGATATCCCTGATCTTCTGTATGGCCTCCTTTTCGCTCAACCAGTGCGCTCTCAACTCAGCCCTTTGTTCACCAAGATCGGCAATTTCCCTGTTTATCTCTTCGAGCTTTTCCCTTGCGTCCGCTGAATTGTCTTTAGTTACGGCCTGCTTCTCTATTTCAAGTTGCCTGATGCGTCTTTCTATCTCATCGAGCTCGATCGGCATGCTGTCGATCTCCATCCTCAGCTTCGATGCCGCCTCATCAATAAGGTCTATAGCCTTGTCGGGCAACTGCCTTTCCGTCAGATACCGGTGCGAAAGTATTGCAGCGGCAATGAGCGCAGAATCCTTTATCTTTACCCCGTGATGAACCTCATACCTCTCTTTCAGCCCCCTGAGTATGGAGATTGTGTCCTCCACAGAAGGTTCCTGTACATAAACCGGCTGGAACCGTCTTTCCAGGGCAGCGTCCTTTTCGATATATTTTCTGTATTCATTAAGGGTAGTAGCGCCCACACACCTGAGATCACCCCTTGCAAGCGCCGGTTTCAGCATATTCGATGCATCAATAGCACCTTCGGCAGCACCTGCGCCGACAAGAGTATGCATTTCATCAATAAAGAGGATTATCCTTCCCCCGGCCTGTTCGATTTCTTTCAGCACGGCTTTAAGCCTTTCCTCGAATTCGCCCCTGAACTTTGAACCGGCTATAAGCGATCCCATATCGAGGGCAACCACCTTCTTGTCTTTTAATGTCTCCGGCACATCACCTTCAACGATCCTCTGGGCCAGGCCCTCGGCAATGGCGGTTTTCCCTACACCGGGATCACCTATAAGCACGGGATTGTTCTTCGTTCTCCTCGAGAGTACCTGCATAATGCGTCTGATTTCCTCATCTCTCCCTATCACAGGGTCGAGCTTGTGTTTTTTTGCAAGTTCTGTAAGGTCACGCGCATATTTCTTCAGGGCCTGGTACTTCTCTTCGGGATTGGCGTCCGTCACACTCTGTCCACCCCTTATATCCTTCATGGCCTTAAGAAAGTTATCCCTGTTCACATTGTATCTCTTCAATATCTCTGAAGCCGGTCCGCCCGACGAGATTATCCCGAGCATGATATGTTCGACGGATATGTATTCATCCTTGAGATGTTCAGCCTCCTTTTGTGCCTTCTCGAAGACCGTTTTCAGACGTGGTGATACATATATCTGTCCAAGCGGAGTAGAGCCCGAAACCTTCGGGAACTTTTCAATCTCTTTATCAATATCACGCTTAACAAGCTCAGGAGCAGCGCCAATCGACTGTGTAATCTGATATGCCACGGATTCTGTATCCGAGAACAGGCTGAAAAGAAGGTGTTCAGGCTGTATTTCCTGATTCCCTCTTCTCTCAGCTACGGCCTGTGCTTCCTGGAGGGCCTCCTGGCTTTTTATCGTTAATTTATCCAGTCTCATATCTTTCCTCCTGATAAAACCTTAAAATATTAACTGCTGAAGAGTTTCCTCAGCTTTCTCTCAAACTCCGCCCTTACATCATCTTCAAGCCTGGTCATCATGTCATCCATTTCCCTGTGCATGAGTTCAAGTTTTTCACGCATTCTGAGTATTATATCGACACCGGCCTTGTTTACTCCCAACTCTCTCGTCAGCTGAAGAATAAAATTGATCCTTTCTATGTCCTCTTCAGAGTAAAGCCTCTGCCGGTTGTTTCGCTTCGGACATATAAGCCCTTCTCTTTCATAAAGTCTGAGAGTCTGCGGATGAACTCCCAGCATTCTTGAAACAACGCTTATCATATATAATGGCTCGCTCCGGTCTCGATTGTTCATTATCTCACCATCCCCTTGCGAGGGTTCACGGTATATAATTTCCCAAGTTTCTCTATAAGCTTCTTTGCTTCATCATTAAGCTTCTGCGGTATTACTATATAGACCTCAACATAGTGGTCGCCCCTTTTCCCGGTCTTTGGTGAAGGCATACCCTTTCCCTTCAACCTGAATTTTTTCCCCCCTGATGTACCGGGCGGAATGGTCATGTATGATTCACCCTCAATAGTGGGTACCTTGATCTTCGAACCGAGAGCGGCTTCGGGTAACGTAATGGGTACCTTTACCAGTATATTATTTCCATCGCGCCTGAATAATTTGTGTGGGAGCACCTTGATCCTGAAGAACAGGTCTCCAGGCGGTCCTCCATTCTGACCCGGTGCGCCCTTCCCCTTTACTCTGACCCTGGAACCCGTGTCGACACCAACGGGAATCTTTACCTTTATTGTCTCCCGCTTGAAAACCGTTCCTCTGCCGCCGCATCCGGTGCATACCTTTGAGACGCTCTGACCTGAGCCTCCACAGGACGGGCATTGCTGGGACAAATTGAAAAAACCCTTTGATGTTTTTACCTTTCCTGTCCCATTACACCTGCGGCACTTTTGAATGGATTCAGCCCCTGTCCCGTTGCAGGATGGGCAGCTTACCTCCCTGTTCATTGTCACTGAACGTGTTACACCATTAAATGCATCTTCCATTGTCAGCGTCATATCGGAAACAACATCTGCACCGCGCATACTCATATGGCGGCCGCCAAGGTCAGCGCCGTTGCCAAAGATATCGGAGAAGATATCCGTATAGCCACCTGCTTCAAATCCTCCTCTCCCAAAACCCTGGAAGCCTTCAAATCCGCCGGCTTCAAAAGGTGTCTTTCCCAGTTCATCATATTCCTTTCTCTTCCTGGGATCTCCCAGTACAGCATAAGCCTCGCTTAGACTCTTAAACTTCTTTTCAGCCTTCTTGTCTCCGGGATTGAGGTCGGGATGGTATTTCCTCGCAAGTTTCCTGTATACCTTCTTGATTTCATCCTGAGAGGCATTTTTACTTACGCCAAGTATCTCGTAATAATCTTTTGCCATAGTACTCATATATATACCTTTAATACGTTCATATTATAATACTTGACATAACTCTTGTCAAGATATATTTTATGGCTGGTGTCATATTTCTGTGCCCTGGTGAATATTATGTTATATTTAACGATGTCGGAGGTGATTGTAAAAAATGCGGAGGATTATCACGGGAATCTCAAAATAATTGTTTATGATGTGCTTGACAGGACTATTGGAAATATGTATCTTGACGGTCTCAGTGTATTGGTTAAACCTAACCTGCTTTCGGCTGCATCTCCTGAAAAGGCCGTCACGACACATCCGCGAATAATCCGGTTCGTGTGCGAATATCTTGCAGAAAAAAATGCCGGGATTACAATATCCGACAGCCCCGCAGTTGGCTCGTTCAAGAAAATTATTAAGGAGTGCGGGATCGTTGATGAACTGAAAGGTATACCGGTAAAGTTCACTGAATTCAAGAAGAGCCGACAGGTTGAAGTCAATGCCCCCTTTCACAGGATAGAACTGGCATCGGATGCACTCGATGCCGGACTGATTATCAATCTGCCCAAACTCAAGACACATTCCCAGATGCTGCTCACACTCGGGGTAAAAAATCTGTTCGGCTGTGTTGTCGGTATGCGGAAGCCGCAATGGCATTTACGTACGGGTGTTGATACTGATATGTTTGCCAGGCTGCTCATAGAGATTTACCTTTCTTTAAAGCCCTCCATAACCATCCTTGACGGTATCCTGGGAATGGAAGGCCAGGGACCCGGCAAACGCGGCATCCCGAAACATCTTGGAGTAATTCTTGCCAGTGAGGATGCGATTGCTCTCGACTATGTTGTTGCACAGATGCTCAATATTGATCCTATGTCCGTACCGGTAAACAGGGCAGCCGGCAATATGGGTCTTGTCAGGGATATGGACATTAATGGAGAGATTCGTAAAGTCACCGGCTTTTTGCTCCCGAAGACGGCAGACCTGCTCTTCGGCCCCGCTTTTCTTCACCGGTTCATGAGAAAAAACCTTACGCAAAGACCGGAGCATGAAGAAGACCTGTGTGAAATGTGCCTTGAATGCATAAATCACTGTCCTGCCGCTGCAATAAGTACACTCGATAATTCTCTCAGGTTTGATTATGATAGATGTATAAGATGTTACTGCTGTGTCGAGATATGCCCTTTTGGCGCCATGAAAACGACGCAACCCCTTATGGGCAGAATTTTTTCCAGGATAATAAAGTAGGAGGTTTATATGGATGGCGAAAAACTTGTCAAGACCACCATTTATCTTGAAGAAGAAGTACTGGAAGCAATTGAGGAGCTAAAGAAAGAGGTAACAAAAGAAACGGGGCAGAAGTGGTCAAACGGCGGTGTGGTAAGGCTTGCCCTGAGCGAGTTCTTTGCAAGACGAGGAAAGATCCTCTGATTCAGAATGTTGGATCATTAGTGATATTCTATAATATGGTATGGGGAATTGAATAGAATGGTCAAAGTGAAAATATGCGGGTTAACCCGGCTGGAGGACGCACTGTCTGCCATTGAGTACGGTGCAGACGCATTGGGATTTGTATTTTATGAAAAAAGCCCGAGATTTATGAGTCCCGAGGCAGCCGGCGAGATTGTAAAAAAACTGCCTCCGTTTGTAACAACCGTGGGGGTGTTTGTTAATGATCATCCGTCAAGAATTAATGAAGTTGTTAAAACTGCCGGCCTTGACATGGTCCAGCTCCATGGTGACGAACCTCAGGAGATGTGCGATATGTGGCCGAGGGTCATAAAGGCCTTCAGGGTTAGAGATTCCCGGGACCTTGAGAGGTTGAAAAAATATCAGGTTGCGGCATATCTGCTTGATGCATACGACCCCGGTATCCCCGGAGGTACAGGACAGTCCTTCAACTGGGATATTGCTGTTGAGGCAAAACAGGGTGGAAGGGTTATTCTTGCCGGGGGACTTACGCCTGATAATGTAGAGAAGGCAGTCAGGCGGGTGCGTCCATATGGTGTTGACGTGAGCAGCGGCGTTGAGAAGAAAAAAGGGATAAAGGATTGCGATAAAATGAAGCTTTTCATCGCAAGGGCCAAGTCAACTGTTCAACCGGGGGGGGATTTTTAATGTATTTTCTGCCGGTATCATTGGCGTTATTCCTTTTATTTCTTGTACTGGTACCAATTTTGTTTGTCCTTGCCCCGGCGGTAGTATTTGCAAAATTGGGGTTGAATCCGATCCTTGGATATGCCTTTTTTCTCTTTTGTCTTTTGGGCGGAGGTATCAATATCCCGGTGCACAGAGAGACTGTTTCTTATAGGTTTGTCCAGGACGATTTTACGGTTTTATTTCGAAAGCTTTTTGGTATCAGGGTCCCTGCATTCAGAGAGAGGATACTGGCAGTTAATCTCGGCGGGGCTATCCTGCCGGGTGTTTTGAGCCTTTATCTTTTGACCATGACACCTTTTAAGGAAACCTTTCTGGCAACAGTGGTTACATCAGCGGTTTCATTTATTCTGAGCAAGCCGGTGAAAGGCGTGGGGATTGTCATGCCGGCATTTGTACCCCCAATTGTTGCTGCCATTACTGCAATAATCATTGCAAGGGAACATGCCCCTCAGGTGGCATATATTTCAGGCGTTATGGGGGTACTCATAGGCGCTGATCTTGTAAGACTGCCGCAGATGAGAAAACTTGAGGCTAATTTCCTGAGCATAGGCGGTGCAGGAGTCTTCGATGGGATTTATCTGGTGGGGCTGGTTTCGGTGCTGCTGGCTTGAAATTCCAATATCTATTGTCTCTCTGGTTATAAAGTCTTACATAGCGAGAATCTTGGTGTATAATTAGCATTGGGAAAGCGCATTGAAGCAATTGAAGCCTTTAATAAAGCATTAGAAAAAAAGCATTAGAAAAGAATCCCGATTTTGGAGATGCATATGGTGCGCTTGCTGCTGCATACAATTTAATGGGCATGTATCAAGAAGCTTTAGAAGCGCTTGATAAGGCGGTCAGGATTAAGCCTGTAGACACATTGGAAATGTATAAGTAATCTATTGGGGTATACAAACAGGCTATCATTAAAAAATCAGATTACATTTTATATAGCTTTTGCTAATAGTTATGGTTAATTAGGCATGATTAAAGGTGCAAAAGAGGTCCTTATACAAGTTACCGGTTTGAACCCAGATGAAGCATACGCCCACTTTGTGCTTGGTGCGATTTGTGTAAAATTAAATGATATTTATGCGGCGTTATAGGAATATAAAATATTGAAAGACCTTGATCCTCAATTGGCGAGAGGTTGAGTTTTACAATTTATGAATGAGTTATATAATTCAAGCTGGCTTACTACTGCAAGAGAAACAGTTACAAGTGATTCTTGGGCATATGATGTTATGGAATTTATTCCGGGAAGTGGAGAAGTGTATCTTAAAACCATACAAACCTGGTACGAAGAATATCCTAATATCTCAGAGCATTTAAAAAACCAGTTGGAAAATCTTGATACAGCATCTCATCTCGGTGGAGTGAACGAGTTATTTTGGTGGGAGTTGATGAAAAAATTTGGATGGAAAGCCCAGCCAATCAAAGTCGGTTCAGAAAGAAGACCTGACTTTCATATCACAGGGCCTTCGGAGTTTTTTTGTGAAGTTACAACTTTAAACATTTCTAAAAGTGATAGAACAGCCTTAGAGTGTGAGAATAGTGTGGAGTTAGATCATGAAGCTACAATTTATAGAGCTTTGAGAAAGATTGCTGAAGATAAAAAAGAACAAATTGACTATGGCTTAAAGAAAGGAGGGGCCAGTATCCTGGTGTTGTTCGATTATACGACATGGAGCGGTCTTGCAACCAACTTTTCTCAAATTTTTCAACAAAAATTATTTGAAGCTGATAATGGTTTTTCAAAACTCCCTGAAAGTCTTTCTGCAATTGTGTATATTGAAAAGAAAATTATTTGTGCACGATTTCGTGTCAGCATTGAAAGGTCGGCGGTTTTCCATAACCCTTATGCAGAATATCCCCTTTCGGAGACGGTCTTCTTCACGATGTTCTGCCAACATGAAAAAGGAAGAGAAAAGGTACTGCCCTCTACCTCAATAAAACTTTGGGAAGGTTGGTTTTGCCTTTGAGAAATATTAAAAAATGCAGAATATAAAATAATTGTGATTAATCACAATGAAGATAAATATTGAACTTTTACTACAAATATGGAATAATTTAATAAAATACAGCTCATCCATCAAGAGGAGAAAATACATGAAAGTGAATATTTTCATCTTGCTCCTCCCTGTTTTACTTTTAATCAGTTGTGCTACGCCTTATCAAAAAACCGGTTTTAGTGGTGGCTACTCTGACATAAAATTGCAGGAGAATATTTTTAAAGTTGACTTCAGGGGTAACGGATATACAAGAGTTGAACGGGCTACTGATCTTTGCTTGCTTCGATGCGCGGAGATTACATTAGAGAATGGGTATAAGTATTTTGTTATTGTTGGTAATCAGCGGGATATAGAAAACCTTACCTTTACAACTCTAACATTTTATTCAACCTACGGAACCATGCATACTTACGGTGGTACAACTTATGGGAGTTTTACCTCATATCCATATGGAGGATTTCCAATTTTTATAAGAAAGCCACGTGTCACTTTCATTATTGTAACATTTGAGGAAAAGCCTGAGAATGTACCTGTTGTTTTTAATGCCGAAACGCTTCGTGATGCGATTAAGAAAAAATACCAGATAAAAAAGTGATCGTAAAAACTGATAAGCTATCTTAGATGCTGAGCGGACAGCAGCGTATTACAATATTTTTTGAATGCACATAGATGTAGAAGGTGTTATAAATGCGGTTGACCAAAATTGTTCATTTGTTTAAAAAACATGATGAAATACTCAAATGGCTTATAGATGCAGATTTAACATACTGTTCTGGAAGATATCTATTAATAAGTGATGAATTTTTCTTTCGAACATCCGGTGGTTATCTCTTACATCAAGCGGCAGAAAAATATCTTAAGACATTAAGGAAAGTTTTGCGTCCACAAGTAAATATTGAAAAACATGGTCATGAACTGATGAAAATTCTTAAAGACATTAAATCAAAGGGAAAAACTTTGTTGCCTGAGAATTTGAAAGAGCCCATTAAAAAAATTAATGAATTTGAAAAGTTTCGATATGTTGATTTAGAAGCGACAACAGATATAGAAACAATGGGGGAAGGTTTAAGAGCTATTGATTATTTGGTTGTAAGTGTGCGTAAAGCAATCGAAGAAAAAAGGCCTGACATTACAGAAAGAGCCATAAAGCGATATATTGAAGGGATTAAAGATAAAGAAGATGTCCTGAATCTTTTAATTGATAGTTTGCTTAATAAGAGCTCTTGCGCTAAATATTGGATAAAACACTTTTCAGAGATTGATGTAAAAATAGACTGTAAACTAAAAAAGTATCAATCTCAAGGGTAATCCCTGTAAATATATAGGCGATGAAGTGGAGAATGTATGAGAATAGGAGATATCCTTTATTTTTCTCCTAAATATACATTTTCAGCCCTGCAGTGGGATAATAAGGATTGTTTGATAGCTGCATTTAGGGATCGAGTGGAAGGTTTCTACCTAAATCCTGCTGAAGAACTGAATCACAGGAAATATACATTTGCGAGCGGGGTGATGTGCGTAACAACTATTGATTTTCTTGCA
>BDTO01000071.1 GCA_002897855.1 bacterium BMS3Bbin05
GCTCAGGGTGACAGTTTTTACTCACAGGGTGACAAAAAAAGCGACAGGCCTGGAATAACAGTAGCCGAAGGGCTCAGGGTGACAGTAATTTACTCTCAGGGTGACAGTTTACCCATTTGAAATGAGAAAGAACCTTAAAATTGTTAGGAAAGGACATGCGCGTCCAAAGTTTCACTTTATTAAAAACAAAAAGTACTTGTGAAAGAATAGATACAGCTATTGCCGGTGAATCCTCTCTCCGGGAAGATTGGATGAGACCCGAAGAAGATAAGGCACGGCAGGATTTGTAAGAGGCGATGCAGTTGTTGTTCCTTTTCCTTTCTCTGATTTAAGCCACTCCAAAAAACGTCAAGTAATCTTGACTATGTTTTAAAGGATGTGGATTAATAAATATATGTTCATTGGGGAAAAAGAATCCTTGAACAAAATTACTGAAGCCCTGAGAAGGCTCTTCCCGGACAGGCTTGCAATGGTTATTGCATTTGGTTCAAGGGTAAGGGGAGATTTTGACGGCAAATCAGACTTTGATTTGCTCGTTGTGATAAATGACCTGACTCTTGAAGATGAGATTGCAGTTATGAAGGTCATTTCCGGTGAAGAAGAAATTACAGGAATACCATTTGCCCCTGTTATCAAATCCCTGGCGAGTTTTGAGAAAGAGAAGTCTTTTAAAACCGGATTTTATAGAAATATTAAGAAGGAGGGCATGAAATTTTATGACGCTTACCGGTGATGAAAAAAAGGCACTTTCAGAATACAGAATCCGGAAGGCAAGAAGCCTTTATGACGATGCACTCTTTAACTTAAACGGCGGCAGGTATGCTACCGCCGTAAACAGGGGTTATTATGCTGTGCTCGCCGCATCAAGGGCATTGCTGATTCTTAAAGGAATTGACCCTGAAACTCATAGCGGATGCAAGACCATGCTTTCATTGCATTTTGTTAAGACCGGGCTCTTATCCAGGGAACTGATAGAAGATTTTAAGACACTTCTTGCAAGGAGAACAGACCTTGATTACGGTGATTTTGAGGAAATAGACAGTGAAAAGGCGGGAGATTCGATAAACAGGGCGGAAAAATTCATCAGTAATGCCGAGGAAATTCGGAAAGCATTGATCAATGAAATGTAACTGCTCAGTTCATCTCTCTTTTGCTTCACGGTGGCGTTGCTGTGCTACTCAAATCTTCAATGTCCATCATAATATACAATATATACCTGTGGCCCTGGTCTCTATAATTAGTGCCTGTGTATAAACTACCGTTTTATCTCTTTGTCATACCCGAAGTCTGTAGTCGGGTATCCGGAAGTTAGTGAAAAGAATAGATTCCGGCTTAAGGACTACCGGAATGACAGATAGAGAGACTTACTTTAAACACAGACACTAATTAATATCCTCCGCTTCATCTCTGATAGCTTATTCTCTCTATACAGTCGATCAGTTTCAGAGCCTTATTTACACGATTCCCATAGTGACATTTGGACTTTTAAGGTATATAATGCTTTCTCAAAAAGGCTTGGGTGACCCGACCGAGGCAATGACAAAGGACAAATGGCTGGGTTTGACGGTGGCTCTGTGGCTGCTGTTTGTCGGATTTATAAGGTATTAAAAATGCTGCGGCAATCATGGCATCCTGTTGAGAACTGCTGATGCTTGATATATTTTGTATCAGGATATGATATAATTTATATCATGAGACAGGATGGCATTTATAAACAAAGGTGGCTTGCCGAAAGATTGAGAGATGCGGTTGAGTTTTCACCCGTGGTAGTGCTTTCAGGAGCAAGGCAGACAGGGAAAAGCACCTTGTTAAGAAATGAAGACCCTTTTAAGGACTGGCATTATACAAGTTTTGATGATCTTGATACCCTTTTGCTTGCAGAGAAAAATCCTGAAGAGCTTCTTGGCATTTCCAGCCATATGGTTATTGATGAGGTGCAGAAATCCCCTGATTTTATCCATTCAGTTAAAAGGGCGGTTGATAGAGACAGGTCAAGAAGAATAGTTTTGTCCGGTTCCGCCAATCTCTTATTAATAAAAAAGGTCTCTGAAAGTCTTGCGGGCAGGGCGATATATTTTAACCTGATGCCGTTTGTTTATGGAGAGCTGGAGGGGAGAGAAGATAATGGATGGTTTTCTTCATTTCTGAATACCGGGGATATCTCAACACCCCTGTTGGAAGCGGGTGGTTCAGGTGTCAATAGAGACATTAAGCGCAGCCTTTTCAGGGGATTTTTACCCCCTGTTGTCTTTCTGAAAAAAGAAAGCCATATTGCTATGTGGTGGCAGGGTTATGTAAAAACGTACCTTGAGAGAGACCTGAGAGATGTGTCTGAGATATCGCATCTGCCAGACTTTAGAAGGATGATGGGACTGCTTGCATTGAGAACTTCAAATATTCTCAAACAAAGTGAGATTTCAAGGGATGCCGGTCTTTCCCAGGCAACAACCGGAAGATACATCAACATACTTGAGGCAACCAATCTTTTTTTGAAACTGAAACCATATGCCGGAAATATTTCCAAAAGACTTATAAAGTCTCCCAAGGCATTTTTTATAGACAGTGGTCTGGCAGCCTCCCTTGCAGGCTTTTCCTCTGTAGAGTCAGTGCCGGAGACTTTTATGGGAGCATTGCTTGAGTCTTATGTGCTGCTTAATCTTATTGTCAGGGGGTCCATTGCAGGAGGGGAGGTTTTTTATTTCAGGACGCAGGGGGGGAAGGAAAAAGCGGTTGATTTTGTTTTTGCGAAAGGGAATAAGGTTGCAGCAATAGAGGTTAAACTGTCGGATAATATATCAATAAAAGATATTAATAATATGCTGTTTTTAAAGGAGATATCAAATAGATTTACAGGAGGGTTGATTATATATTCAGGAAAAGAGATAAAACAACTTACCGGGAATATTTTTGCAGTGCCATGGAATCTGATTTAGTTCTTTAGAGAATCGTTGTGTCTATCTTTTTTTATGCCTTCATAAGAAGGGAGTGCGGGATGCGGCAGATGCAATGACAAAGGATAAGATGCTCATTTGAACTGTATTGTTATGGCTTGTGCCTGTCGGATTTATAAGATATTCTCTATTAGGATAATTGGCATAGGATGAAGTTAATAAAGAGGCTGCGTTGGTCATTGAAACTGGATTTTGTTTTCCTTTTTAAAATTAAGCAATTGTCAATAAGAGACAAGTTGTATTTCATTTTATGAGCCGGTTTATCAGAAAAAAAGGCTCTTCTGCTAATCCTGATAAGCCTTTTCTTGAGTTTGACAAAAAGGATTCGGAAGACAGGGTGTTTTCCCTTTTGAGCAATAAAGAAGATGTCATAGCGATTTTCCCGGGGGCTTCAGTGAATGAACGTAAATGGGGGGGCAATAATTATGGACTCGTTGCAGGAAGACTGCATAAACAAGGGTATGAATGCATTGTTCTTGGATCTGCCGGGGACAAAGACGATGCAGGAAATATCAGAATAAGAGAGCCGGATGCCGTTGACCTGACCGGCAGAACGGCCCTTGATGAGGTTGCATATATCCTGAAGAAGGTCAGGTTATTGATAACGGCTGATTCCGGCCTCATGCATATTGCCTGTGCAGTTGGTACCCCCACTGTTTCACTGTTCGGATCCGGTATTGAAAAAAAGTGGGCACCCCGTGGTGAAAAACATGTCGTTATAAATAAACATCTTGCCTGCAGCCCCTGTACTCGATTTGGCTATACACCCAGGTGTAAACGAGGTGTTGAATGCCTGTCATCCATCAGTGTTGAGGAGGTGTATGAGGCCACCAGTAGATTGTTGGAAAGGACATGCCCGTCCAATGTTTCACTGTAGGGAGAACCATTCAACGGTCTGAGAAATTTTGATTATGCTCCATGGGTGGACGTGACACTAAAGGAAACGGGCCTTCCCGGCAAAATGTATAAAAAAATCCCCCCTGAAAATTAACATATAAATAGATTCTGCATATCGTGTATAATAATTATACAGGAGGATAATGATGAGCAAAAAAGAACTATTAATAAATGAACTTGAGCAGGTTCCTGAACACTTGCTTGATGAAGTACTGGATTTTGTACACTTTTTAAAAACAAAAAGTACTCGTGAAAGAATAGATACAGCTATTGCCAGTGAATCCTCTCTCCGAAAAGATTGGATGAGACCCGAAGAAGATAAGGCATGGCAGGATTTGTAAAAGGCGATGTAGTTGTTGTTCCTTTTCCTTTCTCTGATTTAAGCCACTCCAAAAAACGTCCGGCACTTGTAATTTCAACCTTGGAAGGTGATGATATAATCCTTTGTCAAATAACCAGCCAGGCAATAAAGGATGACTATGCAATTTTACTGACTGAGGAAGATTTTGCTAAAGGCCGCCTGAAACAACAAAGTAACATAAGACCCAATCGTATATTTACAGCAGATGGACATATTGTTCTTTATAAAGTTGGCAGCCTTAAAAGAGAGAAACTGAAAGAGGTTATTGAGAAGATAATCGGAATTATTCAGATTTAGATTATTGGCTAATAAATCCTTTCTGCTGCTGGCTGAAGCCACCGCAGAAAGTGGCGTTCAACAGTCGCAAGATTTATTAATACTACATATCCAGCGGACTCCGCACGCCCATGACATTTTTCCTCGCCACATGGGTGTATATCATCGTGGTCTGGAGATTCCCGTGACCCACCCTAACCAGCGAGGAACCAAAGAAAAACTGCTGAATTTGGTAGTTGCCATTAATGCTTTGAAAATAAAAAGGAAAACATGGTAGGCGATGCTGGTTTCGAACCAGCGACCTCTGCCGTGTGAAGGCAGCGCTCTCCCACTGAGCTAATCGCCCCTGATGTAAACAGTAACTTATTATATTTAAAGGGATTTATTTTTTCAAGTAATTAATATAGAATATCAACAGCCGGGTGCTGATTGTTGACTATTGATATAAGAATACGATGCGCTTCAGAATTGAGACTTCCTGAAACCCCGGTATCTTTGTCATGAAAAAGACATTTTACAGCATGATGGCGGTTTTTGTTGCCGTGTCACTAATCGGTGCGAGTCTGACCGGTTTCTACCTTTACAGTATATGGAAAGATATGTCATTGCTTATTAATGCGAATGAAAGCCTTCAGAGGCGTATTGCGCTTGCTGATGCCACTGCGAGATTGCGGAAGCTGAGTACCGGCGAACCCCTGAATCTTTCAGGAAGGATTGCTGCAGCAGGAACGATTGAAACTTTTCTTATCAATTGCAATGGTTGCCATCACAGCATTGCAGGACAAAGGGCGGTGGCGGATATGATGTCACTCGTTAACTCAATCAGGAAAGTAAACAGTGATGCAGTTAAATCACGTGAATTCATTGACGGACTGGCTTCTCATGCTCACGATGCACTCCTGGCCGGACAGATGCTTGTGCGTGAGAGGAGTAAGAGAGCTCACACTTATATTAAAATTACATCTATAGCCTTTATTGTCAGCATATTTTTTGGTCTGGGTGGCTTAATATTAATATCGCTGTATTTTATGAGGAAGTTTGAAAGCAACATTGATAGTATGCTTGAGGCAACGGATGCTCTCAGGAGAGGTGAAAAAGTAAATATAGATATGTTTGTGAAAGATTTCAGGAAGGTTGGCTATTCCATGGAGATGATGCAGAGAGAGCTTATGATAAAGGAGGAGAAACTTGTAAGCTGGGCCAGGCAGTGGCAGACCGCATTTGATGCTGTCGACTTAATGATGGCTCTCTGCGATAATGACGGCTCTGTTACCGTTGCTAACAGGGCATTTAATAATATGTTTGGAGCCGATGAAGATATTACCGGCAGGAATATGGAAGAAATTGTTTGCAGGAAAGACCGGCATGGTGATGGTTTTTCTCTTAAAAGTACACTGAGGGATGGTATGGTTTATTCTGAAATAATAAAGGATAATGGTATGACTCTGGAGGTAAAGACGTTTCCTGTTATCTCTGGAGATGGCGTAATTAAAGGAGTTTTGTGGATAGGAAGGGATATTACCAGGGAAAGAGATCTGGAAGAAAGGGCCGTCCAGTCTGAGAAACTTGTGGCTCTTGGTGAACTCGTTGCAGGGATAGCACACGAGATAAACAACCCCCTGTCGTCGGTCGTCGGTTTTGCGGAGATGCTAAGGGATTCCAGAGAGGTTAAAGGAAAAGTCAGAAATAAGATTGAAAAAATATATCTGGCCGCTATGAGGATATCCAGGATAATAAGAAACCTGTTGGAGTTCAGCAGGAAGAAGCCTGTTGAAATCTCTAAAAATAACCTGAATGAGATTGCGGAAAAAATTCTGGAGCTGAAAGAATATGAATTGAATGTCGAGAATATTGATCTTGTCCGGGACTTTTCTGAAATCCCCCTGATTTTATGCGATTGGACGCAGGTGCAGCAAATTATCCTGAACCTTTTAAATAATGCCGAGCAGGCTATCCTCGAAAAGGGCGGGAAAGGTATCATCGGGCTGAAGACATACTCTGATGACGAAAACGCATATCTCGAAATATCCGATAACGGTCCCGGTATAACGGATGAGATAAAAAACAGGATTTTCGAGCCCTTTTTTACTACGAAGGATGTCGGGAAAGGTACGGGTCTGGGGCTGGCCATTGTTTACAGTTCAGTAAAGAGTCATGGCGGAGAGATCAAAATAGCAAGCACACCGGGGGAGGGCACTACTTTTACTGTTTCTTTTCCCGTCAATAAGCGTATCAACTGACGCCCGCAGTGATAGTTTGCGGTTTATCCGTGTTAAAACCTTTCAGGTCCAATCCTGCCAACCCGTTTTGCCGGACACCGGTTTTTTATCTCTGTTATCGGAATCTATAGTTAAGGTATATATCCGACAGTGGATTAGGCTATAATATTAAGATATGCGGAAATCTGTAACAATACACTGAATATGTACAAGATATGGTAATATAAATGATATTTGATAATATCGGCGCCATCTTGAAGCGTATCTGCCATGCGGCAATAAGGGCAGACAGGAACCCTGATGAAGTGGAACTTATCGCTGTTACGAAAACAGTGGGTATCGACCGGATTCGGGAGGCTCTTGATGCGGGACTAAGGACATTTGGTGAAAACAGGCTTCAGGAAGCTGTGCCCAAGATACGTTATTTCGGTGACAGGCCGGAAATTACCTGGCACCTGATAGGAACTTTACAGAAAAACAAGGCCAGGAAGGCAGTGGAACTTTTTGATGTGATAGAGAGTGTGGATTCCAGGGAGCTTCTTGAGAAGATTGATCAATATGCGGGTGAACTTGGAAAACTGCAAGGGGTATTTATCCAGGTAAAACTTTCTGAAGAGGAAACGAAACATGGTATCCCCCCGGCCCGGGTCCCGGAACTGGTTGAGACCGGTGAAGCGCTGGAGAACATTAAAGTGGAAGGCCTGATGACAATACCGCCCTTTTACGATGACAAGGAGAAGGCCAGGCCGTATTTCAGGAGGCTGAGAGAGCTGAGAGACGAGTTGAAGGGAAAGGGGCATGATATAATTGATCTTTCCATGGGGATGTCCAACGACTTTGATGTTGCCATCCAGGAAGGGTCGACACTGGTAAGGATAGGTACGGCTATATTTGGCAGGAGGGTATTTTGATGAAGAGTATGGTTGATATGAAGACAGGTTTTGCCGGCGGCGGCAAGATGGCTGAGGCGATAATCAAGGGTCTGAGAAATAGTGGTGTCGGAAATATCATTGTATATGACCCCTCGGCAGAAAGGCTGAAGTACCTGAAAAAATCTTACGGGGTTCGAACCGTGAAAAGCAACCTCGATGTACTGAAGCTTGCTGAAATCATTGTTCTTGCAGTGAAACCGGCTGATATCAAAAATGTATGTAAAGACATAAAGGAAAATTTGACACGGGATAAGCTTGTTATATCCATTGCTGCCGGAATAACACTTGCGTTTCTGAGGTATAACCTTGGAACCGACAGGATAGTAAGGGTGATGCCCAATGCGCCCGCATTTGTCGGAGAGGGGATGACCGTTATTGCCTCGTCCCCGGGCACAAAAAAGAGAGATATCGCAGTTACCGGTAAGATATTCTCGCAGGTCGGAGATGTGCTCGTTCTGGATGAGAAAAATATTGATGCCGTTACCGCACTCAGTGGAAGCGGGCCTGCATTCATAAGCCTCTTTATTGAAGCGCTTGTTGACGGTGCAGTCCGGATGGGCATCGCGAGGGACGATGCATCGAGGCTTGCAATAAAGACTGCAGAAGGCACGCTTGCCCTTCTGAATAGCGGGATTACTACCTCACGGTTAAGAGATATGGTAACATCGCCGGCCGGGACTACTGCCGAAGGACTGTATGTAATGGAGAGAGAAGGGTTCAAAGGCTTGGTAATAGAGGCTGTGGAAGAGGCCTGTGAGAAGGCATCTGATATCGCTCATCAGGTTTCAGGAGGATAGACATGATAATGCTTGGGAATCTGTTTATAGCTGTGGGCACAATTGTGGATATAATTCTGCGTCTATATATCTGGGTGCTGATTATAGCTGCCCTGATAAGCTGGGTCAGCCCCGATCCCTATAACCCTATTGTCAGGTTTCTTCGTTCAGTAACGGAGCCGGTCTTAAGACCTGTCCGGAGAAGGCTGGGGGTCTTTGGGGGAATAGATTTTTCACCTCTGATTGTTATCCTGGGGATTATATTTGTAAGATCATTCATTATCAGGACAATCATTGAGTATGGATATAAATTAAAAGGAGGCTTTTGACATGAGAATATCGCCATTGGATATTCAGCAAAAGCAGTTCCCGATCAAGTTCAGGGGTTTTGACGTAGAAGATGTTTATGCCTTTCTTGAGTTGATCAGAGAAGAGATGGAGGAACTCCTGAGGGAAAATGCTTTCTTGAAAGAACAGCTTCATCGTTCAGAAAACCAGATAAAGGAATACCGTGATATGGAAAACACCCTCAGAGAAACGCTCATGACCGCACAGCAGATGGTAGAGGATTACAAAATAAATGCGCGTAAGGAAGCTGAACTGATCATCAAGGAGGCGGAGTTGAGGGCTGATGAGATAATAAAGGAAGCACAGGAGAAGGTTGTAAAAATCCATGAAGATATCGTTGATCTTAAGGGGATAAGGCGTCATTTTAAAGAGGAAGTAAAAAGGCTTATAGACAGCCACATACAGATGATCGAGTTTGATAAAGAGCGTGAAGGAGAAGGTCAGATTGAAGGAGAGATTAAGAGCCCCTAAGGGCTTCCAGGATGTAATCCCGCCAAAGACGTTTATCTGGCAGCATATAGAAGACAGGGCCAGGAAGATATTTAAAAATTATGGATTTCATGAAATAAGAGTTCCTGTTGTGGAACATACCGATGTTTTTGTCAGGAGTATTGGAGAAAATACCGATATTGTCGAAAAGGAAATGTACACATTCAATGACCGTGCGGGCAGGAGCCTCACCCTTCGGCCGGAAGGAACCGCATCGGTCGTAAGGTGTTATGTACAGAACGGGCTTTATACAATGCCTGCTCCTCAAAGATATTTTTATACCGGACCCATGTTCAGGTATGAAAGACCCCAGAAGGGCAGGTTCAGGCAGTTTTATCAGATAGGAGCCGAGGCTTTTGGAGTTGATGCCCCTTACATTGATGCCGAGATTCTATGCATGTTGAATGATTTCCTGTCGGATATAGGTCTTGATGGCCTTAATTGCGAGATCAATTCAATTGGTTGCAATAAATGCAGACCTGGTTACAGACAGGCTCTGAAGGCCTATCTTCTATCGGGTCTTGACGGATACTGTGAAGATTGCAGAAGACGATATGACATTAACCCGCTCAGGGTGCTTGACTGCAAGGTGCCTTCCTGTATCGAGGCTTCTTCCGACGCCCCTGTGATTACAGATTATCTCTGCGATGATTGCAGTGCGCATTTCAGAAAATTAAGAAAATATCTGGATTCGATGGAGATAAAATATGAACTTAATCCAAGGCTCGTCAGGGGGCTTGATTATTATACGGGGACTACTTTTGAGATTACGACTGTGCATCCCGGTTCACAGAATGCAGTAGTCGCCGGAGGGCGGTATGACAAGTTGGTTGAAGAGTTCGGCGGCCCTTCAGCCCCTGCAGTCGGTTTTGCAATAGGCATGGAAAGACTCGTTGAGTTGGTGAGCGATATGGATATTGTGAAAGAGCCGGGCCCCGGGCTTTTTCTGATATGCCTGAATGAAGAGTACCGCTTGACCGGTATCAGGATTTTACGGAAATTGAGGTTCAGCGGTTTATGGTGTGAGATGGGGTTTGGTGCGTCATCCCTGAGAAGCCAGCTTAAGAAGGCCGACAGGGCAGGTGCCCGATATGTCTTTATAATCGGGGAGGACGAGATTAAGGCCGGGCGGATCAAATACAGGCGGCTGAGTAATGGTGAGGAGGGGTATCTCCCTCTTGATGACTATGAAAATATGGCCAGACTTATATCTGACGAAAGGATTTGAGGGATATTGAAAATGTCTGAAATACAGAGCATGACGGGGTTTGGCGGAGCTGAGAACGGGGTTTTCTCAGTTGAGGTCCGCTCTGTAAATCACCGGTATTTTGATGTGATTTTCAGGATGCCGTATTTTATTAACAGATATGAGATTGAACTGAGAAAGAGACTTAAGGATGTTTTTTCGAGAGGAAGGTTTGAAGTAAATATTTCCGTCAGTCCTGAGAAAGTAAGTGATATAAGGGTGAATGAAAAGCTTGTTGCCGGCATTATCGAATCTTTAAAAGAAATAAAGAAAAAGTTTTCGGTCAAGGGGGAGATAGAACTTGCCCTGCTTACAGGATTCAGGGACATAGTAATAACTGAAAACTCTTCATTTGATGATGATGTCCTGATTCAGGTTTTTGATCAGGCAGTGAGCAGGTTGTATGAGATGCGGGTATCCGAGGGTTCCTATATAAAAGGAGATCTCAGTGAAATTCTGAAGAAAATTGAAATATATGTTAATGATATCAGTAACCGGTCGGAAGGCATTATCGAAAAGTTACGGCAGAGGTTTACCGACAGGTTTAATGACCTCATCAGCAATAATCCCCTTGATGAAAACAGGCTTCTTCAGGAAGTATTAATAATGGCTGAAAGGGCTGATATAAGCGAAGAACTCACAAGGCTTAAAAGTCATATTAAACAATTTGAAACGATTATTTCAACAGGCGGGGTTATTGGCAGAAAGCTCGACTTTCTGCTCCAGGAGTTCTTGAGGGAAGCCAATACCATTGCCTCGAAGACTTCCGAGTACGATATCGTGTCAACAATAATTGACTTGAAAAATGAGATAGAAAAGTTAAGGGAACAGGTTCAGAACATCCAGTAAATAAATGGCTCATCGTGAAAAAGTGTGGGTAAACTTCTGCTTAAATGGATAGCGAGCGAATGTGCCTGTCCCGCCTGTCCCGAAGTTTTTATCGGGGAGCGTGTATAATAATGCAAAATCCCTGCATTAGATTACCGGCGGCGGAGCCGCAGGGAATATCAATAATATGGTTCTTTCTCATTTCAAGTGGGTAAATGTGAGCCTGTCATGGTGAGCTTGTCGAACCATGGCAGTTATTATACTGGAGTAACCAACGATGTAGAGAGGCGTTTCTATGAGCATCAGGAAGGTCTCATTGAAGGATGTTACACCCATGATAAAAGACCTTTGAAATTAATGCATGTTGAAGAATTTACAGATATTATAGAAGCAATCT
>BDTO01000072.1 GCA_002897855.1 bacterium BMS3Bbin05
AGGATTGTGACACAGCCTCCAAAGGGGGAGGGGAGAAGGAAACCCCGCAGCCGAGACTGCGGGGTATTGAAAACTTAATAAACAGATTACCACTTAATGATTAGATACTTTCAATACTTAAGCCACCTGTTGATGGATGGGAATCAACTGATTTCTGCATATTCACAGCAAATGTCGCCCCACCGGATGGAAAATGAAAGCTTATACCATAGTGGTATAGTTTTTGCTACTTGCCGTTTATGTTATTGACGATTCAGTCCGGATTTGGACGGGATTAGAGGAATTCTTTCTGGAAATCTTTTCGAGGAGAAATTTATGTGCGGAATAGTCGGTTATATAGGGAAAAGCGGGTCTCTCCAGACACTCGTTGACGGGCTGAAAAGGCTTGAATACAGGGGTTATGACTCTGCAGGGGTTGTTTACCAGAACGGCAATGGTATGGAATTGTATAAAACAAAAGGTAAACTTAAAGAGCTTCAGAGTATTTTACCCAATCCCGTACCGGTAGTCAAAGTCGGCCTTGGACACACAAGATGGGCTACCCATGGGATACCTTCTTCAATAAATGCTCACCCGCACAGTATAGACGGTATTGCCGTCGTACACAACGGGATAATCGAAAATTACCGCGAACTCAAATCATGTCTTATTGAAGAAGGTCACGAGTTTGTCTCTGAGACGGATTCCGAAGTTGTCCCGCAATTAATTTCAAGCTATATCAGAAAAGGTCTCTCTTTCAGGGAAGCAATAAAAGCCGCAATTGCCCGCCTGAGAGGTTCTTATGCCCTGGGCATTTTGAGTAAAAGTAACCCGGAGATGCTTTTCGCAGTCAGAAAAGGAAGCCCTCTTGTAGTCGGCCTTGGTGAAGGAGACTTTTATTTTGCCTCGGATATCCCTGCAATACTTCCCTATACCAACAGATTTATATTCATGGAAGATGGGCATCTATGCACACTGACTGAAGATGGCGTGGAAATCTGCAATGTTGACTCCGGCATAACTATTCCGGTTGATCAGAAAACTGTTGAGGTCGACTGGGTACCCGCCATGGCTGAAAAAAACGGTTTTGACCACTTTATGCTTAAGGAAATTCATGAACAGCCCCATGCAATAATGGACACAATCGGAGAATTGATAGAAAACCCGCGTGGGCTGCTGGAGAATCTCGGGATCAGCACGAAAACAATTATCGATCTTCGAAAAATACAGATTGTTGCATGCGGCACCTCATATCATGCGGCCATGATCGGCAGATACATTATCGAAAATCTTGCTCATATTCCGGTTGATATCGATATAGCATCTGAATACCGGCACAGGGACCCTATTGTTGAAAACGGGACCCTTTTTATATCCATAACGCAGTCCGGAGAGACTGCAGATACACTCGCCGCACAGCGTGTTGCAAAAGAAAAGGGCGCATGGACCCTGACCATCTGTAATGTAGTCGGCAGCACATCAACAAGGGAGGCACATTCCGTACTATATACCCGCGCAGGACCCGAAATAGGCGTTGCTTCAACAAAGGCCTTTACATCTCAGGTTGCCGACGTATGTGTACTCGCCCTCGCTCTCGGTTTACGGAGGGGAAGATTATCCTTTAGAGAGGCGGATACCTTTAAGAATCTCCTTTTAAAAATACCGGGGCTTGTTGAGAAGACATTGAAGAATGAATCGAAAATAAAAGACATGGCACGATCACTGATCTACTCTCATGGATTTCTGTTCCTTGGAAGGGGACTGAGCTATCCGGTCGCACTTGAAGGCGCCCTGAAACTCAAGGAGATATCTTATATGCACGCAGAGGGATATCCCGCGGGAGAAATGAAACATGGCCCCATCGCTCTGATTGAAGAAGGGCTCCCTGTAGTGGTTGTCGTCCCGGTAGATGAACTTTACGAAAAAACACTTTCAAATATTGAAGAGGTGAAAGCCAGGGGCGGGAAGGTTATTGCGGTCACGGATGAACCGGGCTGTCTTCATGGTAAAGTTGATGAAATTATAGAAGTACCTTCCACACACTCTTCGCTGTCTCCATTCCTGACCGTTATACCCCTTCAGCTCCTTGCTTATTATGTAGGTGTGCTTAGAGGATGTGATGTTGACCAGCCGAGGAATCTGGCAAAGAGTGTAACTGTCGAATAATTTTATCATTATCACATACCTCAGCTACCGGGCATATGCATACAGAACGACCCGGATACGGAATCCCTCATATTAACGCCCGGCACAGGAGATTTGTGAAAACCCTGAAAAAAAGAGGAGGTGTATTTATGGGACCATAAAATCTTTGATGACATGATGAATCGTATTACTTACTCTGCGAATGAAGCATGCGGTGAAAAATGGCTACATACAGATCCAGGGCATTGCCCGGCAAATAATTTTGAAGTGTTGGTGGCCAAAAATGAAAACACAAAACGTAAGACCCCGCCAATTTCAAAGATTCTTTGTGTCCGACATATCGATTACCCTGATCAATGCTTATTGTAAGGGTCAAGATAAAAAGACCCTCCACTAAAACATATTTACTGTTAAGGATTAAGGAGAAAAAATGAAAAAAGGTAAGTTAATAATATCTGTTTCCTGTATAGTTTTCCTATCTGTAACTCTATTTTTTGTTCAGTCATCTGCTCTTGCCGCTGTGCTGAGCCAGGCCGGGGAAGTAATCCCGGGCGGAACGGGCGGACTGATTAAGACAAACAAAGTTGTGACGCCGCTTAATAAGACACAGCCCCTGTTTCTGAACAGTACCTACTCAACCGGAGAGGGTGGCTCATTATCATTTAACATGAAAGATGGGACGAGACTCAAGCTTGGCAGTAACGGCAATATTTATATCTCGGGTAAAGAGGGGAAATACTATGTAAAAATTGTAAGGGGGAAATTGGTATTTAATGTCCCAAAGGATTCCATAGTTATAGTCAAAACACCTGATTATAATATTGAAGCACCGTATGACATGGGCTCGTATGAGGTAGTAAGTCCAGGGGCAACAAGAGAGGCCGTGATCGGTTTTGTGTCATATAACGGTACCGATACCAGGGTCGTCAGCAATAAGGGCGCTATAAAAATCGGCAGCATGGAAAGCGGTGCTGAAGTTATGAAAGTATCGTCCGGCAAAGGTGTCCTTATAAATACGCAAACGAAGGGCAACAGAAAGGTGATGTCTGTTCATATTCTTGAGCAGCCAACGAGAGAAACGACAGGTTTGTCGACTACAAAGAAGGCCCTTATCGGCGTAGGGGGTGCCGTGATAGTTGGAGGAGTTCTTATGGGTATATCCGGAGGCGGAGGCGGCAGTCAAGCTACCGCCAGTCAATATACTCCATAAATAAAAATTCTTTTGAAAAAAATATAAACCGGCAGGAGAACCGCTTTACTTGTCCTGTCGGTTTTTCAAAAAAAAAAGGACTCGCACCTCAGGCAACAGAGGGTTTCTTCCTTTTTCAGGACTGTGCTATAATCACCCATGCGTAAGTCTATCCCTTTTTTTATCATATTTATCATAGCTTTATTGCTTTTATCCTGTGGTGGCAAAAAAACCATTCAGCAGAAAACCCCAGTGGTGTCCGCTATCAATCAGACTACGGGAGGGTCGTCTTTAAACAGGGCATCCCCCCCTATCCAGAATGATTATATCCTTGGGCCGGGGGATGTACTCGATATAGATGTTTTCCAGGTCGAAGAATTAAAGAGGACGGTACGGATTAATTCAGCCGGTTATATCAAATTTCCGCCTGCCGGACGGATAAAGATATCGGGGCTGACACTCCCCAAAGCCGAGGAAGAGATCGGCGCAAGACTCAGACATTATATTAATAAACCTGTAGTCAGCATATTCATAAAAGAGTACATGAGCCAGAAAGTTACCATACTCGGCGCTGTCAAGAACCCCCAGGTCTATGTCATGGATGGCCAGAAATATCTCCTCGACATTATCTCTGCGGCAGGCGGCCTTGAAAAAGATGCCGGTGATGTATGTTATATCCAGAGAGGCAGGGAAA
Organism: bacterium BMS3Bbin05; assembly: GCA_002897855.1. GTDB lineage: Bacteria > Nitrospirota > Thermodesulfovibrionia > Thermodesulfovibrionales > BMS3Bbin05 > BMS3Bbin05. The sequence continues at coordinate 4,008 of BDTO01000072.1, forward strand.
CGACTGTAATAAACCTTTATGACCTGCTATATAAAGGTGATATGAGATTAAATATCCCTGTTTTTGCCGGTGATGTTATCGATGTCCCCATGGGAGGCGTTATTTTTGTTGATGGTTCCGTTAACGGCCCGGGGGCATTTCCTGTAAGTGGAGGAATAACTTTGACACAGGCCATAGCCATGGCGAAGGGTCTTAAATCTGTTGCTGAAAAAGATAATATCAGGATATACAGGGATTCGGGGAAAGAAATACGTGATATAATAGAAGTTGACTATGATGAAATCCTGGCAAACAAGATACCCGACCCACACTTAAAGGACAAAGATATAGTTGTTGTGCCCATGAACGGTGTTAAAGATTTTTTTGTCAAATTCTTCAGGACAATCAGGTTTTTCGTCCGTTTCGGGGATGTATCTACAGGGGTAGGATACTGATAAAAGAATAATCTGTTTTCATCCTTATCATCGGTATTAAAGAAATCCATAAACCATGTCCGTTGTCCGCACGGCAGTTAATCCCCAAACCCGGTTGTTGCGTGCATTACTCAACACAACAGGCCATATCGTCCAGGTCCTGGTCAAAACTTTGTGCAACCTTCTTGATGACCTCGCTCAGGGTCGGAAAAACATGCACCGTCTCACGGATATCATAAATGGTCATTTTATTTTTTACAGCGTATGTAGCAGTAGTAATTATGTCGGACGCCATCGGTCCCACAATATGCACACCTATCACCTGCTTTGTCTCCGGGTCAACAACCATACTGATCAATCCCCTTGTATCCTTTATTGCTGCGGCTTTCTCAACATGCTCAAACGATATTGTCCTGCAGAGGCAGACATTGTATTTCTCCATATACTCTTCCTCGGTCATTCCCACTGAAGCAACCTCAGGCGAGGTAAAGACCGCCCGGGGTATCTCAAGGTAATTGATCGTCTTGTCCCTGATTTCAAACATGTTCAGCGCCGCGACATTACCCTGCTTCGCCGCTACTGTTTCAAGGGGCATAATTCCCGTTACATCACCGGCTGCATAAATATGCGGTTGGGACGTCTGCAGATAATCGTTTACTTTAACAAAACCCCTCGCATCAAGAGCGATACCGGCATTTTCAATTCCCGGATGTTCAATGTTCGCCCTGAGACCGGCAGCTATGAGAAGCCTCTCAGCGCTTATCCACTGCTCCCCTTTGTCTTTTATATCAACAGCGAGCTCGACTCCTGCATCGGTTTTTCTTGCTTCCTTTACCAGGGTTCCTGTATAAATACTTATTCCCTCGTCTTCCAGATACCTTTGCAATTCTCTTGCAACCGCCTCATCAAACCTTGTAAGGACCCTGCCGGAGCGCTGTAATACAGTAACCTTTATACCAAAGTGATGAAATATCTGCGAGAATTCCATAGCCTCTGCCCCACCGCCGAAAATAATTATCGATTCCGGCTTATCGTCCAGATTAAACACTGTCTTATTTGTAAGATAATCAATATTTTCAATTCCTTCTACAGGTGGTATGAATGTTGACGCCCCTGTTGCAATGAGAATATTCTCGCCCTCAAACTCCTCATCCCCGGCCCGAATGGTGTGGGGGTCGCTGAAAGAAGCATACCCTTCTTTGAAATCAACATGGTCCTGTTTTTCAATAACATTGAGATAATTCTTTGTCTGAAATCCATTTACCATTTCCCTTGTCTCTTTCAGGGCTTCAACAAAATCCGCCCTGCCCTCCATCGCAATTGCCCTGAACCTGCTCCTTGCAGGATAGTAATATGCCTGTCCCTGATGAAGCATGATCTTTGACGGAACGCAACCGACATTGACGCATGTGCCTCCGAGAGGAAGAATATTTCTATCATTAATGAGCAATGTGCTTTTCTTTAACCGGTTGGCCCGGTTGGCTGCAGCAAAGGCGGCGGCTCCGCCGCCGATTATAATCAGGTCATATGTCATTTTTTTACAGAACTCCTTTTTATAATTTTAACTTTGTAAGGGCCGGGCATCCCTGCAGCCTCAATAAGCATCTCATCGGTAACGGATTCATCAACGACAAGTCATGCCTTCTTTTCCTTAAATGATACCTCAGCTTTTTTCACACCCTCAATCCCTGGCAGGGATTTTTGATAGCTACCGGTCAGAGGTTGCAGACCATTTGCCCTCGAAAATCTTCTCTTTACTGCAATCACATACATTGCTCATATAAGCGCCTCCTTACAATATATGGTCGAACAGTTGTTCAACCATATAAGAAAAATATATTTTTTCACAGTTCCTCCACATGTCTCAGTCCCTCATCGAATAGATTCTTTATATGCTCGTCATCGAGGCTGTAGTAGACCATCTTTCCCTCTTTTCTGTATCTCACAAGTCTCATGTTCCTCAGTACCCTCAACTGATGAGAGACCGTAGACTTTGTTGTACCAAGGAGATTGGCTATATCACAGACACAGAGTTCTGCCTGAGACAGGGCAAAGATGATCTTAATCCGTGTAGTATCACCCAGGACTCTGAATGTCTCTGCGAGCAACTGGAGTGCATGCTTCGGCTTCATCTTCTTCCTTACAGAAGCAACCCTTTTGGGATCAAAGAAATCCACCTCACAGATGTCTTCATGTTTCTTTTTTTTCATCTCTTAGAGCCTTGATATCCTGCTATGATAAATAATTGAACATATGTTCAGTTATAAGATAAAAGGTTATCTGTTGTCAATCGAAATTTCCTGTTTTCAGATATTTTGTGGATATAAAATGATATATAAACAGTGTCTGTGTATAAATTGCTGTTTTTTATTTTTGTCATGCCCCGCAAGCGTTCGGGACATTCTAAACTTATTGAAAAGAATAGATTCCGGCTTAAGGACTGCCGGAATGACAGATAGAGAGACTTACTTTATACACAGACTCTAAATAGTGTCTGTGTATAAATTGCTGTTTTTTATTTTTGTCATGCCCCGCAAGCGTTCGGGACATTCAGAACTTATTGAAAAGAATAGATTCCGGCTTAAGGACTGCCGGAATGACAGGTAGAGGAACCGACTTTATACACAGACTCTATTTAGTGTCTGTGTATAAATTGCCGTTTTTTATTTTTGTCATGCCCCGCAAGCGTTCGGGACATTCAGAACTTATTGAAAAGAATAGATTCCGGCTTAAGGACTGCCGGAATGACAGGTAGAGGAACTGACTTTATACACAGACTCTAAATAAGGTAATGGACGAAACAATAAGGCATACGAGTTTTTGGATGATACAAGGGCTACACTTAAAGATAGTAGATTCAAAACTACAGTAAACAGGGCATATTATGCGGTTTTAAATACAGCGAGGTCGCTTCTTGTTCTTGAAGGCTCAAATCCTGAAGCACACGAAGGTGATGTAATAATGAGTTTGTAAAGGACCGGGTATTCCTTTCATTTTCCCCTATTTTCTCATCTGTCCGATTCTCCACCACTGATCATGGAGTCTTCATATCAAGTCTGAGGGAACTGAAGACGGTGGATGTGGTAAAAATCCGCATGTCCGGCCCGCGGGTACTCAGCGCCTCTTATCTTATTACGTATTTCCATGCAATCCGGCATTTATTCGATAAAATTTCCACTCTAAGCAATATCTCTTTTTATCCTCTCAAACTCTTCCCTGTCTATCTCTCCCTTTACATACCTTTTCTTGAGAACTTCGAGTGCAGTTTCATCCGGTTTGATCCCGTGACCTTTCTCCGACGACAATACAATCCAGCGTATGAGGATGATAATCACTACGATGACGGCTATCCAGAATGCAATCATCAGTACAGGCCAGAACCATCCCATGCCATAGCCCCAGCCCATCATCCATGGCCCCATAACATAACCATTATTCGGGCCATCGGCATATGCAAAGGTTATCATAGTTAAAAATGATACTACTGTTATTAATAGTTTTTTCATCATTCCTCCTTTTTAACACCGAATCTCAGCAATTATTTCATCCCAAAATACCCTCCCCCTCTTTAATTCCCCCCTTGGCAAGGGCTACCCCCCCTATGCCCCCCCTTGGCAAGGGGGGGATGGGGGGGTGTTTTCATACTCCTTTGTGCCCCGACCTGTGTCGGGTCGTGAGCGTTTCATTCAAAATAACCAGCCCATATGCTTAAGAGTACAATGGCTCCTGATTTAAAAGGTTTTAATTCTCACATAAGCCTCACATGTATTCCGAGGCGACGGATACCATAAATCTGTTAAACAGCGTCGGCGCCTGATTGCAGAATTATTAGAATAAATTGTATCACTTTCGGCGATATTTTTAGTAAAAATATTTCATGCATCAAGAGTATCGACCAAATTTACTCAATATGGCTTGCCTACAGTCACCCCCATTTTATTTCTCATCTCTTTTCTTTTTTATTTCCCGAATGGACAGACGGGAAAACGGCACACATCGCACTTGAGACAGAGACCGCCATGACCGAGTTCCGCAAGTTCACGGCGCCCTATTTTTTCGCCCGCAAGTACGCGCGGGAAAATCAGGTCGAATATGGTTTTGCTTGCATACATTCCACAGGCGGGAATGCCGAGGATGGGGATGAGTGTTGAGTGTTGAGTGCCAGGTGTTGAATTGTCTGTTTCATGAATATCTTCGTCTTTACTGACTCCTGACT
>BDTO01000073.1 GCA_002897855.1 bacterium BMS3Bbin05
AGAGGACATTTCTTCAGTGGAAGCCGATGTTGTCTCAATTGCCTGCATCTGTGTTTTTGCCGAATCGTGAACGAGTCCCGAGGAACGGCCTATGTTGTTGGATGTGGAAGAGACTTCACGGGAGACTGCAAGAAGCCCTTTGACCATATTCTGCATGCCTTCGATAAACCTGTTAAACCATCCGGCAAGGATCCCTATTTCATCCTTTGAGGTCACCGTAAGTCTTTTGGTCAGGTCACCTTTGCCTTCTGCTATATCTTTCAGCATAACGGTTGTATCGTTAATCGGCCTGGTAATGGAACGGGTTATAGTAACTCCTAAGAAAAGAAAGATTGTGATCAGGAAGAGAGCCGTAATTATAATGAGTCCGTTTATTTTTGAAATCAATTTCTGTCTTTCTGTGTAATACGTATCTACCGCCTTCTCCTGAGCCTCTGCCATTTTATCAATGGATTTGAATATCAGGGGTTTGAAATCGAGATATTGGTCTACCAGGCCGGGTACATTTTTTGCGTCATCGTTAAAATAAACCTTCAGTAGTTTAACGGCTACTTTTTTAAATCCGGCATATCCTTTCTCAAATGTTTTTTTATCTTTTAACAAGTCTTTGTTTTTAATCTTGTCCTTGACGCTGTTCCATAGTTTATCTATTTCTTTCAAGGAGAGTTTGAGATGTTCCCCTGAACCTATTGGCGCTACTATACCTGCCGACACACCGGTCATATGATATTCAATTTCCCTGAAGATAAGCTGGATCTTTCTCAGGTTATCGAGAGGCACAACTTTTTGGGTATAAATTTCCTCAAGCGTGTTCAACTGTTTTTTGCCCATCATGATTGTGCCGACAGCAAAGGTGGTAATGACAACAAGCCCCAATATAACTATAAATAAAACCTTGTGTGATATCTTCATCCGTTGCAAAAACATTTTATCCTCCTTGCAAAATTAAAGACTTAACACCCGGTAAGCATAGTTATTTTTGCTATCGGAATCCAGGCGATTCAGCATTGCCACAGATGGCCAAAGGTTTCTCTCTCTATCTGAGACAGAAGTGTACAACATATGAAAGGCACTCATCATTTCTAATTGTGTGGGAAACGGCACTATCCATAAATAATATCAGGTACAGCTTTTATTTTGAGTATATCAAAGAAAGGGAATAATTACAAGAAATTGTGCTTGTTATTGTCGTTGCAAAATGATAATGTCATGTATATCCGCAGAAATGAAAATGTTACCTGAATAGAGGCTGTGTATAAATTGCTGTTTTTTATTTTTGTCATGTCCCGAAAGCGTTCGGGGCATGCGCAAAGCATTGAAAAGACCGGATTCCCCGATCCCCGAAAATGTCGGGACAGGCCCCGAAAATGTCGGGACAGGCAAGCCGGAGAATGGCAGGCGGAGAAAAAACTCAGAGACGCAGGACTCACTATGCCTGCCGCCTTAAGGACCGCCGGAATGGCAGGCAGACACAATGGCTTTATACACGGACTCTATTTAAAGAAGATAGAATAGGTGCAAATTACAGCCAATTGATGGTAGCCGGGGGGGGGTGATTACTGTGATTGTCCTCTAATGACGGATACTTTAAGTAACAGGTTATCAGAATATTAAATACGGAGGGTTTTATGATCAAGGGAAAGGAAGATTTGCAGGAAGCGATTGTTGAAGCGTTGCTGATGGAAAAAGGGACGAGAGATTTCTACGGCTTTGCTTCGTCAAAGGCGTGTTCGGAGCCGGCGAGGGACCTGTTTGGAAGGCTAAGTGATTGGGAAGATCAACATATGCGATACCTTCAGTTCCTGTACCGGTCCCTTCAGGGTGACCTGAATCTTTCGTCCTATGAAGAGTTTCTTGAAAAGGCGCCTGCCGATTTTATCGAATCAGGTATTGAGGTAGAAGAGGCTGAAAGGCTATTTGTAGAAAAAGATTTTATCGATGATGCCGAAGCTATTATACTTGCCCTTGAGATAGAGGGGAAGGCATACAAGCTTTACGGCAAATTGTCCGGGTCAGCCGTGTATCCGAATGCGCGTGTTATATTTGATGAGATGATGTTGCAGGAACAGAAACACATTGATGAACTGCGAAAACTGAAACGCATAACAGGTTGAAGCCGATATTATTCACGAACCGGGTGCCATGCGAACGCCGGAGAAGTGTTTCTGAATTATCGGGATTCTTCATCGTTACCGGTTCCTCGGAATGATTTATTCCGGGCGAAAGATGTTTTTGTATGATCAATCAAGATGAAGTGAAACATTCCAGCGGAATGTGCCGGGTGCGTCCGGAAGATTCAGGGAACGGGAATATTGGAAAAAGGTTGTCAACACCCTTTTCACATATTGCCGGGTTTCGGAGTAAGGTATATCTTCAATGAATTCGTCGGCTTCTCTTGTGTTGAATTGAGCCAGCCATTTCTTTACGGTATTCTCACCGGCGTTATAGGCAGCGGTGGCCAGAGTGACGGATTTAAATTGGTCCAGTAAGGTCTTAAGGTAATAAGAGCCAAGAATGATATTTGTCCTGATATTCAGATAGGAGTCTTCTTCAGGAATATTGCATTTTATTTTCCTGCACATCCTGTCCGCGGTTTCGGGCATCAACTGCATCAGCCCGACTGCACCGGCAATGGAATGTGCTTCCGGATCGAACCTGCTCTCCTCCCTTGCTATGGAGAGTATGTAGACAGGATCGATCCGGAATTTTCTGGATGCCTCTTCAACTATGTCCCAGTATGCAGCAGGATAAAGGAGTGTATGGATTTTTTCATCATAAGGCAACATGGTGGCGACTGATATGGCTTTTTTGAATTCACCTATTTCTTTCAGTTTTTTGCTGTAGAGAATCACTTCAGCGGGTTTTTTTAAAGTTTTGATCATTTTTTTCAGTTCAAAAATTGCTTCTTTTCTTAATCCTAATTTTTTAAGGATTCCGAACCGCTTCAAAAGGGGGGAGTCAATTTTGATGTTATCCGTGGATACAGGGATTTTCTTTGAGCCGGTCCCTGTTTTAAGGCACGAAAGAAACCCGTAGTAATCATTTTCTGAGCAGAGCTTTCCGTAACCCCCTGTGACGTCCTGTGACATTTTTTCCCTGCTTCTCAGCGCCCAGTACAGATACTTGTTCGAATTGTAGCTGTTATATAGCTTGTTAAAGATATTTTCTGCATCTTTGTAATTGCCCTCCAGGTAACCTGTCCAGCCTTTCTGCCAGAGGCTTTCTTCCCTGAAGGGATATTTATCAAGTTCATTATTCAGGATTGAAACTGCATTGTTGTAATTGCCTTTTCTCCTCTCGTTGTTTGCCAGGGATATGAGGAGCAAACCGGTCCGCGGGTCTTTCATTTCTTTCAGAATATCGATGGTTTTAATTAATTTATCCATTTCAGAGGTTCTCAGATAGGAGACGGCTTCCATATATCTGTCGTTCAGTTTCTTATAAAGTTCTGCTGCTTCAGGGTAATCTTTTCGCCTGAATCTGCAATATGCAATTTTTTCGTATATTTCATCTTTCATGTCTTCCCGGGCCATGTCGAGAGCCCTGCGAAATGCGGTTTCAGCGTTAGTGAATTTCATTTGTCTGATCAGGCTATTGCCTCTTCTGAAGAGATCCTCAGAATTCAATATGGCCGGGTCGAATTCTTTATATGACTCATCCGAGAAGTCGGAGGCTTTAATATAGAGATTTTTGAATATTTCTGCAGCTTTATCATCCGCACCCGCGGACTTGAGGCTTTTCGCATACCGGTACTGTATTTCAAGGTCGGCAGGATACAGGGACAGGTAGTTCCTGTAAAGGGCCAATATTTCTGAAGTATCATCGATATTGCGTCTTGATATTTCAATCTCGAGGCGTAGCGCATCCCTGAATGCAGATGTGTCGCCGTAATCGTCCTTGATTTCTTTTATGTCCGCCATCGCCTTGTCGATGTTTCCGGTTCTATAGTAAGATTCCGCTCTCCAGAGCAGGGCGAAGTCATTTATGATGAAATCATCGGAGATAACGCTGCTGAACTTTGTGATTGCCCGGCCATATGTGTCTTCGTGCATGAGTTTTATGCCCTCCTGCAAAGTTTTGATGCCGGTATCATTGGCATCCGCCGTTTGCATACACATGGCAGGAGTGGAGGATAATAAACCCAGCATAATAATAAGAAATCCGGCCCGATGTATTAATTTACTCATCAGAATATCCTTCATGGTCTTACTTAGAATATAACTTAAATACAATTTACATTCAAGTGCGCCTGCGTTGCTGACGAATAACAGGGCTTTGTGTTATATTTTGACTATGATCAATGAGCTCAGAATTCATGGGACTATCGGGCCCGTGGAGTTTTTTACTTATGTTTCCGGATCAGATGTGTCCAAGACTATTTTCTATGAAGAAACTCCTGACTATATCCGTTTTTTCTCCCGGGGAAATGAATTTGTAATAACCACTGACGGTATCCGCTATAAAGGCTGCGGAGGAGGTTTTTGTGAATACATGTTTGGTGTGGATAAACCCACGGATGATACATTAAGGGATGAAGTGGTAAACCGCCTTACCATGTTCGGGACATATACGGGCAAGGATGAAAAGCTTGAATTTACCGATAATGTTGAAGGTTCGGAGATATTTTACAGACTGTTTCTTCAGGGACATGCAGTCCAGAATTATTATTTTATTGTTTCATCTGATTTTGAAGGGAGTTATAAGAAACGCCAGAGGGTTATATTAAAGTCTGTCGGCAAGTATCTGAAAAGAACATCTATGGGTAACGAATGGAATGGCACTGAACTGGTCCGTGGATTCATGGAATCACTCCATGAAGAGAAGACAACGGTCTTTATAATAAAACTGATCCACAGGAACAATCACAGGTTATACAGCCTTTTTCAGGAATTCTATCTGGAAAAGCGTTATCTTGATGCATCCAGAGAAATGTATCTCAAGGATTTTATTGACAGGGAAAATATTGACGAATACCAGATTGAGAGAATCAGGATAGATGTTATGTACAGGCATCCTGATAACAAAATGGTAGTGGATGAATACAGGGATATTCTTATTGATGCGGTTGGCAGGGACCAGTTGAAACCCGCTGAGATTGGCAGGCTTAAAAGGCTCCGGACGCTTGCAATAAGAAATAATATACCGGAGGTGCTTTTTGATACTATTGACGATCAGCTTTTAAAGGGCAAGAAGATCGTGGAGAGCCATGAATCCGATTATCTGAAGGAGGCCAGGGGAATACTCGAAACACTTTTCTTCAAAGACCCCGGGTTGAAGAAGCATATAATAACAGAGGATGTAGTGAAGCTGCTTAAGGCAAAGTATACCGCCCATGAGAAAAACGAAATGGGATTCGAGCGTCTAATCCTGGATATCGGAAAGATGTGTGACGAGATTGTGAAAGAAACAGAAGATTTTACCATCTTTGAAGAGTTGAGCCGAATCCTTACATATTTTGACCGCTATGACAACACTTCTTCTCTGACGAACGCTATCGCTTTTACTGAAAAGTTTGATATTTCCGGAGAAAACATCAGAAGCCTGATAGGTAACAAGGAAGAGTTCGACAGTCTTAAGAGCGGTCTTTTTGAGGAGTTGTTTATAAGTCCGCTCCTCGTAAACAAGTATCTGACCTCATTCGGCAGGAGAAGAGTGAAGATACTTTTCAGGGGTTTGAAAAATATTATTACCGGGGATGCTTCTATCAGAGAGATACTTCATAACCTGAAAAAGATTGCAGATGAGGAGAAGATTTACCAGATCATGCTTATGTCGCTGAATGAGAGGATAAAGGATATCTATCCGCGCCTCGATACAAAGACCGGCCGGGCAGAGGTCAGGATGGAGATTGATAAAGAACTGGCGGGGAAAAGGATATTGAACAGGATACCCGTACATATTTTTGAGAAGGCGGTTATCGACATAAAGAAAGAGGTCTTTTATATAAACCATGTATTTCCGAAGGCAGTAAAGAATAATGATTCCGGGCTCAGGGAGGACTTCCTTGAAAACAGCGGGTTGGACAGGTTTTACGTTGAGAGTAAGGAGAGAGAATATCTGAAGAAGAAGGGGATCCCTTATTCGGTTATAGACGATATGATGTCCGAGTCCGCAGGGTTAGTGTAATTAGAGTCCGTGTATAAAGGCAGTCCCTCTATCTGTCATTCCGGCAGTCCTTAAGCCGGAATCTATTCTTTTCAATAAGTTCCGGATGTCCCGAACGCTTTCGGGACATGACAAAAATAAAAAACGGCAGTTTATACACAGACACTAATTAATATTACCAAATTGCCTCGTCACATTATTTTAATAACCATTGCAATTCTGTTGGCAATGGTTTACCCCGTATATTAATAAATTGAGCGCCGCCGGGCCGGACATGCGAATTTTTACCACATCCGCCGTCTGCAGAGATGGTTTTATTGATTGTTATGATTATTCTGGAAATGGAGGCGGCGGCCGGATTTGAACCGGCGCATAAAGGTTTTGCAGACCTCTCCCTTAGCCACTTGGGTACGCCGCCTTAAAAGTCCGGGATTAGATGCCAGGGATCGGGGATTAGCAAAAGATGCTATCCAAGCCCTGATCCCTGACACCCTAACCCCTGCTTTCTGGAGCGGGCGACGAGATTCGAACTCGCGACCCCAACCTTGGCAAGGTTGTGCTCTACCAGCTGAGCTACGCCCGCAAATAGTATGTAATTACAAAGGTTTTAATTTAACCGGTATGGTATAATTACAAATCTCATAGTATAAAAAAAAAGGATGTTTTGTCAATATGATTTATCCCTCTTTCGATGAGTTCAGGGGTCTTTCGGAGGCGGGGAATTTAGTTCCTGTCTATAAAGAAGTGCTTGCCGATACCGAAACGCCTGTTTCAGCTTTTTTGAAGCTGGCCCAGACACCGTCTTTCCTCCTTGAAAGCGTGGAAGGAGGGGAAAAATGGGCGAGATACTCGTTTATAGGCATTAAGCCTTCAAGAATCATTAAGGGAACGGGGAGAAGGGTCGAAATAATTGACGAGTCGGGAAATGTAAACGAAGTACTGTCCGATGACCCGCTGAATATCCTCAAATCGGAGATGGGAAAGTACAAACCGGTTATTGTCCCTGAACTGCCCCGTTTTTGCGGGGGTCTTGTTGGTTATATCGGTTATGACTGCGTAAGATTCTTTGAGTCTATCCCCGACAAGGGCAGCCGGGGTTTAGATATGCCGGATATATTCTTCATGCTTGCCGACACTATTCTGGTCTTTGACAGCCTGAGACAGAAGATAAAGGTTGTCACAAATGTCTTTCTGGATGGCGTGGATTTGCGGGATGCTTATGAAAAGGCGGTTCGGAAGGTAGAAGAGATTGTTGAAAGATTAAAGACGGAGAGAATCCGCTTGTCCCATGAAGGGGCTAAAAAAGTCCTTGCAGGTGATTTTAAATCTTCGTTCCCGGACAGGGAAGACTTCATCGGTGCCGTAGAAAGGTCAAAAAAATACATAGTATCGGGTGATGTGATACAGGTTGTCTTATCGCAACGGTTTGAGAGAGAGTGCAGGGCCGATGCTTTCAGTATCTACAGGGCATTGAGGGTTATTAATCCATCGCCCTATATGTTTTATATAGATACGGGCATGGGGCGTATAGTAGGTTCATCTCCGGAGATTCTTGTGAGGGTTGAAGAGGAAGGGATTGTATTGAGACCTATTGCCGGTACCAGACGCAGGGGAAAATCTGAAGATGAAGATATGGCAATGGAGAGTGAGTTAAGGAATGATCCGAAGGAGATTGCTGAACATGTAATGCTTGTTGACCTGGGCCGGAATGATGTGGGGAGAGTTGCGGAGACCGGTTCTGTGGAGGTGACCGATATGATGTACGTTGAGCGTTACAGCCATGTTATGCATCTTGTCTCAAACGTGGTGGGGAAACTCGGCAGGGGGAAGGATGTTTTTGATGTAATAAGGGCATGTTTTCCTGCGGGGACGGTTACGGGCGCTCCGAAGATCAGGGCCATGGAAATAATAGAGGAACTTGAACCCGTCAGACGCGGGCCTTACGCGGGAGCTGTCGGGTATTTCAGCTTTTCCGGGAACATGGATATGTGTATAACAATCAGAACCCTCATATGTAAGGACGGAAAGATATATGTTCAGGCGGGAGCGGGGATAGTTGCGGATTCGGATCCCGGGCTGGAGTACAAGGAAACAGTTAATAAGGCTATGGGAATGATGAAGGCGGTTGAAATGGCCGAGGCAGGGATAGACTGATGCTGTTGATGATAGATAATTATGATTCATTTACATATAATCTTGTGCAGTATCTCGGGGAACTCGGGCAGGAGATAAAGGTCTTCAGAAATGACAGAATAACCCTGAGCGGGATTGAACAGCTGTCGCCTGAAAGGATTGTTGTATCCCCCGGACCGTGCACGCCAAAAGAAGCAGGAATATCCATGGATGTAATAAGGCATTTTGCAGGGAAGGTGCCTGTACTGGGTGTATGCCTTGGCCACCAGTCGATGGGGGCGGCTTACGGGGGTGTTATAGTACAGGCCGGGAAATTGATGCACGGCAAGACCTCGATGATACATCATGATGGAAAGACCGTTTTTCGGGATATTCCCAATCCTTTCGAGGCAACCAGATATCATTCACTGGTCATAAAAAAAGATACCCTTCCTGACTGCTTTGAAATATCGGCGTGGACCGATGGTGGCGAGATTATGGGGATAAGGCATAAAAAATTCGTAATGGACGGGGTACAGTTCCATCCCGAGTCCATACTTACAAAATCCGGAAAGGATATATTAAGAAATTTTATCAGTTTGGGAGGGAAAAATGATTAAAGAAGCCATTAATCTTCTCGTCCAGGGTATAAATCTTTCTGAAACGGAGATGTCGGAATGCATGAAAGAGATAATGGAGGGCATGGCAACAGAGGCCCAGATCGGTGCATTCCTGACAGCTTTGAGATTCAAGGGTGAGACGGTTGAAGAGATCACAGCGGCAGCAAAGGTTATGAGAGAAAAGGCAACGGGCATAAATGCGCCTGAAGGTGTACTTGATACCTGCGGTACGGGCGGTGATATGTCCGGTACATTCAATATTTCTACAACGGTTGCCTTAATCGTTGCTGCCTGCGGCGTGCCTGTAGCAAAACATGGGAACAGGTCTGTTTCGAGTCAGTCCGGTAGTGCAGACCTGCTTGAGACATTGGGGATAAATATCCATCTCGAGCCGAAAGGAGTGGAGAAATGCCTTTCCGAAACAGGCTTCGGGTTTCTTTTTGCTCCGCTCTTTCATCCTGCAATGAAATATGCAATAGGGCCGAGAAGGGAGATGGGAATAAGGACCATATTTAATGTACTGGGACCTATTACCAATCCTGCCGGTGCAAAAAGGCAGATTCTGGGTGTCTTTACGGACAGGTTTACTGAACCCCTTGCCATGGTGCTTGGGAATCTTGGATGTGAGGATGTTATGGTTGTCCACGGGGAAGACGGACTTGATGAGATAACGATTACCGATGGTACACGGGTGACACGGTATAGAGGGGGAAAACTGGAAACCATGTATTTTTCCCCGGAGGATTTCGGGTTCAGCCGTCAACCGAGAGAGACAATACTCGGTGGTGCGCGTGAAGAAAATGCAAGAATAACCATGGATATATTAAAGGGAGGGAAAGGCCCCAAGAGGGAAATTGTAATCATGAACTCGGCGGCGGCGCTTCTTGTAGCGGGTAAAACCGATGATATAAATGAAGCTGTGGGCATTGCAAGTGAGGCGATAGATTCCCGGAAGGCAAGGCAGAAGCTGAAGCAGATTATCGAGGTATCAAAGAAACTTTGAGATGACAGAGTTCCACATATTTTGTTGTGCCCGTCCTCAGTGATGGTTTATGAATTATCAGGATTAAGGGGGAATATTGTCTGTAAAGGTCGGCGTAATAGGTGTCGGATATCTTGGACGGCACCATGCAAGGATATATTCCGGGATGGGCGGGGTTGAGCTTGTCGGTATTATGGATGTATCTCCGGAACAGGCCGGGGAGGTTGCGGAAAAATATGGTTGTGCGGTTTACGAAAGTATTGACGGACTGATTGAAGATTCAGATGCACTCAGCATAGTTACCCCTACTCCATTTCATCATGAAATTGCGATGAAATGCCTCGGCAGTGGAAAAGACATCCTGGTTGAGAAACCGGTTACCGCCACTATAGAAGAGGCGGATGAGCTGATAGGTGAGGCTGAGAAGCAGGGGTTGATACTGCAGGTAGGGCATCTTGAGAGATTTAATCCCGCTGTTACAGCGGCTGAGGGCTACATTAAGGAACCCGTTTTTTTTGAGTCGGAAAGGCTCTCTCCTTTTCTTGAAAGGGCTGCAGGTGTGGATGTCACTCTTGATTTAATGATACATGATATTGACATCATCCTCTCTCTTGCGGGGGCGCCGCCGGGGGCTGTCAGGGCTGTCGGCGCTTCAGTGCTGAGTGAGAGAATAGATGTTGCAAAGGCATGGATAGATTTTGAAAACGGTGTTTCAGCTCTGGTTACGGCCGGAAGATTATCTCATGATAAGACAAGACGGTTAAAAATTTTTCAGAAAGATTCTTATATAATACTTGATTATCAAAATGCTCGGATACAGAGACATTACAGGACAGATTCAAACAAGATTGGCCGTGATGTAATAACGCCTGCAAATAAAGAGCCTCTCATGGAGGAACTGAGGGATTTTATAAGGTGCGTGGGTGCCAGGTCGAAACCCATAGTCTCGGGTATCGAGGCAAGAGAAGCATTAAGAGTTGCACTGAAAATTACTGAACAATTGAAGAGGAGCTGACAGAGATGATACCAATGGTAGATCTTAAGGAGCAATTTGAGGAGATCAGAGACGAAGTTATGGAGATAACCGAATCCGTCTGCAACAGCGCCAAATTTATTCTTGGTCCCAGCGTTACCGAACTTGAGAAAAAGATTGCCGGGTATATAGACTCAGGCTATGCTTTAGGGGTTGCTTCCGGTACGGATGCACTTTATCTTTCCCTTCTGGCTGCCGGCATCGGTGAGGGAGATGAGGTGATAACCACGCCGTTTACTTTTTTTGCAACGGTTGAAGCGATATTGCATTGTCGAGCAACACCCGTTTTTGTAGATATAGATCCGAATACATTTAATATTGATGTTTCTCGAATGGAGGATGCCCTGACGAAAAAGACCAGGGCGATACTTCCCGTTCATCTGTACGGTTACCCGTGCAATATGGATGAACTGACGGCTCTTGCCGATATGCGCAGTATTGCAGTTATCGAGGATGCCGCCCAGGCATTTGGTGCCGCCATAAACGGCAGGAAAGCCGGCGGTTTCGGGGCAGCGGGATGTTTCAGCTTTTATCCAAGCAAGAATCTCGGATGTTACGGCGACGGCGGGATGATAGTTACGTCAGACGCTGATTTTGCCTCGACTGTAAGATTACTGAGAAACCACGGGTCTTCAGCGGGCTATGTCCATGAACGTATCGGCATAAACAGCAGGCTTGATGAACTCCAGGCTGCAATACTGCTTGTTAAAATGAAAAATATAGAAAGGTACAATGAACGTAGGAGGAAGAATGCCGCTTTATATAATAAATTAATTGGTTCTTATGTGCAGTGTCCCGGCGAACAGAACGGGTTCAGACATGTTTTCCACCAGTATACAGTAAGGTGTCCGAAGAGAAATAATTTACAGGAAAAATTAAAAGATGCGGGAATATCTTCGGTTGTATATTATTCCGTTCCGATGCATCTGCAGAAGGCCGTTGGTTTTCTGGGTTACAAAAAGGGTGATTTCCCCGAGGCCGAGAAGGCGGCGGATGAGGTGCTTTCACTGCCCATGTATCCTGAACTTGGAGAGAGGGATATAGAAAGAATATGCTCGGTTATCAAAGAATCTGCATCTAAATAGAGTCTGTGTATAAACTGCTGTTTTTTATTTGCGTCATGTCCCGAAAGCGTTCGGGACATCCGGAACTTATAGAAAAGAATAGATTCCGGCTTAAGAACTGCCGGAATGACAGATAGAGAGACTGACTTTATACACAGACTCTAAATAACTATTGATAAATATCATTGGAAGAAGTTGGCTTATTGCCATTGAAAGGAATAAATTTTTTGCACTCCTGTATCCTTCTTTGATAAGAGGAGGGCTTAAGGAGAGATTCTTCGACAGGCTCAGAATGACAAAAGAGCCTTTGATACACTTTTTACGACTCCATCAATACTGAGGCCATGAAAAAAGTATTCATCATTACAGGTGAGAGTTCCGGAGAACTGTACGGAGCACTACTGGCTCGGGAGCTCGGAAATCGCCGGGATAATGTACGGGTGATGGGTGTGGGAGGCGAGATGATGAGGCGTGAGGGAGTTGAGCTGGTGGCTGAGATCAGCGGCGCATTCGGCCTCATGGAGCTTGTTTCTTCTCTCAGGGAATTAAGGCGGACCATGAATAAAGTAATCCGGACTATTCTAAATGAAAAACCCGATGTGGTCGTGCTTATTGATTTCCCCGATTTTAATATTAAGGTGGCGAAGGCCATTCGGCATTCGGGTGTAAAGATCCTTTATTATGTCAGTCCCCAGGTGTGGGCCTGGAGAAAAAAGAGAGTTAATACAATAGCAAAGCTATCAGATTATGTGGCCGTTATCCTTCCTTTTGAAGTGGAGTATTACAGAGATTCCGGAGTGAAATGTGAGTTTGTCGGACATCCGATTATTGAGGAAATAGAGTCGGTCAAGGGTGGAAAGTGTTACATAAAAGAGCAGGTCGGATTACAGGGTGATGCGCCTGTGCTCGCCCTGCTTCCCGGCAGCAGGGACTCGGAAATGAAGCGCCTGCTTCCGGTCCTGAGCCGTCTGGTTGACCTGTTTAAGGAAAATTATCCTGACTATCAATTTATTATGCCTGTTGCGTTAAATATAGACAGGGGTAAATACAATAGTTTGTTTGATCGGCTCAGACAGAAAGGGGTTCGTATTGTTGATGGTGAGGCTGTCAGGGTATTATCCTGCTCGGACCTTGCTGTTGTTGCATCCGGGACCGCCGCACTCCAGGCGGCTCTGCTGGAGATACCACTGGTTGTTATTTACAGATTATCCCCTCTTACGTACTGGATAGGCCGGATGATAGTTGACGTAAAATATATTAATCTGGTTAACATCATGCTCGATAAGGAAGTAATCAGGGAACTGCTCCAGGGAATGGCAAATGCCGACACGATATTTAATGAGCTGAAACACACGATCGAGGACGAGAATTTGAGAAACTGGATGATTCCCCAGTTCAGGAAGGTCGGGGGATTTTTTGCCAACAGGAATGCATCCCGGAGGGTGAGTGAAATTATCGGCGAACTGGCAGGTTGGGAATAGGAAGTAATATTTATTTCAACAAGCCCCGACTCTGTCGGGACAAGCAGAAGACCACGGTATTTGTCATGGATGAATGCAGGCATTGCTTTCAGTCCGGTTCGGCCCTGAACCGCCGAATAAAAACCTAAAAAAGGCATGCCGGGTTTTAGTCCTGCAACATACAGACGATTGGTTTAAGATATGATTTTCCTATATACGGTTTTGTACGGCATAGCGCTTTTTTTTATTTTTCCGTTTGAGTATTTTAAGAGACCGAAAAAGTTAAGAAAAAGGTGGCTGGCAGAAAAACTTGGCGCTATCGGCCCGTATGAAAAAAATGACGGTCCTGTAATCTGGATCCATGCCGTTTCCGTCGGAGAGGTTATGGTTGCACTCCCCCTGGTAAAGCGGTTGTATGAATCGGGTTATACGTCTGTTATGATTTCAACTATAACCGATACCGGGCAGCAGATAGCAGGCGAAAGGGCGCCTGAGGGCGTAAAAAAGTTTTATCTTCCATTTGATCTCAAGCCTTTTATCAACAGGGTTATTCGCCTGACGTCTCCTGATATATTCATGACCATGGAAACGGAGTTATGGCCTAATCTGTTCAATGCCATGAAAGATGCGGGGATACCTGTGTTCATATTCAATGGAAGGATATCCGACAGGTCATTCGGGAGATATATGAAGATCCGCTTTTTTCTGAAAAAACTTTTCAGGGCGGTCGAAAATGCAGGTATGCAGACCGGACAGGATGCAGAACGCATAAAACAGATGGGGATGGATGAAGAGAAGACCCGCATTACGGGTAACTTCAAGTTCGACATTCACGGGACTTTATATCCACCTGAATGGGTAGGGATGATAAAGGGCACCACTATCGTTGCAGGGAGTACTCATGAGAGTGAGGAGGATATTATTGTCGAGGTATACCAGAGATTGAGACGACGCTTTACCCCCCTGAATCTTATCCTGGCCCCGAGGCATCCCGGGAGATGCAACATTGTTATGGAACTCCTGAAGGATAAGGGGATTCATTATGTCAGGAGATCCGTTTTGACGGAAGATAATACTGAATTGGAGAATATTGTTATATTAATTGATACTATTGGAGAACTGGCGGGTCTTTATTCTGTTGCCGATGTATGCATAATAGGCGGTAGTTTTGTCCCGGTCGGCGGGCACAATCTTTTTGAGGCAGCCTATTGGTCAAAGCCGATTATATGCGGTCCCCACATGAATAACTTTCCCCTGACAAAGGATTTCATGAGTCGGGATGCAGTGAGGATTGCTGATAAGGCCGGCTTGTATGATATATTATTCTGTATGCTTGAATCGTTGGATATGAGGGAAAGGCTGGGCAAAAATGCACACAGGGTATTTCTGGAGAACGGCGGGGCGGTTGAAAAGGCAATGAATATACTTGAACCGTATTTAAGCAGGTTAAAGAGATGAATATCCTGGAATTAGGATACCTTCTGGGTTACAGGGTTTCGAGGGCATATGAGACATATAAACAACGGCGACTGAAATTTCCTGTTATCAGTGTAGGGAACCTGACAGTCGGAGGTACAGGCAAAACCCCTGCAGTTATCGCAATTGCCGGGGAAGCCCTTAAGAGGGGCTACAGGCCGTGTATCCTGACAAGGGGATATAGAGGTAAGATAAAAACTCCGGTTATTGTGAGCAAAGGCAACGGTCCCTTATGCAGTCCTTTTGATGCCGGTGATGAGGCTTTTCTGATGGCCGAAAGGCTGAAGGGTGTAGAAGTTGTTAAATCGGCTGACAGGTATGAAGGCGGGTTGTTGTCTGAAAAGGCAAATCTCTTTATAATTGACGACGGATTCCAGCACTGGAGACTCCATCGCGACAGGGACATCGTCCTTATTGACAGTATATATCCATTTGGTAACGGCAAGCTTCTCCCCCTTGGCAGACTGAGAGAACCTGTTTCTGCGATTAAGAGGGCTGATACGGTTATAGTGACCCGCACAGGGAAAGCGCCGGATAGATTGATCGGGGAACTGAAGAAATATAATAAAAATGCCGATTATTATTTATCCGATGTAAAGTCGTCGTGCCTTGCAGGACATGATGGTGAACTGCACCGTACTGATGAACTGGAGGGAAAGAGGGTTTATGCATTTTGCGGAATCGGAAACCCGGGGGCATTTGTTCAGACCATATTGCGGTTCGGTATTTCTCTGGTTGGATTCAAGTCGTTCAGGGACCATCATATTTATTCAGAGAATGACATAAGCGGTATCAGGCAGGAAGCTGTTCGGACAAGGGCCGATATGGTAGTGATGACCGAGAAGGACCTCGTAAAGCTTAATAGATTCAAGCTTCCCGGGAATTTTATTGCGTTGAGAATAGATTTTGATATAGATAACATATTTTATGATAATGTACTCAGCTTTAATAACAGGCCAAAGCCAAAATAACGGGGGTTCATAATGATCAGGTATATTAATGTGAAAAGCAAAAAACGGATTGAGTTGATCGATGTTACTGATTTGGTACAGAAAGAGATATCGGAAAGCGGGATAAAAAATGGTATCTGTTATCTTTATGTTCCTCATACTACCGCAGCGATTACAATCAACGAGGGTGCAGATCCTTCCGTCCAGAGGGATATTCTTCATACCCTGAGCAAGCTTATACCAAAGGATGTCGGTTATGCCCATATGGAGGGCAATTCAGATGCACATATCAAGTCATCTGTCATAGGTATATCAGGCTTTGTTTTTATAGAAGAAGGGAAGCTCGTACTCGGCACATGGCAGTCGATATATTTCTGTGAGTTTGACGGACCGAGGCACAGAAGGCTTGCTCTTAAAATGATAGAAACATAAAAATTTTTTGGCGGGCAACAGTAAAAGGGTTATTAATTCAGCCTGTTTTTTGGAGTGTACAGATCGAGATTGCTGCTATTCCCTCTCCTCTTCCCACGAATCCCATGCCTTCATTTGTCGTTGCCTTCAGGTTAATGCGATCTGCAGAAATACCGGCGGAAGCAATGGCTTTTTTCATATTTTCCAAATGTGAGGCAAGCTTGGGTTCTTCAGCTATTATTGAAGAATCGGTCCAGACTACCCGGTACCCTTTAACAGATGCGAGGTCAACTACCTGCTTAAGCATATCGATGCTTGAAGCATCTTTCCATCTTGCATCCGTATCGGGAAAATGCCGGCCTATATCACCAAGTCCGGCACCGCCCAGTATGGCATCCATAATGCTGTGGCAAAGAACATCGGCATCGGAGTGCCCGGCAAGCCCCTTATCGAATGCTATGGTGACGCCGCCAATAATCAACTTTCTTCCGGAGCTGAACCTGTGAGAGTCGTACCCTATGCCTGTTCTGTACATATTGAAATTCTCCTAACCTGGTGATTCCCTGCAGCTATGCTGCAGGGAGGTTCATTCCCCGTTTTTCCCCCGGAATGACTTTAAAAAAATCTCCACTATCTCAGCATCATCAGGTGTTGTGACCTTTATATTGCTGAAGGATCCATCCACGAATGTAACCATGCCACCGGAAAACTCAACAACAGCAGCATCATCAGTAAAACATATGCCTTTCCCTTTAATATTTTCATACGCCTGCATAAGGGTTTTAAATCTGAATGCCTGCGGTGTCTGGACAGCTATGAGTTTATTCCTGTCAAGCGTTTTCCTGACAACCCCTTTTCGCACTTCTTTGATGGTGTCTTTTACCGGCACACCGCTTACCACGCCGTCAAACTTATCCAGGGCATCGAGACATCTCCGTATGATGTCAAAATCGATAGCAGGTCTTGCTCCGTCGTGTATCAACACGGTCGATGATACGTCCTCGATAAGTTTTAATGCATGATATACCGAATCCTGTCTCTCGTTTCCCCCGGGAGCGATCTTTTTCACCTTTGAAAAAGCACGATTTTCTATCAGTTCCAACCCTCTCTCCATATCTTCTTCACTGAATACGGGTATGATTTCGTTTATCAACCGGCATTCCTGAAACACTTCCAGCACCCACGCAATGACAGGCTTGCCGAGGATGTTGTGAAAAGCCTTGTTTGTTTTAGAACTGAAACGCTTTCCGGAACCCGCAGCGGGTACTATTGCTATAACATTCTCTTTCATACTGAAATCACCCTCGGCAGAACCCTTTCCGTCCCGTTCTGTATGACTCCAACTAAACTCCCGGCATGGAGGGAAGGGAAAGTAGCCTATCTATTGTTATTGTCGGAAGGCTTTGCAAATATCATCCGGCCCGCGGTTGTCTGCAAAACGCTGGTGACCTCCGCACCTACATGTTTGCCGATCAATTTCCTTCCATTTTCTATAACAACCATCGTTCCGTCATCAAGGTAAGCAATTCCCTGATTATGTTCTTTCCCCTCTTTCAGTACAAATACTTTCAGTGTTTCTCCGGGGAGTACAACCGGTTTCAGGGCATTTGAAAGCTCATTTATATTCAGTACGGAGACACCCTGCAGACCGGCTACCTTATTAAGGTTGAAATCATTTGTGATGATTTTTGCATCCATGTATTTTGCAAGTGCAACGAGTTTTGCATCAACCTCTTTTATCCTGGGGAAGTCCTGCTCGATGATCCTTACCGTCAGATCGGACATTTTCTGAACACGATGGAGTATGTCGAGGCCTCTTCTCCCTTTTGCCCTTCGCATGGAATCCGAAGAGTCGGCTATGTGCTGAAGCTCCTGTAATATAAACTGTGGTATTATGAATACACCTTCAAGAAAGCCGGTCTCGCATACATCGGCAATCCTGCCGTCAATTATTGCGCTTGTGTCGAGGATTTTAAGATTTTCTTCGGACTCATGCCCTTTGAATGCCCGAATGATAGTGTCAAAAGAAAGGGATTTACCCCTGTAAACCCCTATAAGAAGCCCGCTGTATCCAAAAAAGGCGTATGAAACCATCAGGACTGTATCATATGAAGCATCCAGAAAACCTTTGAGCGGCATAACAAATAGATAACCGAATATAGTCCCGGCGATGAGCCCGGCAAGACCTCCCACGAAGTGACCTATCTTTATATGTCTCAGGGATATCTCGATAAGGTTTATAACAAGTCCCGCAACAAGTCCGACGATAATTCCTTTCGACTGGTTTTGCGTTCCAAGGCCGATGTAATAGCCGATATAGGAAGAAGTTGCAATAATGGCAATACGGATAAAATATGATAGCAATTGATTTTCCTCCTTTCTATGATATAATTTTACATTATGATATAAAGATCAAAAGAATGGTGTTATGATGCTTTTAGTGCAACGTAAAACTTCCTGCCGTTTCTGTTTATGAAAAGTACGATATTGTCTGTATCCTCTATGGAAGATGCAACTGCATTAAAATCATCAAGAGAACTTATGCGCTTTCTGTCAATTTCCTGAATCACATCGCCTTTACGGAGGCCTGCATCGTCTGCAGAGCTTGCGCTTTCAACATTAACTATTACAACACCTTTTTCGGACATCCCCAGTCCGAGCTGTCTGGCTATATCCCTGCTCAATTCAATTACTGTGATTCCTCCAAGAACCTCCTTCTTGATCTCTTCTCTTTCAATGACCGGACCGCTTTCGGAATATTCATGTGGTAATTCGGCAATCCTTATTCTGAGGTTCTGTGCTTTTTTATTTCTTACTATCCCGATCGCGAATTCGGAACCTATACGGCTCTGAGCTACTATATTCCTCAATACGGAAACATTGTCTATCACCGTACCATTAAATGATATTATCACGTCTCCCCTTCTTATGCCCGCCTTTTCGGCGGGGCTGTCCTTGATTATGTCACTCACAAGGGCGCCTTTTGTATTTTTAAGTCCGAAATTGTTAGCAAGCTCGGAATTTATGTCCTGGATGGAAACCCCGATCCACCCCCTGATAACTTTTCCGTTCTTTACCAACTGGCCGAACACATTTCTGGCCATGTTGCTGGGAACGGCAAAACCTATCCCCTGGTAACCACCGTTTCTTGAAAAGATCGCAGTATTTATACCAACAAGCTCGCCCCTGATGTTTACGAGCGGGCCTCCTGAATTTCCCGGATTTATGGCAGCGTCCGTCTGTATGAAATCCTCATAGTCTGCAATACCCACATTTGCCCTTCCAACAGCGCTTATAATACCCATGGTAACAGTGTGGCTGAGTCCGAAGGGGTTGCCGATTGCAAGAATAAAGTCTCCCACACGCAGGGAGTCGGAATCTCCCCATGGTATCGCGGGCAAATCTTCTGCGCTTATTTTTACAACTGCTACGTCTGTTTTTGGGTCAAGCCCGACGATCTTTCCCTTATAACTTGTCTTGTTATAGAGTGTGACCCTTATCTCATCAGCATTTTCTACAACGTGATAATTTGTTATTATGTAGCCGTTCTTTGATACGATAACCCCTGAACCAAGGCTCTGCTCCTTTTTTCTGTGCTTAAGTCCGTCTCTCTTGAACGGAGTAAAAAAATCGAACAGAGAATCATTAATGGTATTCTGTGAAACTCTCCTGGAAGTCGAGATGTTGACAACCGCTGGAGATACATTGTTGACTATCCGGGCAAATGAACTGTCGGTCTTATTTATGTCCAATCGGACGCTGGCCGGTGAAGAATTCGATGGAATAAGCGGCCGGAAATAGTCATCATAAAAATAATAGTATGAAAAGACCCCAAGCACGAAACCCAGAATCAGTACGAATAAGAAAAAAAATATACCTTTTTTCATAATCTATTATAATATTACAATTTCTAATTGTAAAGCTGATGAGTATGCCCGTATATAAAAAATAAAAGTAATCTGTCGATTAACATTAATCGGGATCCGGCCTTTGACGAATGGGAGTAGAAAGGAGTATGGAATTCTGTTATAATATTTGGCCGTCAAAATACTTGAAGGAGGAATTGATGCTGAAGAGATATTTACTTGCACCGGGGCCGACGCCGGTTCCGCCGGAGGTGCTGATGTCAATGTCCATGCCCATCATACACCACCGTTCGCCCGACTTTATTCCGGTTCTTGAGTCGGCCAAAGAGGGGTTGAAGTGGTTGTATCAGACAGATAACGATGTTCTTATTCTTTGCAGTACGGGGACGGGAGGTATGGTTGGAGCCGTAAATAACTTTTTTAATCCTTCCGAAAAAGTCATTGTCGTAAATGGGGGAAAGTTTGGAGAGCGCTGGACCAGGATCTGCAAAAGTTACGGACTTGATGTTACGGAGATTGAGGTCCGGTGGGGCTATGCGGTCAGGCCTGAACAGGTTGAAGAAGCTCTCAGGGGGAACCCTGACATTAAAGGGGTGTTTATCCAGGCTTCAGAAACCTCAACCGGGGTTTATCATGATATAAAGACAGTAGCGGAGGTGGTTGGAAAATATGACGATACGCTCATGGTCGTCGACGCAATCAGTGCCCTTGTAGCCCACGACCTTAAGACCGACGAATGGGGCATAGATGTCATGGTCGGCGGATCGCAGAAGGGCGTTATGCTCCCGCCGGGGCTTGCATTTGTAAGTGTCTCTGATAAGGCATGGGCCAGGGCGGAGAAATGTTCGATGCCGAATTTCTATTTCAATTTCAGGGCCGAACGGGAGAAACTCAAAAATAATCAGACTAATTTCACTTCTCCCGTAACACTGATAATCGGACTCAACGAGGTAATCGGGATACTGCGGAAGGAGGGGCTTGAGAATGCCTTTCACAGGCACGCACGTCTTGCACATGCTACAAGAGAGGCTGTCAGGGCAACAGGTTTGAACCTGTTTGCAAAGGAATCGCCAAGCAATTCCGTAACCGCCATAGAGGCGCCCGCGGGGATTGACGGCCAGCTTATTTATAAGACACTCAGGGAGTCTTTTGGTGTGACTGCTGCAGGTGGCCAGGGTGATGCGAAGGGTAAGATATTCAGGATTGCTCATCTTGGGTATACCGGTATATTTGATGTCATTACAGCTGTTTCAGCGGTTGAGATGACTCTTAAAAAGCTTGGCCATGATGTTAAACTCGGATCGGGTGTCGCTGTTGCAGAGGAACTCCTGATGGGGGATAAGGCATGAAGGTGTTGGTAAGTGATAACCTTTCTCCAAAAGGGATAGAGATACTGAAGAAAGCGGGACTCCGGGTTGATGTCAAAACAGGGATGAGCCCTGATGAACTCAAGTCATGTATCGGTGAGTATGATGGGATAGTGATCAGGAGCGCTACGAAAATGACTTCGGATGTTATAGAAGCCGCTGAAAATCTGAAGGTAATAGGCAGGGCAGGCTCCGGGCTGGATAATGTAGACAGGAATGAGGCTTCGAAAAAAGGGATAGTCGTTATGAATACCCCGGGTGGAAACACGATTACAACCGCAGAACATGCATTTTCCATGATGATGTCTCTTGCAAGGAAGATTCCGCAGGCTACTGCATCTCTGAAGAAGGGGAAGTGGGAAAAGAAGAAGTTTATGGGCGTGGAGCTCTTTAACAAGACATTGGGGATAGTAGGAATAGGCAATATCGGCGGCCAGTTTGCAAAAAGGGCGCACGGACTTGAGATGAATGTCATTGCTTATGATCCATTCCTGAGTGATGAGAAGGCAAGGGAGATGGGTGTGGAGAAGGTCGAGCTTGAAGACCTCTTTAAGAGATCGGATTTTATAACGGTCCATACGCCCCTTACTGCGGATACGAAATATCTTATTAATAAGGACAGTATTGCACTGATGAAGGATGGTGTAAGGCTTATAAATTGTGCGCGCGGCGGCATTATTAATGAACAGGACCTCTATGATGCGATAAAGTCGGGCAAGGTGGCGGGCGCCGCCCTGGATGTTTTTGAAAAGGAACCGCCCGCGGGCAATCCGCTTCTTGAGCTTGAAGAAGTAATTTGCACCCCCCACCTTGGAGCCTCAACGACCGAGGCACAGGAAAATGTGGCCGTCAAGGTTGCCGAGCAGATCGTGGATTATCTTGTAAATGGAACCATCAGGAATGCAGTCAATTTCCCGTCAATACCTGTCGACCAGATCCCGAGGATACAGCCATACATTACTCTTGCGGAGAAGATGGGAGCATTTGCATCTCAGATATACGAGGGCAGTATTTCGGAGATAACTCTGGAGTTCAGGGGGGAAGCCTCTGATATCAATGCAGCGCCGGTTACCATTGCCGCTATTAAGGGGATACTGAATCCGATACTGGAAGAATCTGTGAATTTTGTAAATGCACCGTTCATAGCAAAAGAGAGAGGCATAGAGATTAAAGAGACGAAGAGCGAAGGATCGGGTGATTACCAGAACATGCTTGTTCTGAAGGTAAAGTATGACGGAAATGAAAATGAAATCGCCGGGACCCTTTACGGCAGGAAGGACCCGAGGATTGTTCGCATTGATAATTTCCCTGTGGAAGTTATGCCTGAAGGGATGCTGCTCTATATCCAGAACAATGACATGCCGGGTGTTATCGGGAATATTGGCATGATACTGGGTGAGAATGGTATAAATATAGCCAGAATGCATTTCGGACGCGAGTTGAAGGGTGGAAGAGCAATATCCGTAGTAAGTGTTGATGCGGAAATCCCCGATGATATAGTTAATAAAATAAAGGCTATGCCGAATATCAATCAGGTAAAGATCATCAGGTTATGATTCTTATACTGCCGGATATGGTTTTTGTAGTTGAGGGTTTTTTTTTGAGTCCAAATAAAATATTAAGAGGTTTTTAAATGTCTAAAGTGGTGGTGGTAGTAGGAAGCCAGTGGGGCGATGAAGGAAAAGGAAAGATTGTTGATTGCCTTGCAGGGAAAGCGGATTTGGTCGCAAGATTCCAGGGAGGGCATAATGCAGGACATACTGTTGTAATAAATGACAGGCAATTCATTCTTCATCTGGTGCCGTCCGGCATACTCCATCCCGGCAAGCTGTGCATTGTCGGTAATGGTGTGGTGATTGAGCCGGACGCCCTGATAAAAGAGATTGACGCTCTCAGGAAAGAGGGTATAGCTGTGGATGAAAATCTCAGGATAAGCAAGAGTGCCCATGTTATAATGCCGTATCATATGGCGATTGAAAAAGTAAAAGAGGAAAGCAGGGGGGACAGAAAGATCGGGACGACGGGAAGGGGCATAGGGCCTTCCTATATGGACAAAATTTCACGTTCCGGGATAAGAATTGTTGACCTTCTCTGGCCTGAAGTATTCAGGGAGAAGCTGGATTCAAATCTTGAAGAAATCAATTTTATCCTCGACAGGAAATATGGTGCGGATGTACTTGATGCTGATGAAATTTATGACAGGTATATGGGATACTCTGTGCTATTGAAAGATTATATCGATGATACCGATATTATCGTAAACAGGTATATTGATGAAGGGAGAAACGTATTGTTCGAAGGGGCACAGGGGGCGCTGCTCGATGTCGATCATGGTACATATCCTTATGTAACCTCTTCAAGTCCGTCCGCAGGCGGCGCATGTACCGGTCTTGGTGTGGGCCCGACAAGGATAGATGATGTCCTTGGAATTGTCAAAGCATACACCACACGTGTAGGCGGCGGCCCTCTTCCCACCGAATTAAAGGATGAACTGGGTGAGCGGATCAGGGCCAGGGGTGGTGAGTACGGTGCCACTACCGGCAGGCCGAGGAGATGTGGCTGGCTTGATCTGGTTGTTTTGAGACATTCTGCCAGGATAAACGGATTGACGGGTCTGATTATTACCAAACTTGATATCCTGGACGAGCTTGATTCGATTAAGGTCTGTGTTGCTTACAGGTATGGGGGACGAGTTATTGAAGATTTCCCCAAAGAGCTTGAAATTTTACGAAACTGTGAACCCATATTTGAAGAGGTTCAGGGATGGAAGACAAATACCGCCGGCATCACTGAATTCAAATTACTGCCTGAAAAGGCAAAAGATTATATAAGATTAATTGAGGGCAAACTCGATGTGCCGGTCGATATAATCTCCACCGGACAAAAGAGAGACGAACTGATAATGATAAGGTCTCATTTTACCGGGCCGTAGCCCAAACCATAAATTGTCACCCCTGAAATAAATTCAGGGCAGGCTCTGAACCATGTGTCCCGAAAACTCCCGGGATATTGTTTCAAGGTTTTGTACTTCATTATTTTTATTAGATTTTGTATCAACTTCAGAATGGCATAGGGGCTTTTCCCTGTTTGGGCAACAGCCCGTTACGAATTGAGAGGCCGGGAGAAACTATTTGGCAAGAATTAATAAAAGAGGGCATAAACGTTATACCAGGAGGCTTAAAGTTGTTTTTAAGGATGCTGAACGGACATACACCTCTTTTTCAAGCGATATTTCAAATAGCGGCCTTTTCATAAGGACTAACAGGGCATTTGCCCCCGGCTCGATAATAAACATCGAGTTGTACCTGCCTGACGACTCGATTGCCTATCTGAAAGGCAAGGTCAAAAGGGCGGAAAAAACAGCGCTCAATGTTATAAAGAATGGCATGGGTGTTAAACTCCTTGAGGTTGATGGCAAATTCAGGAGATTTCTTAAAAAAGAATTCAGCGAAGAAGATGAGAAGGGTACCGGGCGCTATTCGGTCCCTCAGCCGGGAAATGAGGCTGAAGAATTTATTTTATTAAGGTGTGATTCGTGTAATGCAAAAAATAAAATTAAGAAATCCATGCTTGATCTCGGGCTGAAGTGCGGCAGATGTGGAAAAGCATTACATCCCTGAATAGTTATTCATCAGTACTGAATCTGGTATTCCCTTCAGACTGTCCTGTTTGTAATAAACCCTCCGATTTGTATAAAACATCTCCTGTCTGTTTATCATGCTGGCAAAAGATTCAGATCCATGACGGAAAGGGATGCAGGATATGTGCAGCAGTGACCGATTATAAGTCAACAGGTGTTTGCCAGGAGTGCAGGTTTATAAAGCCGGTGTTTGAGAGGATCCTATCCTATGGAGTGTATGAGGGAGTGCTGAAAGAGGTGATACACCTTGTGAAATTCAGGCGGATCAGGAGATTGGCGAGAGTGCTGGGGACTGAACTTTTGCACCTTGATACCCCTGATGCGGACCTTGTGGTGCCTGTCCCGCTGAGTGTCCACGGACTTAGAAAAAGGGAGTTCAACCAGTCTGCTGTCATGGCGTCTGTGATTGCAGTCCGGAGAGGAATCAGGCTTGATATAACAAGCCTGGTAAAGGTTAAGGATACATGCCCGCAGTCAACTCTCTCCAGAATAGAGAGAAGAGAAAATGTGCGGGGAGCATTCCGGGTAAGTGAGAATTTGAAAGGGAAGCATGTAATCCTGGTGGATGATGTTGTGACAACCGGGGCAACGGCTAACGAATGTGCACGGGTACTGAAAAAAGCGGGAGCGGTTTCCGTAGTGGTAATCTGTGCCGCAAGAGCGAAAAATATCTGATTTTTTTGACTCTTCCGGTGTTTCTGTGGATAATAAAGCCATAACAACAGAAAAAAGAAAATTATTCTGCCACAGACTCTCACGGACTTCTTTTAAAGATTCTTTATTATTTTAAAACCTTAAAACCATATAT
This sequence comes from bacterium BMS3Bbin05, assembly GCA_002897855.1. Classification (GTDB taxonomy): domain Bacteria; phylum Nitrospirota; class Thermodesulfovibrionia; order Thermodesulfovibrionales; family BMS3Bbin05; genus BMS3Bbin05. The sequence continues at coordinate 25,895 of BDTO01000073.1, forward strand.
AGAGTCTGTCCATAAATTACCATTTTTTATTTTTGTCATGCCCGAAGTCTTTAATCGGGCATCCAGAACTTATTGAAAAGACTGGATTCCGGCTTAAGGACTGCCGGAATGACAGATAGAGAGCCTGTCTTTTATGGACAGACTCTATATAGCCTTTTATTTTTTCTTTTAGTCTGTGTAAATCCGTGGCTAAATATGCCTTTAAGTCTTTTTTTCAGCCCTAAGCCTTCAACCTTTTTTAAAGTCTGTGTCCATTTGTGGCTGATAGTTATGTTTTTCTCTGTTTTTCTATCTCTGTTCCGGGGAAATAGGGCTCCATTGAAATATTCCGGACAGCATTGATTATTTCAGGTCAGATATCGCAGCGGATTCGATGAGGCGGCCATGTGGACGGCATCGGGATCGAAGCCGTTCCGGATGAGGAATTCGATAGATTCACTAAGAGTGATCCCGCTTCCGGCGAGGGTCCCGTCTCTGAGATAGATGGCTTTTTTATCCGATCTTTTTCCCTTGACTGAGTCTGATATCAGAACGGTCCTGTCCGGAGGTTTGATGGAAAAGATGAGGCTAAGTGTGTTGATATCGAGGTGAACCCCGTCTGCAATGATTTCAATATAAATATCCTTATCCATGAGCCCGAAACCTGCAAGCCCCGGTTCCCTGTGGTGAAACGGACGCATTGCGTTAAAGAGATGTGTTATCCCCGTAGCTCCCGCTTTTTTCCCCTTTTCCGCTTCGCGAAATGTTGCATCAGAGTGCCCCATATTCACCTTTATCCCCATGTCTCTGCATTGGCTGATTACCCCGGTCGCACCTTTCAGTTCGGGGGCGATTGTGATTATTTTGATGCTGTCTTCATAGCCTGCAATTATACGCTTCAATGATTTAGATGAAGGGGGAAGCAAATATTGCATGTTAAGGGCACCGGCCTTTATCGGGTTCAAAAAGGGGCCTTCCAGGTGGACACCGATTATTTCCGCACAGTCTCTCATGCCTTCACCTGATATCTTTTCCATTGCCTTTTTGATCTTATCGATAGCGCTTCTCATGACATCGATATCATCCGGATATATGCTCAGGACTATCATGTTCGTGCCTTTTAATTTCTCTACACGTGCTATTTCCAGTATATCATCGATATTATCCGACGCAGTATCACAGCATTCGATGCCGTGAATATGAATATCAACAAGTTCAACCCCTTTTTTCATAATTTCATCCTCTCCGCAACCAGGATAGCTTCAATCATGCTTGAAGGATTGGCTACTCCTTTCCATGCGATATCACAGGCCGTACCGTGATCAGGGGAAGTCCTGATGACAGGCAGGCCGATTGTGACGTTTACCCCGCTGTCAAAGTGCATCAGTTTGAAAGGGATAAGGCCCTGATCGTGGTACATTGCAACGACGATATCGAACTCATCTTCAAGGGCCTTTTTGAACACTATATCGGGCGGGAAAGGCCCTGCGACATTTATACCTTCAGCCCTCTCCTTTTCGATTGCAGGGATTATATGGAGTTCCTCCTCATTCCCAAAGAGACCCCCTTCTCCTGCGTGGGGGTTAAGGCCGGCTACAGCTATTCTCGGTGATTCAATGGAGAGGTTTCTGCATGCCTCCAGTGCAGTCCGTATTGTACCGGCCACACTCTGCTCCGAGATCATGTTAACTGCATTTCGGAGTGAAGTATGTATGGTTACAAGAATTACCTTCAATCTCTCCCCTAAAAACATCATAGAGACTCTTTCCGCGCCGGTGAATTCAGCGAGCATCTCGGTATGTCCGGGCCATCCGTAACCTGCGAGGTGGACGGCTTCTTTTGAGATAGGTGCAGTCACCATTGCATCGACCTCCCGTTTCATGCACATCTCAACGGCCTTTTTTATGCACTTTACGGATGCCTCTCCGCCTTCTCCGGTTGTGCCGCTTTTTGGGAAATCCGGTGTATTGCCGGTATCTGCCAGATAGACCATGTTGCCGGACAGCTCGGTAAATCCTTTTTCAGTATCTTCCACAAATTCAATATCTGCATTCACCAACATTACAGCTTCTTCCATCACGTTTCTACCTGCGACAACAACGGGGATTATTTTACCCTTTATCTTGTCGGAGGTCAGGGCCTTGACAATGATCTCCGGCCCGATCCCTGCAGGGTCTCCCATAGTTATGGCGATTTTCTTTTTGCCCATCTCAGTCGATTAAGTCAGCATTCAGGATAAATATGCGTTTTGTCTTTTCAAGGTTTGGCACTGATTATGATAAATTATAACACTTTGGTATACTTGTCTGAGTATTCAGTGAGGGAGAATCTATTATGGAATTTAATATTATCTCGCGGGATGATAATGCAAGAGCCGGCATTATCAAAACCGGAAGGGGCGGAATAAATACCCCTGCCTTTATGCCGGTCGGAACGAATGGTACGGTAAAGGCGTTAGGTCCTGATGATCTGAAAAGCATAGGTGCAGAGATAATGCTTTGCAATACGTATCACCTCTATCTCCGCCCGGGACATGAGACAATAAAAAAACTTGGGGGGCTTCACCGTTTCATCAACTGGGACCGGCCCATTCTTACGGACAGCGGAGGGTTCCAGGTTTACAGTCTGTCGAAGCTCAGGAAGATAGAGAAAGAGGGTGTCAGGTTTCAGAGCCATCTGGATGGATCAACACACTTCATCGGTCCGAAGGAGGCGATGGAGATTCAGAAGGCGCTGAATGCCGACATTGTCATGACATTTGATGAGTGCACGCCGTATCCTGCCGGGTATGACTATGCGCTGAAATCCCTCGAGTTGACCACTGAATGGGCTAAGATCTGCAAGTCGTTATATTCCGGTGAGCAGGCGCTCTACGGCATCATTCAGGGATCGACATATCGCGACCTTCGCGAAAGGAGCGCGGAAGAGATAATATCAATAGGTTTTGACGGTTATGCCATCGGAGGTGTTAGTGTAGGCGAGCCGAAGGATTTGATGTACGGGGCGATAGATATATGCACACCGCTTATGCCTGATAATGCTCCCCGCTATCTCATGGGCATCGGCGACATCCATGATATCCTTCATGCAGTATCACATGGCATCGACATGTTTGACTGCGTGATGCCGACACGAAATGCCCGGAACGGTACCCTCTTTACATCGCGGGGCAGAATCAGCATCAAGAGGACGGAATTCAGGGAAGACCCGAATCCTCCCGATCCTGAATGCGGCTGCTATACGTGCAGGAATTTCTCGAACGCCTATCTCAGGCATCTCTTCCTGAACAGGGAGATCCTCTCAATGAGACTCAACACGATACATAACCTGACATTCTACATGGATTTCTTCAGATCAATGAGAGAGTCGATCAAAGACGGACAATTTAAAAGGTTCTACAGGAGATGGATGAGTATAAATTTTGGCTCTTCGGGGAATAGCGTGGAAGAATAAATGACTGCAAGCTGGCAAGCTCAATGGCTCAGTGGCAAATAAAGAAGGGGTTGGGTGTTAGGGATTAGGTGTTGGGAAAAAAACAAAACCCCAAACCCCAAACCCTAATCCCCCTATTAGTCTGTGGATTTACGCGGATATTTGTGGCCTTGTGTTTATTCTTTTTTCCCTTCGAGCACTATCCTGTGTCTTATCAGTGAAATCTCTTTTATCCTGCCTTCAAAGACCTTCTGTTCACCAAAAAGGTTCTTAAGGAATATCTTCCCGTCCTCCGGTTTCATGATATCCACATTTTCAAGGTATAGTTCTTCCCGGCCGTCTTTCATTATATATGCGTTTGCTTCACACATGATATTCCTCCTCTTCCGGCAACTGTTTTAGTTCATTTGTCAATTTTTCAATAAGGTACGGCAGGGGTTCCTTATGAATTCCGATGATTCCTGCCTTTTCCCGATTGAGCGGAAGAAGCAGCTTCCCGGAGCCGGATACGGATATCGATTCCGCCTCCCTGCCCGTCTATTACCGCTATCTTCAACATATATTATTTTAACACTCTCAACTTTCTAAATAAAGACCTCTTTCGTATTTAAGTTGAAAGAACCTTTTGATTAAGTGGTTGCTCTCATAACATCGTATACCCGTTTTTAATATAATGGAATCTCAAAAGATTAATATCAATAAAAAAGTATTTGGAAAATCCCCCCTCGCCTTCCTTTGCCAGAGAGGGGAATACTTGTGCGGGTTCAAGTTTGTCAGGCTGTTGAAAAAGGCCGGAATTCCAGAGAAGGTTGTCATGCCCGTGAAAACGGGTATCCAGCAAGTCTTAAAACACTGGATTCCCGCCTTTCAGGCTGTGTCATAATCCTGAAAACGCATATGATGTCATTCTGAATTTATTTCAGAATCCCGTATTTTCAATATATTACGTTTTATATAGACCCTGAAACAAGTTCAGGGTGACAATTAACAAGTTCCGGGGTGACATTTATGGTTTAGTCAACAGCCCGTTAAGAACAGTTTCCCCTTTTTTATTAAAGAGTTATGTGGCTTGCCTATTGATTATTGGGGGAACTCCTGTTTTGGAGATGAGCCAATAATTGTTATAATAATGGTTATAATAATGGTTATGGAGGTCGGAATGGAATTTATAACGGTTTTTATTACTGCACCGGGTGAGCAGGAGGCCGGGAAGATAGCATTGAAACTGGTTGAAGAAAAACTGGCAGGCTGTGTAAATATTGTCAACAATATAAGGTCTGTTTACAGGTGGAAGGGCAGGATAGAGGATGATCATGAGGTATTAATGATACTAAAGACGCGAAGAGAATTATTTGAAAGACTCAAGGAACGGGTTGTGGAGTTGCACAGCTATGATGTGCCGGAGATAATTGCTCTTCCCGTCGTTGCAGGTTCAGAAGAATATCTTAAATGGCTTGGCGAAGAAACAGTTTGAAAAAAATAATCAGACCGCTTCAACGGTTTTTATTTCCGGCACTTCCTCTCTGAGCCTGGCTTCAATGCCATTCTTCAGAGTCATTGTCGACATCGGACATGATCCGCAGGCGCCAACGAGCTTCAGCTTTACAATCCCCTCATCAGACACCTCTACGAGTTCAACGTCTCCGCCGTCTCTCTGCAGCATGGGTCTTATTTTATCGAGAATCTCCTGGACCTTTGATTTTTCTACCATAAAACCTCCATTTGAAAAAGATTAAAGGTTTTCTATATGGCTATTCTAACTTAACCACAGATTTAATAACAAGCCAATTATTCTATTATTGTGTTAAAATATGCCGGTATATGTATCACCGTGTATCATTAAAATGCTGATAAGTTATGTTAACCCCTTTGAACGGAAAAATTTCAAATTATAGTAAATCTCAGGCAGTGCCCGTTTTTTGCACTCCGGTAAAAGCACTTTTTGTCTTTTTAGTGTTTATGGGTTTCTTTATTTTTTTTAATATTATTACGACTAAAAGTACGGAAGCTGCGGAAATCGGGGATGTATCAGTGACAATAAACAAAGGCATTATTTCAGTAAGCGGCAATTTGATACTTGATGACACTCAAATCAACGATCTTAAAAATGGATTGCAGAAAGAGCTTATCTTCTATGTAGACCTTTTCCGGCAGTGGGATATTTGGCCTGACGAGTTTATTAAAGGATTAAAGATTATACGCAGGCTGAAGAGCGATCCTGTAAAAAACGAGTTTATAATGGTTTCTTCGATTAAAGGTTCCACAACTGAACATAGATTTAATACCCTTGAATCGTTATTGTCTGAAGCCCTGAAATTTAACAATGTTCTGTTATCATCAACCGGTGATTTGTTGCCGGGGAATTATTTTGTCAAGGTGACGGCTGTTTCAAGGATAAGGAAGCTTGCCCCGTTAATAGGCTATCTTCTTTTCTTTGTCCCTGAAAAGGAGTTCACCGTCGAGAAAAACTCTGATATATTTGTACTGCCTGCGAAATGAAAAAAGGACGTTTCTTTCTCATTATTATTTCCCTGTTGCTCCTTACATTTATTGCTCTTGATTTTGAGTATAATTATTTACAGATTGAGGCGGATGTAACTACAAAATTCCTGATTATCTTTTTGTTCAATTTCTCGATTATCTCACTTCTTACGCTGATTTTCTTTGTCGGCAAGAATCTCTTCAAATTATGGATCGAGAAAAAAAGGAAGATAACCGGTTATAAATTCAGGACCAAACTCGTTATAACCTTTGTAATACTGACGCTTGTGCCCTCTTCCATGCTCTTTCTGGTGGCGAGTGAGATTGTGACTAACTATATAGACAGGTGGTTTGATCCGCAGATTGAAAGCCCTCTCAGGGATGCTGTCGAACTTTCAAAAACATTTTATGAGATCGAGCGTGAGAGGACCATCAGCAAAGCCAGAAAAGTCATAAGGGGTGAGATATTCAGAGATAATATTACAGTTAATATTTTAAAATCATTGCCGGATAATCCCTCTGAAACAATAAGAGATGCCTTTAAGGGGAAAGAAGGGACCGAGGTAATCACGAGGAAGGACGCAGATGTCATAAGGGCTGTAATCCCTGAGATCGTATCAGGCAAGGTGAAAAGGGTTTTCGTTGCAGAGAGCCTGGTGCCTCCAGGAATTGTTAAGAGGATTGAGAATATCAAACGGGCCCAGGGGACTTATGAGAGCATGAAAAAACTTAAAACCCCGCTGAAGATGAATTATCTGCTTGTTCTGGCGTTTTTTACTTCTATGATAGTTTTTATGGCTATGTGGGTATCTTTGAGGATATCCAGGAGAATAACCGAACCGATAAGCAGTCTGGCGGATGCAACGAAAGATATCGCAGCCGGAAATCTCGATGTGAATATAGATATTGAAAGGGACGACGAAATCGGGATGCTTGTTTCTTCCTTCAATAATATGGTTGCGGAACTTCGGGATAGCAAGACATCACTCGAAAATGCATATATAGAGGCCGACAGAAGAAGAGTTTGTATGGAGAGTATCGTCGAAAATGTTGAAACAGGGGTTATATCAATCGATGACAACGGAAAGATACAGGCTATTAATAACTCTGCATGCAGAATCCTCGGTATCGATTCCTCTCTTTTCTGGAATAAGAATAAAGATTATGACTTTCTATTGTCAATGGTCGAATCGGAGGAATTAAAACAGTTCATAATGTCTCTGGACCTGCGTGACTCGAAGACCGTAAGGGAGCAGATTTCCGTACATATCGGAGGGAAAAAACTGATCCTGAGGCTTTTTATTACCAGGCTTACATTCCCGGACGGGAAGCCAATCGGTTTGCTGGTGGTGTTTGATGACCTTACCGATGTTATCAGGGCTGAGCAGGCATTGACCTGGCAGGAAATCGCAAGAAGGATTGCGCATGAGATAAAAAACCCACTTACACCTATCAGGCTCTCGGCTGAAAGGATAATGAAGAAGTGGAGCAGGAAGGATGAAGGCCTTGATGAAACCATTGGAAAGGCAACAGCTACCATTATCCGTGAAGTAGAAGAGCTCAGAAGACTGGTGGACGAGTTTACGAAATTCGGGCGTATGCCGAAAATCCGGATGGAAAAAGTTAACATAGGAAATATACTCTCGGAAGTTGCGGACATGTATGGTGATTATACCGATATCAGGATAGGGTTGGATCTCCCGGATAATATTCCTGATCAAATGTTGGATCCTGAACAGATCAAGCGCGTGGTGGTCAATCTGTTTAACAACGCGATTAATGCCATGGAAGAAAAGGGTGAGATTCTGGTAACCGGAAAGTTCAACGGAAAAGGTGATAAACTAATACTCGAATTCGCTGACACAGGAACCGGTATTGACCAGAAAGACCTCGATAAACTTTTTGTCCCGTATTTTTCGACAAACAAGAATGGTACAGGCCTGGGACTTGCCATATCGCATATGATAATATCAAGACATGGCGGGTCAATGGGGGTAACTAACAATAAGCCCGGAGGGGCTGTGTTTACAATCGAGCTTCCGGTCTGAGAGGTAGAAAATGTCTGAGGAAAAGATACTTGTTATTGATGATGAAGAAGGTATCAGGGATACCCTGCAGGGTATTCTTGAGGATGAAGGTTATACAGTTGTTACGGCAGCATCATCCGAAGAAGGTATGGACATAATAAAGAAAACCGGTCCGGAACTTATCATCCTGGACATATGGTTGCCCAACATGGATGGTATAGAGGCCCTGTCTGTTATCAGAGATTTAGTACCTGATGTCCCTGTAATAATGATTTCCGGCCATGCGAATGTCGAACTTGCGGTAAAGTCGACAAAACTCGGGGCTTATGATTTTCTTGAAAAACCGCTTTCGCTCGACAGGATATTGATAACGGTGGAAAGGGCTCTGGAAAAAAGCGCTTTGCTCAGGCGCTACAGGAATTTAAGAGAGGGATATACCAGGAAAATAGAGCTGGTAGGAAGTTCAGCGGGGATAGTATCGGTAATCCGGCAGATCGACCTTGCCGCCAGGAGTAATGCAAGGGTACTGATTACAGGCGAGAGCGGGGTAGGGAAAGAGGTCGCTGCAAGGTTATTACATGCAAGGAGCACCCGTTCCGAGCGGCCTTTTATAGAAGTAAACTGTGCGGCTATTCCGCAGGAACTGATAGAGAGTGAATTGTTTGGTCACGAAAAGGGGTCATTTACGGGAGCAGTTGAGGCAAAAAAGGGAAAGTTCGAACTTGCAGACCAGGGAACTCTGTTTCTTGATGAGGTAGGCGATATGTCTCTTCAGACCCAGGCAAAGGTATTGAGGGTAATCGAGACTCAGATATTTCAGAGGGTCGGCGGGAACAAAAGCATACAGGTGGACGTGAGAATTGTTGCTGCAACCAATAAAACCCTGGCTGAAGAGATCAAGGAAGGACGTTTCAGAGAGGATCTCTATTTCAGATTAAATGTAATTCCTATATCCATACCCCCCCTGAGGGAGCGAAAAGATGATATATATGGTCTGGTGGATTATTTTCTTGATTACTTTGCAGTTGAATATGGAAAACCCCGGAAATCCATAACAGAGGCGGCAATGAAGAAACTTCAGTCTTACGAATGGCCTGGAAATGTCAGAGAGCTCAAGAATTTCATAGAAAGAATGCTGATCATGATTCCGGGAGACAAAATGGGGTCGAGGGATATTGATACGTTTGAGGCGGATGAAAAAGAGTTTTTAAATTATTCCGGACTGAGGGATGCAAAGGAAGCCTTTGAAAAACATTTTATTGTAAAAAAACTGCAGGAAAACCGCTGGAACATTTCCAGGACTGCTGAAGTGCTGGGCATAGAGAGAAGTAATCTGCACCGCAAGATCAAGTCGCTCGGGATAAATATCCCGTGATATTATTGACTCCGCCTTATCACTTTTCTTTATTTTCAGAGTCGATAGGCTCCGTATCCGATGAATCAGCACTGATTCGGCTTATTCTGTCTCCGAATTTGAAAAGTGACCCATCGAGGTCTCTGTACCTGGTATATGCGCGGTTAATGTGTCCTCCGAGAATCTGGAATTCGTTTTCAAATTTATTGAAATCCCCCTGCAGCTGCTGGAGATTGCGGATAACGGTCTGGGCCTTCTTTTCGATCTTCATTCCTTTAAGTCCCAATAGTATGGTTTGTAAATATGCATAAAAACTGTTTGGAGAGACCGGTATAACCTTTTTTTCAAGCGCATAATCGAGGATGGGTTTATCATCTTTATCCTCCTTCAGAATTACTTCGTAATATACATTTTCTGCAGGAATGTACATCAGGGCGAAATCGAAGGTGCCTTCCCCGGGCAGAATATATTTGTAGGCGATATCCTCAATATGCTTTTTCACTGACGCCCTGAACTGTCTCTTCGCCGATTTCAGCGAATCATCGTTTTCAGCTAATGCAATTCTGTTAAACCCTTCCATGGGGAATTTGGCGTCAACAGGAATTAAACCGTTTCCCAGTTTGATTACAGCATCTACCCTGCCCGATCTTAAATTGTACTGCAGGCTGTAGAAATCGGACGGCAATATCTGTTCGAGCAGCTCGGACAGCATGAATTCGGCCAATCCTCCCCTGAATTTGGGGGCCTTCAGCAGGTTTTGGAGTTGCGTAAGGTCTTTACCGAGCTGGAATATTTGCTTGTTGGATTCCTCAATTTCTCCAATTTTCCCCTTGAGGTCTGAAAAAATCCTGGAGGCATTATCAAGCCGTTCACTAACTGCGTGCTGAGTATGCTGAATAATGTTAACATTATCTTTGAGCCTGTTGGAGACGCTTTCCGAAACGGATTTCATCTGCTCGGTAAGCTGACTGTTTATCTGGCCTATCGTATCCATAAAGATCTTTGTGACATTTGACATCTGCTGATTTAGATTCTGATTGCCCATATCGAGGGACTGCTGTATTTGACTCCTCATTGCGTCAATCTGTGACTGGAGCAGCAAAAGAGTGTTGCCCTTTTCCCTGCCTTTCCTGATAATGAGTATAGCAGCAACAATTATGATAACAAACAGGATAATTACGAGTAATATTGATGTTGCCGGCATGCCGCCCCCTTTTATTTTTTGAAATTACTATATATAATACTTGAAGCATATCTTTTTTACAGGAAGAAAGATTGGTTTGCAATATTCACTTATGTGTACAGTCTGGCTTATGAAAGAAATAACCGATATTTTTTAGTTTAGTAAAACATGTTAGTAGGATTTAATACAAATATTCCGTATAAAGGCAAAGTCTACCATGTCCAGACTGAAGACACGGGAGAGAGTGCTATAATAATTTCCCTTCTCTACCTTAAGGGCGCCATACTTGCTTCAAAAAAGACGAGTTACGATCATCTAATTGGAGAACCGGACATAAAAAGCCGGGTTCGGGAATTGATGAAGGAACAGCATAAGGCACTTATCAAAGCTCTTATTCACGGTCGGATTTCCGTTGACTCCGATGTTTCTGAAAGTGTTCTTGATAAAAGGGCTTCCTGCGAGATTAAGAAATACAAGAGTCTTGATGATATTTTAATCGATTATATTATAGAGAGGGCCGGGGAGCGATGATCACTTTTAACGGTGTTACGAAGGCTTATGGTAATTACCGGGCGCTCAGTGATATCAGCCTGAATATACGGAAGGGCGAAATGGCTTTTATGACCGGCCCGAGTGGTGCAGGCAAGACTACATTATTAAAATTAATATATCTTGCCGAGAGGCCGGACACGGGGAATATTATCATTGCAGGCTATAATACTGCGACTCTCAAAGAGAAGAGTGTTCCGTTTCTCAGGAGGAATATAGGAGTAGTATTTCAGGATTTCAGGCTGCTCCACAATAAAACAGTTTACGATAATATAGCACTTGCCCTGAGAATAAGAGGGATTGCCCAGGGTGAGATAAAGAACAGGGTTGATAACGTACTTAAACTCGTGGGGCTGAGGCATAAAGCGGAAGGCTACCCTTTGTCCCTTTCAGGTGGAGAAAGCCAGAGGATCGCCATAGCAAGGGCTGTAGTGGGCGAACCGACCGTTCTGCTGGCTGATGAACCTACGGGAAACCTTGACTATGACAATTCAATAAGCATAATGGATATTTTCAGAGAGATTAATGCAAAGGGCACAACCATTTTTATCGGGACACACAATCACGATCTTTTCAGAAACACCGGATTGAGGATTTTGAAACTTAATGAAGGTTCCCTGGCCGGGGAGGGGGTTGGTTAATTGCATTCTGTTAAGATAGCTCTAAGGAGTATAATGAGAGAAAAGTGGATAAACCTTCTCTCTGTTATCACAATAGGGTTTGCCCTTCTTATCCTTTCCATTACAGTCTTTACTCTTTATAATGTCGAACTTATTGCAAAAAGGCTTCCCGGAAAGTTTACCATTATGGTCTACCTCAAGGATGGTCTTCCAGGGAACGAAATCAAGCATTCAGAAGCTCTCCTTAAAAGAGATAGCCTTGTAAAAAGCGTTGTTTATATTTCCAAGGAAAAGGCTTACAGGGAACTCAGGCATAATCTCCGGGGCGCAGAATATATACTTGAAGGCCTGAACGAAAACCCGCTATCTCCTTCTTTTGAAGTAAAGATTAAAAAAGACCGGTTTTCAATGGAGAAAGTTGAAGCCCTGATCAACAGGCTTAAAAGTAAACCGTATGTCGATGATATAGACTATGGCAGGCAGATTCTGGATTTTGTCCAGTCATTCAGAACTGCTATGAGGGCTGTGGGCATCTTTTTTTCGGTGTTGATTTTCTTTGCTATTATATTTGTGATTTACACTACTGTAAAAATATTGTTTTACAGAAGAAATGAAGAGATAGAGACATATAAGCTTCTGGGGGCCACCGCAGGGTTTATAAGGGCGCCTTTCCTGATTGAAGGAGGGATTATAGGTTTTGTGGGCGGGATATTCGGCGTTGTTGAGTCTTATACTTTTTATTATGTTCTTGTCAGGCTTGCAGAGGAATTCCCTCTCCTGAAATATCTGAGCTTTCCGGTAAACATGTTTGGCGTTATGCCCATTATTGGTTTATTGCTGGGACTCTTTGGTACAGTGGTAGCATTGGGAAGGATCAAATATTAGAATGCACCGTTGTTTAAAGAAGCTCTTCATAATTATTTTCATAACGATAATCCCCGTCATGATCGTCTCTCTGATTACCGCACCTGTTTTTGCCGGTAAGCTTGAACAAAAGTATCAGAAAATCCAGAAACAGATAAAAGAACGTAAGAAAAAAATAATAAAGGCCAGGAAGAGCGAAATTTCCTTTACCAGGAAGATACAGCAGACAAACAAGAGGCTTTATAGTATAAGGAAGGAACTGAAACGCCAGCGCAGGAAGGTAAATCGCATGAGTGGCCGGGTTGCTCTGGTGAAAAAGGAATTCGGGGAATTTAAAAAAAAGATTGAGAAACAGAGATCATATTTAAAGAGAAAGCTGCTGTCCATGCAAAGATACGGTAATGATTCATCTGGCATTTTGATTGCACTTGTCGCTTCAAAAAGCTTTTCACAAATGGTCAGGAATATGCACTATCTGAGAAAGATAGCCGAGTATGATTATAACCGGATAGAGATTTACAAGAAAAATCTGATTTTGCTTCACAAAAAAAAGATAAGCCTGGACTCGCTTTATCTGAAGTTAAAAACCGAAGAAAAAAAGCTTCAAAAGGACCGGGATAGGCTGATTGCTGAGAAAAAACAAAAGGAAAGGATTTTTGCTTCCATCCAGGGTCGCAGGAAATTATACGAAAAGATGTTTCGTGAGCTTACCGAGGCATCAAATAAGATCCGCAGAATGCTGCGGCAAAAGCGCTCACGAACATATAAACTGACAAGGTTTGCCTTGTCAAAAGGTAAACTGCCCTGGCCTATAATGGGTGGCCGGGTTACAAAGCGGTTTGGTTCTTATAAAGATCACGAATATAAAATACCCGTTTTCAGGCGGGGTATCTATATCAGGGCGCCGGAAGGTACAGTAGCCCGGGCGGTTTATTCGGGAAGGGTTGTTTACGCTGATTGGTTTAAAGGATATGGAAAGGTTATGATAATAAATCATGGCAGTGGCTACCACTCGGTATATGCCAACCTGAGCGAGATATTTTTCAGGCCCGGCGATACCGTTAAAAGGGGGCAGGCCATTGGAAAAGTCGGAAAGTCAGGAACTGTCAGTTTCCCTGCTCTTTATTTTGAGATAAGATACAGAGGCAAGCCTCTAAACCCCCGGCAATGGCTTGCCAGGAATCGATGAATGATCAAATATTTTCTGGAGGATAACATACCATGAAGAAGATGACAAAAATTTTATCTATCTGGTTTCTTATAGTCTTTATTTCATCTGCAGGATTATTGGTCGGCAAATGGGGTATAGACAGTGTTGATGCGAACAATGATTCATACAAGGAATTGAAAATATTTACGGAGGTGTTATCGCTTGTCGAGAGAAATTACGTTGAAAAGGTAGATGTCAAAGATCTCGTATATGGAGCCATAAGGGGGATGCTGAGTTCTCTGGACCCCCACTCCTCCTTTATGACGGCTGATGCTTATAAGGAAATGCAGGTTGACACGAGGGGAGTGTTCGGCGGACTCGGGATTCAGATCGGGATAAAGGATAGCGTTTTGACGGTAATTACCCCGATAGAGGATACTCCTGCCTTTAAGGCGGGTATCAAGGCAGGGGATAAAATTATAAAGGTTGATGGAGCCTTTACCAAGGATATGACACTGATGGAAGCAGTTCATAAGATGAGAGGACGCAAGGGTACGCCGGTTACAATAACCATTATCCGAAAGGGTCTGAAGGAACCCAGGAACTATAAAATAGTCCGGGATATCATAAAGATAAAGAGTGTGAAATACAAGGTTCTGGGAGATGGTATCGGGTATGTAAAGATCAGCCAGTTTCAGGAAAAGACGGCAGATGAACTCGCAGTTGCATTGAAGAAACTTGACAGCAAGAAGATAAAATCGCTGATACTTGACCTTAGAAATAACCCGGGTGGGCTTCTGAACAGTGCAGTAGAAGTGTCTGGTGAATTTCTGCCGCAAAACAAACTGGTTGTTTATATCAAGGGAAGAGTAGGCAAGAAACAGGAGTATTATACAAAAGGAAAGAGGGCACATTATAACTACCCGATGATAATTCTCGTAAATCAGGGGAGTGCAAGTGCATCCGAGATCGTTTCAGGTGCAATGAAGGACTGGGACAGGGCTGTTATTCTCGGCATGCCGACTTTCGGCAAGGGATCGGTTCAGAGCGTGATTCCATTAAGCGATGGTTCTGCACTGAGGTTAACGACTGCGAAATATTATACCCCGAAAGGGACATCGATTCAGAATACCGGCATTAAACCCGATATCGAAGTAAGGTTGCCTGTAAAAAATGGCCAGGGACACGTAATCCTCCGCGAAAGTGACCTCAAGGGTCATCTTAGAAATGAGCAGTTGAAGAAACCTGCGGCGGGAAAGAAGCATGAGAAAATACTCCTGAGTGTCGGTAAAGGGGAAGACCTCCAGTTAAAGCGGGCCACAGAACTGCTGAAGATGTGGGACACGTTCAAAAGCCTGCCCGGGGAAAAGGCAGCCCGGATTTCGGCTGATTGATGTCTCGTATTGTATTCGATATAGAAACCCTTGGGAAGAATTTCGAGTCGCTGGATGAGCCCACCCGGGAATATCTAATGAAGCGGGCCGTGACCGAGGAAGAAAGACAGGAAGTAAAAAGCAACCTGTCTCTTTATCCCCATACCGCGGAAATAATAACCATAGGCATGCTTAATCCCGATACGCTCAAGGGGGTTGTATATTACCAGTCTCCGGGGAGTCGGCCGGAACCTCTTGAGGATAACGGTATAAAGTACGAAGTAGCGGACGAAAAGGGTATACTTGAGAACTTCTGGGATGTAATCAGTCGTTATGACGAATTCGTTACATTTAACGGGCGTGGATTTGATTGCCCATTTATCATTATAAGGTCTGCCATAAATAAGATAAAGCCAACGCGGGATCTTATGCCGTATCGTTATAGCGGCCCTCATATCGATCTGTTCGACCGGCTTTCTTTTTTCGGTGCGACAAGGAAACGTTTCAGTCTTGATATGTGGTGCCGGGCATTGGGGATTACAAGTCCGAAGGAAGAAGGTATAAAGGGGGAGGATGTGAAGAGATTGTTCGATGAGGGCCTGTATACAGATATAGCAAAATATTGTGTACGCGATATAATGGCAACCAGTGAGCTGTTGAAATACTGGGATGAATATATTAAGTTTCAGCCTTCCAGATAGCTGTTCACTCTTTCATAATCAAATCGAATATCATTGAGCACGTTATTAACGAACCTGAATATCAGTTGTCTCTGTTTATCACTGACTTCAGGATAGAATAGCGGATTGGCAACAACAACCCCTCTGAAGGCATAAAAGAGTCCGCAAACATTCAAGATTTCGCTGTCTCCTGTCAGATTTATATAGTTGTCGAAAAACAGCTTAAGGCCTTCAAAAAAAGGCCCGCTTATATCGCCGTGGGACTTTATTGAGAAGAAAATATAATTGACGGTTAATGCAGTAATATCATCTGCCGGATCTCCCCATGGTCCCCTGCTCCTGTCGAGAAGTATGAATGAATTGTCTTTGAACCAGATGTTGCCGGGATGAAAATCCCCGTGTATCTGGGAGAGCCTGTGGTGCAGGGGTTTCAGCCGCGCTCGCCAATCGATACACTTTTTTTCGATTTCCGCCATCTCCGGGAAGCCCATCGTACCCGTGGGATATGAATCGAACACCCCCATCAGGCATTCTCCATGTCCTATTGTGTCTCTTATCTTTCTCCAGTAAAGACCTTTTGATTTTTTTTTAACAGAGTGTATCTTTGCAAGATATTCGGTCATTGCATGTATCTTTTGCACATCTCTTTTGCCGAGGTTCGATTTTTCCTTAAAGTTTTCAAGATCATGGAAGTAACCGGTACCCTCCGCTTTTTCCATAACGAGGTAATACTCCTTTCCGCCTCCTACCGATTTCACAGAACCGTCCGGTAAAAGAGATATAACATCGATCGCACGGATGTGATTGGGGAGATTCTTATATTCCGCCTCGGCAAGGAGAAATACGCCGGCCCTGTCCGAGGGATAGTCATGGCCCAGCCCGTGAGGTTCGAGGTGCTTTAAGACATACTCTCTTATGCCATCCTGAGATCTGAACCGCAGCGAAAATCCTGTGCCATGAGTACCAGCGCCGATAACCTTGAATTCAAGCAGTTCAGATTTGCCGAATCTTTCATGCAGATATTCCTCAATGGCCTTTTTACCGAACATGAATATATTATACCTCAGAATAAATAATGTTGAAAGCGGTCGCAGTTGCGGTTGCAGGAAGGATATCAGGGGGTTATACCGGAAGATTATTCTTTATATTCTTTGCCAATTTCATATTGAAACCCTTAATATTGGAAATATCTTCAACGGGTGCTTTTTTAATGGCTTCAAGGGAACCAAAATGCCGGAGCAGGGCAAGTCTCCTTTTTTTGCCTACACCCGGCACTTTTTCGAGGCTGGAACTCAACATCCGCCCGGTCCTTGCCTTCCTGTGCCTCGTAATTGCAAAGCGGTGAACCTCATCCCTGATCTTGCGTAAGAGAAGTGAGGCGGGCCTGGTATCGTCGATCGATATCTCCGCTCCTCCGGCAGTCAGTACCCTGTCGGGATCCTTGGCAATGGCAATTATTTCGGGATAATATGAAAGAGCTATTTTCTTTAAAATCCTTCCCGCAATCTGAAGTTGACCCCTGCCGCCGTCGATAATGATCAGGTCGGGAACATGCTCCGTCATATTGCTGATGATTCTCTCAACCGACTCCTCCATCATGGAATAGTCATCTACGCCATCCACCGTTCTGATGTTTACAAATCTGTATGAACTCTTCCGGAAATGCCCGTTTTCCCAAAGGACAAATGCGCCAACCGATCCGGTCCCCTGAATGGTTGATACATCAAATGCCCCTATCGACTGTGGTATGGCCGATAGGCCGATCATGTTCCTGATACCTGCAACGGCGAATTCATAATCGACTGCCCGGTGCTGTTCCAGGAAGACCTGTGCATTTTTGCATGCCATCTCGATGAGTTGTTTTTTTTGTCCTTTCTGTGGCGCTGCAATCTTGACACACCGGCCCTTTTTGCCGGTAAGCCAGTCTGCTATCGTACCGGAATCCGCCGGCATGGACGGCGTGAGCAGGAGACGTGGAGGGATTATCCGGTTTGAATACAACATCTCAATAAATGAGTGCAGCAGGTCGCTTTCAGACAGATCCGATGTGTCCTTCAGAAAAAATTCTTTTGAACCCGTCATCAGCCCGTCTCTGATAAAAAGCTGGACAATAGCCGTATCATTTCCTTTTCCGGCAAGACCCACTACATCGATTTCTCCGAGTCCGGGGGCTACTACTCTCTGAGAATCCCATATCTTTTCTATCGCGGCTATCCTGTCACGGGTCTTTGCGGCATCTTCGAACATTTCCTTCTTTGAATATCCCTGCATCTGTTTCCTTAGTGTATCGAGGAGTGCCCTGCCTTTACCTTTCAGAAAATCAATAACCTCATCAACGGATTTCATGTATGTCTCTCTGGAAATGAGTCTTCCGCATGGCGCCGGACACCTTCCCATCTGGTATTGTACGCACGGTTTCACATGTTCCAGTGTTGAATATCTGCAGGGCCGGATATTGAAGTGCCTTCTGATGAGCGAAAGTGTTTCCCTCAGGCCTGACGCAGGGATATAAGGGCCGAAATATAGCGAATTGTCTCTGCCGATTCTCCTCACTACCTCGATCCGGGGCCAGTATTGGTTTAGATCGATCCTTATATATGGATAATTTTTGTCATCCCTGAGGATTATGTTATATTTTGGTCTGTTCTGTTTAATGAGGTTGGCCTCGAGTGCGAGGGCCTCGAGCTCGTTGTCTGTGATAATAAAGCTGAGATCATGAACTGTCTTCAGCATCTCCCGCTTTCTGACATCAAGTCCTGAAGCAGCGCCGGTATAGCTCCTGAGCCGGGTTCTAAGGTTTTTTGCCTTGCCGATATAAATGATGCGGTTGCGGGAGTCCCTGAACAGGTAGACACCGCAGCAAGTTGGTGCGGATGATATTTTTTTTTCAATTGATTTCATGACCAGGGATAATATTCGCAGCAATTGCCTTGATTTTCAAATGTAAATCCGATCATAAAATTCATTTTTGCCATAAAAAAGAAGTGTAACTGATAATCAATTATAACATGTTTCCGGTTGCCTGCCGGTCGGATGTTCTTATGGACGGGGCAGGGAATTCGATCAGAATTTTATTGATTGAAAGCTGCCATAATCAGGTGTAAAATAATAACAGGAATACATGCATGAAAGGAGGCCAATTATGTTAAAGGTAGAACTTTCTCAGGAAGAGGTCCAGGCGCTCAGGGAATCACTGGAATGTTACCTCTCTGAGTTGAGGATGGAAATCGCCAACACGGACAGGATGGATTTCCGTGAGGACCTCAAAAAGAAAAAGGAGTTTCTGAGGTCAGTTGTCCAGAAGCTGCTATAACCGGAACCGGCAGAGTCCTTGCGATAGGCCTCTTTATTATAATGGCGGGTATTCAGACATTATCCTCAGGATTTTACCTGTGAGAGGAGGGAGGGGTTTGTTTATTCTCTGAGCCTGCAGAAAAATCATAACAGGTTGTGTATTTGGCCGTTTTTTTGTAATATTATCACATGATTTTTCATACATGCTGCCTGCTGTCTTTAATTCGCAGCAGTACCTTGTAATAATTGAATAGTAACACCTCTTTTGATATGAAACATACATGTCCCGCAAGCGTTCGGGACATGCAGAACTTATTGAAAAGAATAGATTCCGGCTTAAGGACTGCCGGAATGACAGGTAGAGGGACTGACTTTATGGACAGACACTATTTAGTGTCTGTGTATAAATTGCTGTTTTTTATTTTTGTCATGTCCCGCAAGCGTTCGGGACATTCAGAACTTATTGAAAAGAATAGATTCCGGCTTAAGGACTGCCGGAATGACAGATAGAGAGACTGACTTTATGGACAGACACTATTTAATAAATATGATTGCATATTATTTTCTTCAGCAATTGTTTAATCCCCCCTTTAACAAAGGGGGGCAGGGGGGATTTGGGAAAGGTTTAATTATAAAATCCCCCTTAATCCCTCTTTCCCAAAGGGGGAGACTGCGCTGTTACGATATTCTAAATTTCTCAGCATTAAAATGCGTCACCGAACTTACGAACAAGAGCACTAAGGTATGGAAAAATAAATTTTCCCATACTATTCGCATTATTCTAAATATATTTTTGGGGTTAGGCGGGGTGATTGCTTTACTTGTCATTACCCCGGGCTTAAAAAGAACGGCATATGCGTTTCAGGGCCCCCTGTATATAAGGAATTCCCATCCAATGTTTGTGGGTACCGGCAGCCCCGTCCTGGAATCGGCTCAAATCAGGGAATCGTTTGATGTCGATCTGACTTATTCGAGTACCTATCTTGTTCGCAATTCCGGCGAATGGTCATTCAATATAGACCTGGAGGCCCTGATAACAGATTTAAGGCTGAACAAGGTGGTAGGTAATAGACTGGAGCTGGGCCTGGATTTACCCTTAATAGATTATTATGGCGGGATTCTGGACGGTATGCTGAAATCATACCACGATACGTTTGGTTTTAGCGATTACGGAAGGGGCCTGCGCCCGGACAATGAGTTTCTATTTCAAGTAAACCACAATGGACTGACAGTTGTAGAGGGTAAATCAGGGGGGGTGTCACTTGGCGATATAAAGATATCCGCCAGGGAAGTGCTTTCTGCAAATGATCCCGTTATCAGCATGAATGCTTTTCTGGAACTTCCTACCGGGGATGCGGATAAGGGGTACGGCAGCGGCGGTTATGAATGGGGGATGACTCTGCTAATGGATAAGACACTCGGAAGGAGTTTAATGGCATATACAAATTTGGGGATAGTGTTTGCGGACAAATACAGGGGAAGGGGGGGTATCGATCTCAGGAACTATCTCTTCGGCGGTCTCGGAATCGAGTGGATGTATACACGAAACCTCTCGCTTTATACGCAGTTCTTTATTCAGGATACCCCGTTTGAGAAGACGGGCATAAGGGAGATGGATGAGCCGGGCAGCATCCTGAGTTTCGGCGCCAAATATCTCGTCAGCAGGGATTTTGCCCTGGAGCTTTCATTCTCGGAAGACCCTAACACAGCCGGGGCCCCGGACTTCATGGTATCATTGGGAAGTTCGTATAAATATTGATTACTGAGTCAGGATGGAAGGGGTTTGGTTTTTTACCAACCCCCAACCCCTTCTTTCTTTGCACCTGAGCCATTGAGCTTGCCGGCTTGTCCCGACAAAGTCGGGGCTTGCCAGCCTCTTCAGTCTTCAGCCTTCAGCCTTTCCTTCAGTCCGTGTCCATACGTGGCAAAAGTAAGTCTTCCGATGTGAAAATTACCTTGACTCATGGGTATTATCAGGATAATATTTTAGTATTAATGGACATGCCGTTTTGAGGGGGGGGAGCTGCAAATATACCCCTTGAGATGTACAAATTATCAATCAGGGAGGAAATCATGAAAAAAGGACTATCAGGAGTAATAGCAACAGTGCTTCTGTCCATAGCCGTTGTCATAACAGGCTGTGGTGGAGGAGGAGGAGGCAGCAGCAGCAGTACACCTACCTACACCGTAGGAGGCACAGTGTCAGGACTCAGCGGCACAGTAGTGCTTCAGAACAACGGAGGGGACGGCCTTACAATAACAGCAGATGGGACATTTACCTTTTCGACTGCGATAGCAGATGGCTCTGCCTATAGTGTAACAGTAAAGACACAGCCTGCTACACAGACATGTTCAGTTGCAAATGGAACAGGGACAGTATCGGGGGCGAATATAACAGATGTAACAGTAACATGCTCAGTTAACACTTACACAGTAGGCGGTACAGTGACGGGGCTTGCATCAGGTGAGACAGTGGTATTGCAGAACAATGGAGGAAATGACCTGGCGGCAACCGCAGACGGCTCATTCACATTCGCTACCGGGCTTGCCGACGGTGCAGCTTATGCGGTAACGGTGAAGACACACCCCGGTGCACAGAGCTGTTTTGTGACAAATGGTTCGGGGACGATATCCGGGGCGAATGTAACGAATGTAGCAGTCAACTGTTATGACTCAGGGACACTCGATACCTCGTTTGACACAGACGGCATAGTTGTCCATAACGGTGCAGCAGGCGGAAACGCAGAGGACGAAGGGTATGCCATTACGATTGAGGATAATGGGAAGATACTCGTTGCCGGATACAGCTATAGTTCCAGCAATTACGACATGGTCATATGGAGGTACAACCCTGATGGGACACTTGATACATCGTTTGACACAGACGGCATAGTCGTCCATGACAACGCAGCAGGCGGAAGTAGTGATGACTATGGCTATTCCATCACCACGGACTCAAGTGGAAAGATATTGGTTACGGGGTGTAGCTTGAACAGCTCAGGCAATTATGACATGGTCATATGGAGGTACAACCCTGATGGGACACTCGATACATCATTTGATGTAGACGGTATAGTTGTCCATGACAATGCTGCAGGCGGAAGTAGTGATGACTGTGGCTACTCCATCACCACTGACTCCAATGGCAGGATATTGGTTGCGGGATATAGCTATAACAGTTCCGATACTGATATGGTTATCTGGAGGTATCTCCCTGATGGGACACTGGATACCACCTTTGGCACGAACGGCGTAGTTGTTCATGATAGTGCAGCAGGCGGAAATAGTTGGGACGAGGGCCACTCTATCACAACCGACTCAGGCAGTAAGATACTTGTTACAGGGTTTAGCTACAACGGCTCAAATTACGATATGGTCATCTGGAGGTATAACAGTGATGGGACACTCGATACATCATTTGACACAGACGGCATAGTCGTCCATGACAACGCAGCAGGCGGAAGTGGTGATGACTTTGGCAATTCCATTATCACTGATGCAGACGGGAAGATACTTGTTGCGGGGTCGAGCTACAATGGCTCCAATAGCGACATGGCAATCTGGAGGTATAATACAGATGGGACACTGGATACAACATTCGGCACAGGCGGCATAGTTATCCATGACAATGCAGCAGGCGGAAGTGGTGGTGACTATGGCAGATCTATCACGAACGACTCAAACGGAAAGATAGTTGTTACGGGGAATAGCGGCAACGGCTCCTACAATGATGACATGGTTATCTGGAGGTACAATCCTGATGGGACACTCGACCCCAGCTTTGACACGGATGGCATAGTTGTCCATAATGGTGCAGCAGGTGGGAATAGTCAGGACTGCGGCTACTCCATCACGACCGATTCAATCGGAAAGATACTGGTTGCAGGAAAAAGTAAGAATAGTTCCGGCAATTACGACATGGTGATATGGAGGTATATACCCTGAGCATAATAATGAATAATGGCGCTTGTCTGTGCTGTTAAGTATCCGCTTGCATCAAGTATTATCCTGATAATAGGCGGAGCAGCTCTGATAAGGAGGAGATGGAGGGGCAGGGGGCGAACCTCCCCCGGCCCCTCCTTTGTAAGAAGGGGAGTTGCTCCTTCCCGTGGATGCGGTGTAACAATCTCATTCTGAGGCTTTAGCAGAAGAATCTCTTCTTAACCCCACCCATCCTCCCCTTAAATTAAGGGGAGGAGAGAGGAGGGGTTATCCTGATGGAACGCTTTTTTTAGTCATTCTGAGGGCGAAGCACGAAGAATCTCAGAAGTCGGAATTTTTCGACGGAGCCTGCCCTGAGCGGAAAGAAGCGGAAATGCGAACCCTTCAACAGGCTCAGGGTGACGAATAGCGAAGGGTTTGGAATGACAAACAAGGCAATTGATCTTCCCGGCGGCTCCGCCGCCGGTAATCTAATGCAGGGAATAAATTATTATTATATTCGCTCCCCGATAAAAAACTCCCCGACAAGCCGGGACAGCCGGGACAGGCACTTCCGCTTGCTATCCATTGATCTTCCCAGTGGCTCCGCCACCGGTAATCTAATGTAAGGAAGATTTTTACTATTATATTCGCTCACTTCCGCTCGCTATCCATTTAAATAACTTTTAAATTTTCTATCTGTATTTATCCGTGTAAATCTGCGGCCGAAAAATCTTTTTTTGCCACAGACTTTCACAGACTTTTTTTAAAGATTCTTTATTATTTTAAAACCATATATAGCCTTTTATTTTTTTTCTTCAGTCCGTGTCCGTCTGTGGCAAAAGTAAGTCTTCCGATGTGAAACAGGCGTGGAATAAAAGTTGAAAGACAATAGGATATTTAAGTATAATCTTGACAAAGATATATGGTCATCCGTAAAGAGTTGCGGCTGAATCAGGGGGTTGCATGAATATTCTTATATCAGGTTCTCTGGCGTATGACAGAATCATGAACTTTCCGGGGAAGTTTTCCGACCACATACTCCCCGACAAGATTCATATCTTAAATGTCTGTTTCATGATAGACGGTCTGAGAGAAAATTTTGGCGGCACGGCAGGCAATATCGCCTATACCCTTTCACTTCTCGGAGAGACCCCGACGATCCTTGCGACTGCAGGCAGTGATTTCGGCAAATACAGGAACTGGCTTTTGAAGAATAATATCCCGATAGATCATGTAAAGGTTTTCGATGATGTGCTTACCGCCGGAGCATACATCACAACCGACAAGTCCGACAACCAGATAACAGCATTCAATCCCGGTGCAATGAATTGCAGGGCGGGATTCGATCTGGATTTGATTAATCCTGAGAAAGCGCTTGCTATAATATCACCCGGCAATCTTGAAGATATGTATAATTATTCAAGGGTGTTTAAAGAAAGGGGCGTGGATTATATCTTCGATCCGGGTCAGTCGCTCCCGGCATGGTCCGGAGAGCAGCTTGCCGGGATGATAGACGGTTCAAAAATATTCATCTGCAACGACTACGAACTCCAACTCACACTTGAAAAGACGTCTATGGAACTGGAGGATGTCCTGAAGAAGACCGGCATGCTGATTGTAACAAAGGGTGAAGAGGGTTCAGAGATAAATACGGGGGAAGACGGGAAGATTAATCGAATCCATATACCGGCTGCTCCTGCCGACCCGGTAAAAGACCCGACCGGTGCGGGAGATGCTTACAGGGCCGGGCTGATCAAAGGCCTTATTCTGAACGGAGGCGATATCGAGCACGCCGCCAGAATGGGTGCCGTAGCTGCAACGTATTCAGTTGAAAATTACGGTACACAGACGTTTCATTTCACACCCGAATCATTTAATGAACGCTTTAAGGCCGCTTTCGGAGAGAAGGCTTTTTGATTTATTTTCTGTCTGCCGGCCATGAGAAAAATAAACGACCGGCTATTTGCCCTTGAATGAAGCAATTCCCTTGAGCACGAGGAGCCCCCATGGGATTCCGTGAAGGAAGAGGTCGAACCGGTCTATCGGTTTTTTCAGCTCTCCGTGAACAAGCATCCGGATCTTTTCAACGATATGGGGAGGGCTGAATGGAGCGAGACCGAGAGTCAGGCAGAGTATTATGACCAGTCCCCATGAGAGATTCCCAATCCATTGCATAAGCACATCCGTCTCAGTAATAGTAACGCCTCCGAGATTATATATTATAACAATATATTTCAATCAAAGACAGCGGGAAATATACACCGAAAAACAGAGATAGAAAGGTTTAAGGGTTGACAGGACAGGCGCTTCACTTATTCTCGACCCCGGTTCCCGGAGTCTCCGAGGTCGGTATTAAGCAGGCCTTATAATGAGGTGCATATCAATTTGATTTCGGTGACGGGACCGTTTCGAGTGCATTTATGATTTATCACATCCGTCCCGCAGGTCAGAGATTTGCAGGGCAGCAAAATCTATAAGCTCTCCCTGTTATCCGGAGGACTGCGAACGCCAAGAACATTTCTGTCGGCCACATGGGTATAAATCATGGTGGTATTCATGTTCTTGTGACCGGGGAGTTCCTGGACAGTCCTTATGTCATAGCCGTTTTCGCTGAAGTGTGTTGCACAACTGTGCCGCAGGGCATGAATGGATGCCTGTTTCGTGATGCCGGCTTTGATTACTGTTTCCTTGAATGCCCTTTGTAGCGATGATGGATGAACATGATGGCGATAGAAAGGGACATACTTGCATGGTACATCCCCTTTAGATACCGGAAACTCTCAAAATTCTTCTAACATAATAATTTACAAATATTATTACTCATCACTATAACATCATAATGTGAATTATTAGAATGCATAAAGGGGGCGTAATCAGTAAAAAAGGTGTATATTCACTTGATTTTATACTTTACTTCTGATACTCTTTTTCAAGATGCAGAATAAAGTTAAAAGATAATGTCGGGCGGAACCACGGCTATAAGAGTGAGGGTTTGAATGACTCAACAAATTAATAAACACATTCGCGATGAAAAAAATAATAGCTGAATTTGCTATTCGTCGAGCAAAGATAACCCGAGTAGCGGTTGTCGGCGGAATATTGGTTGGTATTACCGTACTTGCCCAGTACGAAGGCACTATCAAATCAAGTGCCACAGCTCTGATTTTACTTACGCTCTCATTTATATTGGCGGCGTTTGTAGGTTTTAAACTGTGGCGCTGCCCTTCATGCAACGGATATTTGGGGAAATTATATCTGGGTCTGGACCAGCCAAAGTTTTGCCCTAATTGTGGGGTCAAGTTAGTTGAGTAGATAAGCGGTGACCATCGCATAACCCTTATAATGCCTCCGCTTGTTCCCGAAAAGCTCTGCATCCCAACTTGTCGGGAAGAAGTTTCACTCTACGGGACAGGTAGACGCAAAAGCGATCCTGATCGGAAATAAAATAGGAAGTGTCATTTCCTTGTTTTTTTAAAGATTGCCCTTTAGTTCCGGCTTTATTTCCATAAACGGTTTCAGATCAAAGTCTGCCTGTCTGCGTGCACCGCACAGGCAGGCGCCAAACATATCGTGGCCTGGCAGTCAGTTTCTTTAAAATCTGTGTGTTTTAGTCTAAAGTCTCATACAGGGTCTCCTTTGTGTAAAGTTTTTGGGTTCCTGAATCATACCTGTTTCGGGTATGGTTCAGGAAGGCCTTAATGAGTATCAACCGGCTCGACCTGACACGGATTAGCCTCTTATGTTTTACCATCTCGGCTGGTTGCCCGTGCGGGTCAGCCAGAACGTTATCTGACCAAATCTACAACCACTCTTGACATTTGCATACTATTGATGCATACTAAAGCATATAATAATGCATATTGCCAAAAGGAGGCTTTATGAGAACAACACTAAATATAGAAGATGAACTTCTTGATGAAGCGGCAAAGTTGACCGGCATTAAGGAGAAAACCTCTCTCGTCAGGCTTGGGCTTCAAGCTCTTATATCAAGGGAAAGTGCAAAGAGACTATCCAAACTTGGCGGAACTGAGAAGAAATTGAAGATGATGCCACGTAGAAGAACAGCAGGCGCATAAAATGGTTCTTGTTGACACTTCTGTGTGGGTGGCATATTTACGGGATGGGACTACCGGGCTTGAAGCCTTGTTGAATGATGGTCACGCTGTCTGTCATCAGTTTATCATTGGTGAGCTTGCTTGTGGGAATCTCAAGAATAGGGCTGAAATACTTTCTCTTCTCCAGGCACTCCCTATGGCGCTTCATACAGAACATGAAGAGGTGATGAGGTTCATAGAAAAAAATCATCTTATGGGAAAAGGGTTGGGGTACATTGATATACACTTGCTTGCATCAGCTATCTTGAGCGAAGTACCCTTGTGGACGCTCGACAAGAGACTGGGTGAAGTTGCTTTAGAACTGGGATTAAAATATTGAACATTAGGACCAGATAACAAATCACTCGTGCGGATAGCTGATAGCCACCGCACAGCTCAGGCGTTGGGCCTCGCGGGATTTCAGTCGGAGACAAAACCATTGGCTATACCGGGCCGGTTGACTCTTTAGTCTTTAATATCTTTTCCTTGAGAATATAGAGCCGGTCCAGTTCTTCCTTTACCTCTACCTCCCTTTTCCTTGCCGTTTCTTCTCCTTTCTTCCTCTCTTCCAGCCCCTTCCGGACGGCTTCCCCGATGCCCTTGACTGTCTCGTCGATTTTTCCGAGCATCTGCCAGCGAAACTCAAGGCGGCTCTTCTGTAGCCTGTCTATAAAGTCCCACCGGATTCTGCCCGACTGCCGTTCTATCATCTCAAGGAGATACTTTTTCATGGTACGGCGCACTATCCTGTTGCTTACAAAACGCGGCATGAGCGATGTAAGGGCCTCTCCCAGCATCTCGATCATCAGCTGTTCGTCCTTGAATTTATAATAAAAGCCCGATTTCATGCTCCAGAGGGCCTCGGCGCTGAAAGATTCAAACTTTATGGAAAAGAGCTCGGACGAGTAACGAAGTAGTTCATCGATAACTGTATTTATCTTCTTTATAAATCTGTCGGCCACCTTTTCAAAGGCGAGGGATATCTTTGTATCTTCATTTTTCCGGAATATGGAGTAAGACTCTTTAACGCCCTGAACGATAAAACTCTCGAGCGTCTTCCTCAGTTTACCCGGGGAAAGCGCTTTATTCTCCTGGTAGAATCCGTCAAATTCGGGCAGGAATTTTTCGGAGATCTCCCTTTTTACCTCTTCAAGGTCGGGATCGAGCATCTCGGCAGTGATCCTCTTTGCCTCGCCTTCGAGGAGTATCTCGAAATCCCGCTTATCGGATTCTATCTCCTTGTGTTTCTCCTCAAATGCCCGAAGTTTCCTCTCTATCTCTTCAAGCGGGCTCTGGAGCGATTTCAGCAGAAGCTCGGTCCTCAGTACAGCTTCCGAGATAACACGCAACAGGTTGTTTGAAACCGAACGGATAAGGATCATACCCTTTTCCTCGATCAGAAACCTGTAAAGTCTTTCTTCGAATGCCGGCAGGTTACTCTTTTTCAGGAGTTCGTTGTCGCCCTTCAGCTTCCCTTCAAGACCAAATTTCGCCGAGACCGGATAAAGTTCAGGCGAAGTATAGCCGACCTCGTTTTCAATGGTGGTCCTGGTATATTCAAGAGATTCAACAAGTTCATCCGGGGTCAGATAATCGGCCTTGTTCTGGAGAAAGAATATCCGGTCGGAATACTGCCGGACATCTTTCAGAAAATCGACTTCCGCCTTGCTCAGAGGCTGATCGACTGAGATGAGAAAGACCGTTGCATCGGAACGGGGAAGATATTCGTATGCCACATCCGTGTTGTGCTGGTAAACCGAGCCCACCCCCGGAGTATCGATGAGCCTTACTCCGTCTTTCAGGTATGCGGAGGGATATTTGATCACTACTTCCGCCACGTCTTTTTCATTTTTCGGGTTGCCTTTTTCGGTGACATATTCCGGCAGGTCATCAGGTGGGACTTCCTTCGTAGTGCCGTCATTGAAGGTAACATTCACATGCACCTTTGGTCCGTGTTCAATTACGGTGACAATTGATGTAAGGGGCACAACGGCGGTCGGCAGGATATCGGCTCCGAGAAGTGAGTTGATAAATGTGGTCTTTCCTCTCTTGAACTGGCCGACTACGACGAGATTGAAGCGGTTGCGGATCAGTTTTTCTCTCAGGTCATCGCATGGGCATTCTGAGACACTCTCCACCACGGAAGATTCATCAATAAGCATCAGCAGCCGATCTTTAAGGTCATTATAGGTCATTTCCATGAGAGACCTCCAGTGCTAAAGCTTCTAAATTGTTAATGCCGGTTTCAAAAAAACCGTTCACCGATCAGGAGCAGAACTATGCTGATGATAACATACATTGCATAGGTGTTTACACTGCCGCTGTGCATTGCGGCTATCCGGCCCGATACAGCCCTGAGCATTGAAACAACGGGTTGCAGAATCAGGCGTTCCGTTATATGGACCTCTCTTCTTTCCTTGGTAATGGCTGTCCTGAAGTGCTCCACTACAGCCTCCTTGGTTTCTTTGGTTACAGTTGGATGGAAAACCGCACTGAAGATTACCCGTACAGGATTGGAAAAACCCGTAGCAGTGTATGTCATGTGTGAAGGCAATCTTCGTAACCCCCCATCCCATGCGGGCTGGTACCTCACTTTTCGCCTGCGCACCACTATCCTGAGCATTACCAGGGTTGCACCGAGCAATAAAAGCAGCACGACAAAGGTATAGGATGTCGACATGGCAAAGACCACGGGATTGCGCTTGCCGCCCCTGTGCAGGACCACCAGGCCCCTGCCGGGAAGCACGTCACTGCCTACCTGGGCGCCCAGTTTGTGGAAATCGGCGGCAAATGCCTTGTTGAGCTTCTCCTTGCCCCGGCCGCCGGTGAAGAACGGCGGCACCAATGCGTCCACGGCACTTTCATGGACAATGGGGGTGACGGTCCGGTCCAGGACCGGGATGATGTAAGTGGGGAGGATGCCGGAAACAATGCACAGGAGCGCCAGGAATAACATTGCGCTTCGCATCGACCAGGGCAGTTCAACCGCCCGCCGGCTTGATTCCGACCGGCTCCTCCCCAGGAAACTCATGCCGAAGGCCTTGACAAAGCAGGTGACCGCCAGGCCCGCAGTCAGCGCCAGTGCGGCGCCGG
>BDTO01000074.1 GCA_002897855.1 bacterium BMS3Bbin05
TATTGCAGTCTTTACATAGATACCTCTGGAGTTTTCTTTCTGTAAAACCTCTTTTGGTTTTAGAACAACTTTTTGTAAAACCTTTCTTTTTAATATTTAAGCTTGAACATCTTGGACAGCTTTTTTTCAGCCATTTTACTCTCCCATCTTTTTGTCAAAAGTTTAATGAGAGAATTATATATAATTATCAATGGCTTTTATGTTATTTCAGACACAGTTAACTTGACAGTGCCTAAAAAAGACTTTTTGCTCGGTGGAGGACGCATAACTGCCTTGCCTGCTCCTTAATTCCATTGCAAGAATCTTTGCAGGCAGGGCAGACCGATAAGGGAGGCAGGCTCGGAGCGTCCCGAATAACGGGATTTCCGCTCTGCTCCAACAGTCAACGGAGTCCGCCTGTCCCGAGAGCTTGCGATGCGGGAAGCTGCGAGACTACGGGAGGGTGGGTAGCTTTATCAGTTTAAATTGGGTATCATAATTAGGATTTTAAGATTTGTTTTTCAAAAAAGGTTCGCACTGCGTTTAATAACTGCGACCATTAAAGTCATTGAACAACAAAAGACCATTAATTGCTGTTATCGGCGGGCGGCGGGCTACCATGGCCCTCCTCAGAGAGGCTGAAGAAGTTGGAAAGCAAATTGCAGAGAAAGGCGCAGTTCTCGTCTGCGGAGGGCTTTCCGGCGTTATGGAGTATGCCTCCAGAGGTGCAAAATCAGCCGGCGGTATTACGATCGGGATACTTCCATATGACAAAACCGGCAGAGAAAATCCCTACATAGAAATACCCATCGCAACTGGACTGGGTATCGGCCGAAATGTTATCATAGCGCGCACGGCAGATGCTTTTGTAGCTGTTAACGGTGAGTACGGAACCCTTTCGGAGATTGCATTTGCCCTGCATCTGGGCAAACCGGTTGTCGGTATTAACACGTGGGACATAAAAGGGATAATTCCGGCTGGCGATGCGGAAGATGCAGTTAACAAGGTCTTTGGACTGCTCTGTCCGGACACAGATAACAGTGGATTATCCGGAGTTTTTGAGAAGTAAGATCTTCATTTTAACTCTGCGGGAATTTGCGTGTGGGTATTGCCTCTGCCCCCTTAGCTCAGTAGGATAGAGCACAGGATTCCTAATCCTGGTGCCGCAGGTTCGAATCCTGCAGGGGGCACCACATTATAGAGTAAAATCAGAACGCAGATGAACACGGGCTTCAGTGATTTTAAAATCAGCATCTGTCCGCGTGAGTCCGTGGCTGAATAAAAACGGAGGATTTTATGGCTGACCTGAAAAAGATGTATAAAACAATTATGGCTGACAATTTTCCCGAAGAGATGACCATTTCTTTTGGCGACCGGAAACTTATATACAAAAAGAGGACATGGAAACTCCCCGATGCAAACGGTGAACTGATCGAGAAGGGTCTGCGGTATGGAGAAAATCCTGACCAGGAGGCTGCCCTGTATGAACTTGTGAAAGGGAATCTCGTTCTGGCGGATTGTAAATTTATTGCACCTGAAAACGGCCTTGTCAGCAGCATTAATGAAGAGCAGATGATACAGGCGGGCAAGCATCCGGGCAAGACGAACCTTACGGATCTCGATAATGCGCTTAATATACTAAAGTTTCTGATGGACAGGCCCGCAGCGGCAATCATGAAACATAACAATCCAAGCGGAGTTGCATACGGAAGCACTGTAGCGGACGCATACAGCAGGGCAAACATGGCAGACAGGATAGCTGCATTCGGTGGATGCCTTGCTGTCAACAGACCGGTAAACAAAGAAACAGCGGAGATGATCAATTCCAATTATCTCGAAGTAGTTGCAGCTCCTGATTACGAGGAAGGCGCAGTGGATATCCTGGCACAGAGAAAGAACCTCCGCATCATTAAGATGGAGAAAATCAATGATCTTGGAAAATATTGTGAAGTCCGGCATGTTGATTTCAAGTGTCTTATCGACGGCGGGATTATTGTTCAGCAGTCACAGGTCAATAAGGTTAAGAGTAAAGACGATTTTCAGCCTGCAAGAACGGTCTATAAAGGACGGGAATATGTTATCGAGCGCATGCCTTCCGACAGGGAATATGATGATATGCTTTTCGGTTGGAATGTCGAGCAGGGGATAACCTCAAATTCCGTTATTTACGTAAAGGACGGGGTAACTGTGGGCATAGGTACGGGAGAGCAGGACAGGGTAGGTGTTGCAGAGATAGCCATCCATAAGGCGTACACAAAATATGCGGATGCGCTATGTTTCAGGAGGCATGGAGTGCCTTATAAGGTCTATGAGCTTGAAGTTGAGCAGGGGAAGAGAGACAGGGCGGCACTCAATGAGATCGATGAAGAAACCGGAAGGAATAAAGGCGGACTCATAGGCGCATCAATGGTTTCAGATGCGTTCTTTCCTTTCAGGGACGGCGTTGATGTTGCGATAAAGGAAGGAATTTCTGCAATAGTCCAGCCTGGCGGTTCGGAAAGGGACTTTGAATCCATAATTGCATGTAACGAAGCGGACCCAAAGGTCACCATGGTTTATACGGGCCAGAGGGTTTTTAAGCATTAATGGCGTCGCAAAAAGTCGCCGGCTACTGCGTTGCATCAACTTATCTCGTCACTGCGGCGTACGTAAGTACGCCTCATTCCTCGAAATTTGTGCGCCTTGTATCTGACGATTTTTGCTTGGCCATCGTCTGATTTTTTACTGACAAGTCGAGCATTAATCTTCGAAGAGTCCCGTGCTCAGGTATCTTTCTCCCCTGTCCGGGAATATAACTACGATTTTTTTGTCTCTTCCCAGTCTTTTCGCAACAGCTTGAGCTGCCCACATTGCCGCACCGGAGGATATCCCCGCAAGGATTCCTTCTTTCAGGGCTAATTGTACCGCCATCTTTTTGGCATCGTCATCAGTGACGGGGATTACCTCATTATATATCCCGGTATTCAGTATCCCCGGGAAAAAACCGGCGCCTATCCCGGCGATTTTATGGGGTCCGGGCTCTCCGCCGGAGAGAACCGGAGATGCGGCGGGTTCGACTGCAACAACAATGGTCTCAGGGTTCCTTGATTTCAATACCTCTCCTACTCCTGTAATGGTGCCCCCTGTGCCGACACCTGCCACGAAGGCATCGGGTACCCCACCGAGGGCGTCGATAATCTCTATAGCAGTGGTACTCCTGTGAATCTCCGGGTTTGCCTCATTTTCAAACTGCTGAGGCATGAAATAGCCGGGGTTTGCCCTTTTTATCTCTTCAGCCTTTTGGAGTGCCCCCGCCATCCCCTTTTTGCCTTCGGTAAGGATAAGCTCCGCTCCGAATGCCTTCAAAAGCTGTCTTCTTTCAAGAGACATGGTTTCGGCCATTGTAAGGATAAGCCTGTATCTCTTGGTAGCGGCAACCATCGCAAGACCTATGCCGGTATTGCCGCTTGTGGGTTCAATAATGGTGCCGCCGGGTTGCAGCCTGCCGTCTCTTTCCGCACTTTCTATCATGGAGAGGGCTATTCTGTCCTTTATGGACCCTCCGGGGTTAAACCCTTCGAGCTTGGCCCATACCTCGGCGTCCGTATCTCTTACAAGCTGATTGATCCTTACAAGCGGGGTATTCCCTATTAGTAAAAGTATATTTTCATATCCCATTTTTTATTGCCTCTGTGCCCATGTAATGTCTTAATGCTTCCGGAATGATAACGGAACCGTCCTCCTGCTGGTAATTCTCGAGTATTGCCACTACTGTCCGTCCAATGGCGAGACCGGAACCGTTCAGGGTATGTACGAATTCGGTCCCTTTTTTCCCCTCCCTTCTGAACCTGATCTTTGCCCGTCTTGCCTGAAAGTCTTCAAAATTTGAGCAGGAGGAAATCTCGCGGTACCTCTGTTGCCCCGGCAGCCAAACCTCAAGATCGTATGTCTTGGCAGCAGAAAAACCAAGATCACCGGTACATAGTACGACTACCCTGTATGGAAGCCCGAGTTGCTGCAGGATATCCTCTGCATCGGCAGTAAGTTTTTCGAGTTCATCGTATGAATTTTCGGGTTTCACGAATTTCACAAGCTCTACCTTGTTGAACTGGTGTTGTCTTATAAGCCCCCTGGTATCTTTTCCATAGGAACCTGCTTCTCTCCTGAAGCAGGGGGTGTATGCCGTGTAGTAAAGAGGGAGTATGGCTTCGTCAAGAATCTCGTTTCTGTGAATGTTTGTTACCGGGACCTCCGCAGTTGGTATGAGATACAGTTCGGGATCCACAGTCCTGAAGAGGTCCGCCTCGAATTTCGGCAGTTGGCCCGTGCCTGTCATTGTGTCGCGGTTAACAAGCACCGGGGGGGAGACTTCCCTGTATCCCCTGGCGGTGTTATGATCAAGCATGAAGTTCATGAGCGCCCTCTCAAGCCGTGCGCCGGGGCCTTTCATCAGGGCAAACCGTGCTCCTGCTATCTTTGAAGCGCGGTCAAAATCGATTATGTCAAGCTTTTCGGCAATATCCCAGTGATTTAGAGGTTCAAAATCAAAGGTCCCCGGGGTTCCCCATTTCCGTATCTCGGCGTTATCATATTCATCTTTACCCACGGGCACGCTGTTATGCGGGATGTTGGGAATTGTAAGCATGATGGAGGTAATATGGTTATCCGTATCCTTGAGCCTGGCATTGATGGATTTTATCTTTTCGGAAACGGATTTCATTTCGGCTATCAGGCCGGAGGCATCCTGTTTTGCCTTTTTAAGCCTGCCTATTTCCTCCGAAACAGTGTTCCTTCTGCTTCTCAGGACTTCGATTTCCCTGAGCAGATCCAACCGTTTCTCTTCAATATCGATAAGTGCTGAAACAGATATGTCTTCGTGCCTTTTTTTAATAGCGCTTTCAACTGTCTTTCTGTTTTCCCGGATAAATTTTATATCGAGCACTGTATACCTCCGATATCGGCAATAAGATCTTTAGTGCATAAAATAATAATACTATTTGGGAAGTTGAAGCAATGCCGGGTAATCTATTCTTCCTGTCCCGGACCTCTATCGGTATGTTTTGTTGCGGCGATGGCAACGAAAAAAGATTTTTTTTACTGCATTCATTTAAAATAATATATAATATGAAATTGTTGATAATCCTATAAATATAAATCGGATTAAATGGTAATTATTATTCCGGGAAAAATATATTGAGAGGAGGATAATAGTGGGCGCTAACAGCAAATCTCAGAATTTGCAGGATCATTATCTCAATCAGTTAAGAAAGGATAAAGTGGCGGTCGTGGTATATCTTACTAACGGGGTACGGCTTAAAGGGGTAATCAAGGGGTTTGATAATTTTGTCGTTCTTCTCAAGGATGCTTCGCAGCAGCTGATTTACAAACATGCCATTTCTACTGTTATACCTGAAAAGGACATAGACCTGAGGCCTGACTCAACAGGGTAATTTTATTGGATAGCGGAGGTTCCGGATGCTTAATTTTATGAGGAAACACGCAAAGTTTTTCTACATCTTTTTTTTCCTGATCATTATATCCTTTATCTTTTTTTATGTCGGTCCGGTTAATGATCACAGCCCCAAGCCTGTGGCCGAGATCGGGAATGAGCGTATAACTGTTAAGGAATACTGGCGTGCCTATGACAATGTGAGAAATACCTACAGAGAGATATATAAGGATAAGTTTGACAGCGAAATGGAGAAAAAGTTGAAACTCAAGGAAATGGTGCTCATGCAAATGGTGGATTCCAGGATACTTTATGTTGCCGCCAGGGATATGGGCCTTCATGTTACGGATGATGAACTGCGTGAGGCTATTGCCGGGGAACCCGCTTTTCAACGGGATGGGAAATTTAATGAAAGGATATACTTAAGGACGCTCCAATTGAACAGGATGACGCCGAAATATTTTGAAACCAGGACAAAAGAAGAACTTCTCGCCCGGAAGTTAAGGCAGTTAATCGAGGCGTCCGTTGTCATCCCGGATGAAGACATTCCCCGGATTAAGGGGAATGCGGATTTCTTAAAAAATATCAGAGATACGATTATCCGCCGGAAAAAATCAATGGCAGTTGAGGCATATATTGAGGGGCTGAAGAAAAAGTACAAAATTATTATGAGGGCAGAGTTGATTGCCTGATTTATCCCGATAAACAGAAGACCGCGGCATTTCTTGCCTGTCGGCAGACATG
The DNA here is from genome assembly GCA_002897855.1 of bacterium BMS3Bbin05. Taxonomy (GTDB): domain Bacteria; phylum Nitrospirota; class Thermodesulfovibrionia; order Thermodesulfovibrionales; family BMS3Bbin05; genus BMS3Bbin05. The sequence goes on from BDTO01000074.1 coordinate 6,152, forward strand.
GCCGTGGATAAATGCAGTCGGTCGGGATGTCGCCCATATCGGGTGTTTACACCTGTCCCGACAAAGTCGGGATTGGTACCATTCCGATGGATAGGTGGGGTGGGGCTCCATTGCAAACAGGATTCCCGGTAAAAATTAGCGCGAGGTTTATATGGTGTTTCACGAAACTGTTTTTATCTATTGCTGATTAGTACTTGATTTTGTTCCCTCACATTATTAATGATACACAGGTATTTCGCGCAGGAAGTATCGCAAGTATTTTGTATGATATATTTCTTCAATCCTGTCAGGAGGGGATGAAATGCAGAAAATCCTCTTTATTGATGATGATCCGGAAATAAGATTGCTTATAAAGAGCGCTTTGAAGGACTTCGGCGAAGTTCTTGTCGCAGAGACGGGTGAGGAGGGGATAGCACTTGCGCGTGAAAAGCGGCCATCTCTGGTGTTAATAGATATTATGTTGCCGGGTTTGAGTGGATATGACGTTGTGATGAAACTCAGGCAGATTGAATATTTTAGAAATATTCCAATTGTTGCGGTCACTGCGTATGGCGGCAAAAGAGATGTGACCCGGGCCAAGACGCTTGGTTTTGACGAATATATAATCAAGCCTTTCGACATACTGATGTTGCAGAAGCGCATCAAAGGATATCTCACCGGTGAAATAACTGCGCCCCCAAAGAAAGATATTAATCCAACAGTCAGAGAGTATTCCATTGAACTTATTGACAGGCTTCAAAATAGCATCGAAGAGCTTCAAAGCGAAAAAAAATTCAGAGATTCGATTATCCAGGGATTGAGCTGTGGACTTCTGGTGCTTGATTCAGAAGAGAAGATTGTAACAATCAACCCGGAGGGCATCAGGATTTTGGACGCCTTTGCGGAAAAGATAAGGGGTGAGAAACTTTCATCTGTAATTGGTTCAGGGAATACAGAGTCAATGACAATGATAAACAGGGATGGCTTATTTTACAGGAATGAATTATCAATGTTCACTGTTGATGGTGAAGAAAGAATAATTGGTTTTACAACAGTTCCGAGGATGGACGCTGCCGGCAAAATGGTTGGTATAATAATCTCTTTTAGAGATATAACCGATATTAAGCGTTTTCAGAAAGAGATGGAGAAGATGAACAGGCTCAGTACCATGGCGCGCGTGGCCTCTGCGGTGGCACATGAGATCAGAAATCCTCTTGCAGGGATCAAGACCATGACCCGGTCTATTGAAGAAAATATTGGTGATGCGGATAACAACAGGGAATGTATCGTCAGGATAATTAAACAGGTTGATCGACTTGATGAAATACTCAGGGGGTTCTTCACATATTCACGGCCTCCAAGGCCCAGGATAAAAAGGTCATCACTGATGGAGATAATCCGGGAAGTAAAGCCCCTGGTAAAGAAGAAATTGAATGAGAAGGGAATTGTTCTGGAGGAAAATTACGAAAAAACCCTGCCGGATATACTGGTTGATTCGAAACAGATTCAGCAGGTTATTCTTGATCTCATGCTCAATTCCATTGATGCGATAACTCACGATGGAAGAATTGTGATAGAGGCCAAGACCCTGCAACCTGCCGAAAGGGAGGCATACAGCATAATATTCCCCGAATTAAGGGGAAGAGAGCAATTCATCATGATGACCCTGATGGATAACGGTTGCGGCATGCCCCGCGGCATCAGTGAAAAGATATTTGAGCCCTTTTTTACTACTAAATATAATGGTTCGGGACTTGGTCTTTCGATTGTCTACAGGATACTTCAGGAAAATAATGCTGCAATTTTTGTAGATAGTGGCGAAGGTGCCGGAACAACATTTATTATATTTTTCGAGACGGAGAAGAGATGGGAAAGATTCTGATTGTAGAGGATTCTGAGGAATTACGCTTTGTCCTTACAAATATTGTCAAAAAAGAGAAATATGACGTCCTTGAAGCTTCAAACGGCGCTGAGGCCCTGGAAATGTTGAAAAGCCAGGTCGTGGGCCTCATTTTTCTCGATATCGGCCTGCCTGATATAAACGGTATATCACTTATTGGAATGATTAAAGATATTGCTCCAGATGCGGATATCGTGATGCTGACCGGGATAAACGATGCCATGACTGCCGTCAATTCGCTCAAGGCCGGTGCTATTGATTACATACTGAAACCTTTTGACAATATCGAGTTAAGGACTATAATCAACAGGACAATGAAGACCAGGTTGTCATTGAAGCGTTCCATGCATGAGTTGCAGGACATCGGGATCAGGGATATCATCGGAGAGAGCAGGGAGATAGAGAGATTGAAAAGAGAGATAAAAATGGCCGCAGGGGTTAAATCACCCGTCCTTATAATGGGCGAGACCGGCACGGGCAAGGAACTGGTTGCGAGGGCTGTCAATAATTTACCCGGGAACAGGAGGGGTATCTTTGTAAAGGTTGATTGCGGTACCCTTTCAGCCAATCTTATCGAGTCGGAACTGTTTGGCCACCGGAGGGGGGCGTTTACAGGTGCAGGGCAGGACAAAACAGGGCTGGCTGAAATTGCCGACGGAGGAACTCTTTTCCTCGATGAAATAGGGAATCTTCCGAAGGGTCTCCAGCCCAAACTGTTACGTATCATCGAAGAGGAAACGATCAGGAGGGTCGGGGGGCTGAAGGATATCCATGTGGATGTAAGGATCATTGCAGCGACGAATCTGGATCTCGAAAACGAGGTCAGGTCAGGTAACTTTCGGGAGGACCTTTACTACAGGATCAAGGTAATTTCACTCGATGTTCCGCCGTTAAGGAAGCGCGGAAATGATATATTTTTGCTTGCGGATTATTATCTGAAACTTTTTAGTCGTGAACTCAAAAAACAGATAAGCGGCTTTACTCCGGAGGCGGAAAAGGCGTTTTTGAATCATGACTGGCCGGGCAATGTAAGAGAGTTAAAGAACTGTATTGAGAGGGCTGTTATTTATACAAGGGACAGATGGATTAAACCTTATGATCTCCGGCTTACAAATATACCGGTAAAGGATAAATCGGATGACGAAGACCTTGTTTCACTGGATGAGATGGAGTTGAGGTACATAAGAAAAGTCCTTGCCGTTACAGGCCGGAACAAGACCAGGGCGGCAAAGATACTCGGCATATCGCGTACTACTCTCAGAGAAAAGCTTAAAACGACCAATTTCTGAGCGTAATTCCACTTCTTTCCTCATTATTCTTTTAATATTTCCTGTGTAAGATAACATTCATTTCAGGTAACTACGAGGTAATTATTGATGTGTGCCGGTCAGATAATTGGCAGGTGTACGGATTTTGACCACTGAAATATAATTATGTAAAGAACGCAGGGATTACGGTATAGAATATAACCATCTGATGTTAAAGGATATTTATATAATAAGAGGAAAAGGCACGTTTATTGCTATGTCCACATATGGAAAACCCCTGTGTGTCATTCTGGTGAGGTCGATTCGATCGACGAAGAATCTTGTAAGTTTTTGATTTCAATAAGGCAGAGATTCGTTGCAGAGCCTGTACTGAGCGAATGGCGGGATTCTTCGCTGACGCTTAGAATAACGTATAGCCAAGAACCCGGAATACCGGTAAAAAATTTTCAATAACTGCTGGATATGATTAAGATTATTGATGCTGTTAATAAAGGCGGAGATATGAATATAAAAAAAACAGGAAAAGGAATGATCTTTAGGAGATATAATAACAAGAGGAAAGAGTCAAGGCATGTATTTAGTGCCACTTTTGAGTATAAAGTGCTTAATAATGGAAAAAGGAACCCCGGAAACAGACCTCTTAAAGGGGTATCTCTTAATGTGAGTAAATCTGGGCTATGTATGTATACGAGGGGGCCGATCGAAGAAGGGCAGAAACTGATAATAACAAAAAGCGACCTCCCGGTAAGCTCTGATACAGCAGTCGTGAAATGGATACGGAAGGTTAATAACGAACTGTATAAAACAGGGTTGATGTTTATTGACTCCGTTGACGGGGAAATGGATTCGGCATGACATAATACGCTTTTTATGCCTTTTTCAGGGGCCTGCCGGTTTATTACTGCATGATTAGCATAACCCTCCACTTTATAACCCGCATTATTCATAAATCGAGTGCCGAACGAACGCCGGAGACGGCTGTGGTTAATCGCCGGTTTTGGGTTATACTTAGTTTATGAATGCCCTTGAAAAACTGAATGAGGTGGCTTTGATACTCGGCAGGGAAGAGCTGCATTCCCCGGCGAAGGACGCCGAGCTGATTATCGTACATTCACTGGGAATCAGCAGGGAGACGCTCTTCAGAGACAACCCCGTTATTGATAAAAAGACTTCTGATCATATCGATGCATTGGTTTTTAGAAGGCTCATGGGTGAACCCGTTCAGTACATAGTGGGTGAGGTTGAATTTTACGGTCTTCGTATCAGGGTGGGCGGAGGGGTATTGATTCCTCGGCCGGAAACGGAACTGCTTGTTGATGAAGTCTTAAAAGCAGGGATTGGGGGACAGGGATCGGGGGGTGGCAAAAAAATCAAGATACTGGATCTCTGTACGGGGAGCGGATGTATTGCATTGGCGCTTGCATCAAAAAACCCTGCTTTTGAGGTTCTGGCAACTGATAATTCTGATGAGGCACTCAAATATGCCAGGGAAAATGCCGGGATAAACAGTATTAGAAATGCACGATTTTTAAGAGGTAATCTGTTTGAACCTGTGCAGGGGATGAAATTTGACATCATAGTTTCCAACCCGCCATATATCAGGACATCAGAAATCCCGGATTTGCAGGAAGAGATATGCAACTGGGAACCGGTGAACTCTCTTGACGGGGGAGAAGACGGGCTTGATTATTACAGGATGATCATAGCAAGCCTGGGGAATTATCTGCTTCCAGGCGGGAAATGTTTTTTTGAGGTCGGATGGGACCAGGGAGACGCCCTCACCGAACTCGCCCGGAATTATGGATTAAGGAGTGAGTTTAAGAAAGATTATTCCGGACATGACAGGATAATGATGCTGTCCTTTTAAGTTGATCGTTGTGTAAAATAGACGAGGCCAAAAACTGTAAGTTACACGGATTTTTTTTACAGGATTAATAGATTATTCATTTTTTAAGACCCGGTTCATCATTTATTCAGAGTCTGTGTATAAAGTCATTGTGTCTGCCTGTCATTTCCCGACTTGCCTGTCCCGGTATTTTCGGGGATCGGGAAATCCAGAAGTTATTGAAAAGACTGGATTCCGGCTTAAGAACTGCCGGAATGACAGGTAGAGAGACTGACTTTATACACAGACACTATTTAGTCTTATTTCTTATACCTGAGTAAGTTGTATAATTTTTAATTTATTGCAATTATGGATAAACTCATAATAAAAGGTGGAAAAAAACTCGAGGGCACTGTGAAGATAAGCGGTGCGAAAAACGCCGCCCTGCCTATCCTTGCAGCGACCATTCTCTGCCCCGGGAAACATCTTATTAGAAATGTTCCCGATTTAAGGGATGTCAATACAATGAAGTCATTACTGCAAAATCTTGGATCGGGTGTTGATGTCAGGGATTCTGTTGCCGTTGTTGAGTCGGACGGGTTCAAAAAACATGAGGCGCCTTATGAACTCGTAAAGACTATGAGGGCATCTGTGGTTATCCTTGGGCCACTTCTTGCCAGACTCGGAAAGGCCAGGGTCTCTCTCCCCGGGGGGTGCGCAATCGGTGCAAGACCGATAAACCTCCACCTCATGGCCCTGGAAAAAATGGGCGCTGAAATCTCGCTTGATTCGGGATATGTTTTAGGGCGGGTCGGACGCCTGAAGGGTACTGACATATACCTTGATATCCCGACAGTAACGGGGACCGAAAATATACTTATGGCGGCGGTCCTGGCGAAGGGTATTACGAGGATCGATAATGCAGCAATGGAACCGGAGGTTGTGGACCTTGCAAATGCCCTTATATCCATGGGAGCAGACATCAGGGGTGCAGGGGAGAGGGTGATAGAGATTAAAGGTGTTGATGAACTCAGGCCCCTCGATTACACGGTTATCCCTGACAGGATCGAGGCAGGTACATTTATGACTGCAGCCGCCGTGACCCGGGGCAATATTTTGTTGGAGAACTGCAGGGTCGACCATCTTGATGCAATCATGAAAAAGCTTGAGGAAACGGGGGTGCAGTTTGAGCATGCAGGAAATGGAGTCGCAGTGAAAATGTCTTCCAGGCCTGAATCCAGGGATATCAAGACGATGCACTATCCCGGGTTCCCTACGGATATGCAGGCGCAGTTCATGGCCCTTATGTCAATCGCCGGAGGGACAAGTTCCATCATAGAGACCATTTTTGAAAACAGGTATATGCACGTTGCCGAACTCAGAAGGTTCGGGGCTGATATCAGGGTGGAGGGGCATACTGCAACGGTCCGGGGTGTCGGGTCACTGAAGGGTGCGCCTGTCATGGCGACCGACCTGCGGGCAAGCGCCTCGCTCGTTGTTGCCGCTCTCTGTGCAGAGGGCGAGTCCGTTATAGACAGGGTTTATCATATTGACAGGGGTTACGAGGGGATCGAGAAAAAGCTTACCGGCCTCGGCGCCGATATAATGAGGATAAAAGGATAAAATTCCGGCCCGGATAGTAATTAAATAAACTGATTAATTTGGGCTCTTTGCCGTGAGATTTGGAATTCTCCGGGATTAAAGGCCAGGGTATCAGGATTCATCGTCCTTATCCAGCATAAGCGAATAATTTCCCTCTTCATCTCCAACTACCTTATAGCCAAACATCTTGATGGTCGAAACGAGCGGCCTGCCCAGGATGAGGTCGATACTCTCCCCGGGAATATTCAGTTTTTCCCCTATGAACGGCCTTATCGCTGTGTCGTACTGAAGAATTTCGAGGATTTCGTCGGCAGCATCCCGGTTCCCTTTCTGTGTCTCTTCAAAGAGTTCTCCGAGTTTTTCATACGAGCATTTCTCTTCATACGTGGTTATAATTTTCTTCAGGGTCGGGCTTTGGTGAAAGAGGTCTTCGCGGGACAGTTTTTCTTCATTGATGGATGAAAAAAATTTCTTCGGGTTCCAGCACTCGAATTTGACACATTGAAGCGGCCTGGTTGAATATATACTGCATCCCCTGTCATCGGAATCATAGAAAATACAGGTCTTCGATCCGGGGAGTTCTTTTGCCTTTATCATCTCATCCTTGAGGTAGTCCAGTTCTTCACCTACGTTGTCGTATACCAACTCGCCTTTTCTAAGGGTGTAAACGTTATTCAACGTCACTATTTTTTCTTCAAATAACTTGAAGTCGGACAGGTGAAGGGTGGGACTCCCATTGACACAGCACTCCCCGCACCGTTCACATACATGTTCTTTGTTATCCGGTTCTATCATGGTCTCTTTCCTGTAGAACAATATTTACATAAAAAAATTATAATAACATTTCCATATCATTTGTATCTCTTCCGGCGTCTGAATACCTGTGAATTCAATATCCGCTTGACTCCTGCGGAGGCATATGATATAAATGACATATGCGAAAATGGAAATTTGCAGGGAGTATTATGCTTGTGTTCTTGCTGTCCGGTGTCTGTCATGCCTCGGAAAAAGAGTATGAGATTGCGATTACCAAAGGGATTTACCGGATAGAGACCGGCAAGTATCAGGAAGCAATAAGAAACCTCAGGAAGGCTCTCGAAATAAAGCCCGGGGATAAAAATGCGATGATTTCTCTGGGCATGGCTTATTCACGCGCCGGGGAATACGATAATGCAAAACTTGTTCTTCAGGAAGCATTGAAGATTGATCCCGGGAACAAGAGGGCTGAATATGAGTTGGGAGTTGTGCTCTATAAACTCGGTGAGGTGGCTCATGCAGAAAGTTATTTTACGGGAATATGGAAGAGCGACGCCGATGAACCGCTTAAAAAGGCGGCCACATCCTATCTGGAAATAGCGGCTTCCAGTCGAAAAGCGGGGAAAAAGCCCTTTTCCCTCGGGCTTCTTACGGGCGGGCAGTACGACACGAATACGATACTTGAGCCTTCCAATCCTTCTACCGACAGGGGCAAAGAGAAAGACTGGAGGGCGATCGTTGCTCTCGACGCAGACTGGACATTTTTGAAGTCGGGGAGTTTAACGTGTGATACCCGGTATCTCTTTTATCAGAGTTTCCATATACACAATACCGGCTATAATCTCCATCAGCACAATCTGAGCCTGTCCGGCCGGTATGATTTTACACCTGATCTTAATCTTGGACTCACATACGGGCTGAGCTATTCACTCGCAGGAGGAGATCTGTACAGCAGTATAAACAGCATAGCCCTCGATGCCGAAGATGCTTTTTATAAATCATCAACAACCGGGTTGCACTATGGCCATGAGTTTAAAAAATATTTTGACAGTAATACATTTCTCTCCAATTCAATCAGGAGCGGTGATAATGATGCCATCGGTATCTTCCATAAGGTGGGGCTTAACGATAAGGTGTCGTTAACGGTTGATTACACCTTCGACATGGACCGCACCGGCGCCGGTTACTGGGACTACAACGGGAATAAGGGATCTCTTAAACTGGATGCGGATTTAAACAGGTGGTTCCTCCTTCTTAAGGTATCTTATTATGACAGGGATTACAGGGAGAAGTTCCCCGGTGAAACGGGAAAAAGACATGATAAGGTTCAGGAGTATTCGGCCGACATTGTCCGGGACCTTGGGAGCCTTTTCAGTGTGAGTCTTTCCGAGCTCTATATCGTAAACGACTCCAATCTCGGGATATTCGATTACGACAGGAGCATTACGGGCCTGTATCTTATGGTGAGGCTATGAACAGCTTTTTCAGAAAAGGACTGATTTTTTCCATTGTTATAATGCCGTTATTTATTGCGGGGACTTTATTTGCAGATATGAGAGCAGGTAATGTGGTTTCTGTAAGGGGAACGGCGCTGGTCGAGAGAGAGATGAAGGAGATTCCGGCAAGGATACGGCTTGATCTGGTCGAAAAAGACAGCGTTGTTACGGAAAAGAGATCGAGGATAAAGATGCTCTTTCGTGACGACAGTATTCTTACCCTCGGTCCGGACAGCAAGCTGATAGTTAAGCAGTATCTTTACAGCCCGGAAGAAAAGAGGGCGGATTCCATATATGAACTGCTTGACGGCAGGCTGAGGGCTGTTGTCGGCAATGCGGCGCTGAAGGTTGTTACTCCGACGGCATACGCTGCTGCGAGAGGAACAATATTTATTATATGGTATGACCCGGTCAAAAATGTCACCGGTATCGCCGTGATTGAAGGTGAAGTGGAAGTACACAGCCTCGTTCCCGAAGATAAGAATTTTCAGATATTGACGGATGGACAGATGACGCTTGTTTACACGGGGGAGTCGCCGTATGTGCCCAGGGGATACAGTCTTGACCGGAGGGGTGAAGGAAACATGGGCTATGATATCGGGGTGATATTCGGCGATGTAACCGGTTATAACCTGCCGGCGGTAAGACGGCAGGCGGTAAGATTCAGTTCATATGACAGGCGTGATGTTCAATGGTTTCGTCTCACCTCCTCGGCTCCGCCGATCTACCAGCAGCCGGCGGGTTCGGACATTACTCCGGTGAATATCAATCTGGCCTTTCCATGAGTCAAAGGAGTCCGGTTATGAAGAGAATAATCTGTATAACAGGGTGTTTGGTGGTATTGTTGGCGCTTGTTTCATGTGGAAGCACATCCGGATCGTCCGGTAGCTCGCTCGTAACGATATCTCTTGGAGAAGACTCCACGGCCTCGATCAGTGTGACTAAGGCGACCCTGTTTGCAAAACTTAAACTCATTCTTGAGAAATTCGGCATATCAACGGCTGCGGCTGCCATACCCTCAAATGTTGAGACTGTGAGAATTACGGTGGATGCTCCGGACATGGCTCCAATATTAAAAACAGTAAATGTTGCGGGTTTGAGCAGTGTTACGGTTACTGTTGATGTGCCAAACGGCATGAAGAGGCATTTCCTTGTCGAGTGTCTCGATATAAGCGGAACGGTGATTTACCTCGGAGAGATGTATATTGATCTTACGGGCGGCAGGGTTTCTCTTCCGGTCAGTTTGGCGGATCTGTATTCGGCAACGGGTGCCGGCGATAATACATTCGGGGCCGGGGGTGTTGTGACCACTCCGGTGAGCACAGGCCCGTCCGATACTGACGAGGGACAGGCCATAGCCATGCAGTCAGACGGTAAAATCGTTGTTGCCGGCTATGTGTATTATGGGTTCCCGGTCTCTCAGGGGGATTTCCTGGTCATCCGTTACAATCCTGATGGAACGCCGGATCAGACCTTTAATCGTTCGGGAATAGTGACGGCGGATCTCGGCGGCGGGGCGAATGCTACGGATGATTACGCCTATGACGTCGCCATACAGTCCGACGGCAAGATAGTCGTCGTTGGGAAAAGTAACGGGAACCTGGCGATAGCACGATATAATACAGACGGATCTCCTGATACGGTGTTTGGGAGCAGTGGCGTTTATACCTATGATTTTGGTAATGGTTATGAAGATGTTGCAAATGCGGTAGCTATCCAGGGTGACGGGAAAATCATTGTTGCAGGATATACAACGGATATCTCGTCGTCCACCGATTATCTTGTTATCAGATATGATCCTGTTGCCAACGGGCTTGATGCGTCATTCGGGACCAATGGAATTGTGAAGATGGATTTGAGCGGGGCCGGACATTCGGATAAGGCAAATGCCCTTGCAATTCAGCCTGACGGTCTTATTGTGGCCGCGGGTTATGCAAATAATGGTAATGACTATGATTTTGCCGTGTTACGGCTGGATACGGCAGGCAAGCCCGATACTTCCTTCGGATCGGGCGGATGGGTGACCACGGATATTGCCGCCGACTTTAATTCAGCGTATACCCTGGCGATCCAGCAGGACGGACGAATTATTGTTGCGGGAGATGCGGTTACGGATCCGATCAGCGGAGTGACTTCATTTGCTCTCGTCAGGTATAATCCCGATGGTTCAATGGATGATACCTTTGGCGTAAGCGGCGTCGTAACCACCGCAATCAATCCACTGGGCAGCAACGCAATCAATGATATTGCGATTCAGCCGGACGGTCGCATCGTTGCCACAGGCCGGAGTTTTAGTGCAGATTCCTTTGACACACCGGTAGTGGTGGTCCGGTATAATACGGACGGATCGATCAACACTTCATTTGGGAACAATGGCGTCGTGCAGACATCCATCGGGGTCAATACTTCAAATATTATGCGGGGTGTTGTGCTCCAGCCTGATGGAAAGATTGTCGTTGCAGGATCAACCGGCGACGGGTATAGTGATGATGTTGCGGTGGTGAGATATAGATAGCCGCTTCCCGGAGTTCTCGTATGGCAGTACTTCATGGTAAAAAAAGATAGAAATCTCAATGTAATAAGCATCTCCGGTATCGGATTTACCATATTTTTTCTCCTTGTAAGCCTCCTGTCTCCCGTAATTATCGAAGAGACCGCTGAATCGCTTCTGCTTGATTACAGATTTCAGTTGAGAAACGTCGTCAGGCCTCCATCCGTGCCGGAAGATATCATCATTGTAGAGATAGATGACAGGACTCTCGAGAAATACGGCAGCTGGCCGCTGAACAGGTCGGTTCAGGCGAAGCTTGTAAAAAAGATATTATCGGGCCGGCCGAAGGTACTGGCGGTCGATATCTTTTATGCGGAGAGACAGAACCGGCAGGCCGATGAGGAGTTGGCCCGGGCACTGAATAAGTCGCCCGGCAGGGTGGTGCTTGCAACGGGCTTTGACATGGAAGCGGGCGGAAGGGAGGAGGCGCCTGAATATCTCTGGGATGACGCAATCATGAAGATAAAACATCAGTCGGATATCGTAAATGTTACGGAAGTCAACAAACTCAAGGTGTCTGCGCCGGGTCTCTATTCCCATGCACTGATCGGCCATGTATACAGCCCCCCCGGTCTGGACGGCAAGCTGAGATGGGAGCACCTGTTTATCAAATATCTGAATGATTACTATCCGTCCCTCTCGATAGTTACAGCCGCCCGCTCTATCGGGAAGGGTACAGGAGATATAATAATATATGGCGGCAGGGGGGTTGCGGTCGGCGGCATATTCATCCCCACAGATCCTTCGGGCAGGATGAGGATTAACTATCTCGGGAGGGAAGGGATATTTATTCACCGTTCGGCGGCGGATGTATTGAAAAAGGATTTTGATGCATCCGTATTTTCCGGCAGGATTGTCCTGCTCGGCACGACTGCAATATCAACATATGATTTTGCCGTTACACCTTTTTCGGCGCGCATGCCCGGTGTTGAAAAGAATGCCACCGTTATTGAGAATATTCTGCACCGCAGATTCATAGAAGACGTTCCCGTTTCTGTAACCTGTTTCCTCATCCTTGTCACCGGGCTCTTTCTTTCTTTTGCACTGCCGAAAATGAAGGCGATCCCGGGTATTAGTCTTGCCCTTGTGGTTGTAATACTCTTCACCATAGTCAACCAGTATCTGTTTACCTATCACGGCAGATATATGAATTTTATTTATCCGTTTGCAACTATTTTTTTCATTTCCATTTTCTCCACTACTTACAAGTATGTGACCGAAGAAAGACGCGCCCGGGAACTCAGGAAGATGTTCTCGAGCTATGTATCGCCCAAAATTGTGGAGGAACTCATAAATAATCCCGGGATGGCCGGGCTCGGAGGCCGGAAAAAGGAAATTACCATCATCTTTTCGGACATCATGGGCTTTACCTCTTTTTCGGAGAAGCGGGAGCCCGAAGAGGTGGTGGCCATGCTGAACGATTATTTCCGCGAGATGGCCGATATCATCTTCCGCTGGGACGGCACGCTCGATAAATTCGTTGGAGATGAGATCATGGCCTTCTGGGGCGCGCCGATAGATCAGCCCGATCATGCAGAGCGCGCTGTGCGGTGCGCACTCAACATGTCCGATCGTCTGGATGATCTGCAGAAGCGGTGGCAGGCCGAAGGAAAACCCGTTCTGGATTGTGGAATCGGCATCAACACGGGCATTGTCCTTATCGGCAATATCGGCGCTGCAGGCAAGAAGATGGATTACACCGCCATCGGCGACCATGTTAATCTTGGAGCCCGGGTGGAGGCATTAACGAGGCAGTACGATTCACGCATCCTTATCACGGAGCATACTTATCGCAAGGTCTCCGACCTGATTGAGCGGCACTCACTTGGGCATGCGGAGATTATAGAAGGCGAAGAGGTCAGGGTAAAAGGCAAGAGAACGGCGGTAAAACTCTTTCGGTTAAAAGCCCTGCCGCATAAGACTAAACAGTGATTAGCCTGTTGTCACGCAGTATCTCTATATTTTTTATCCCCAGGGCATTTATTTCTTTTCTTATCTGTTTCATGTACTGGGGTTTTGTATGGGTAATGTAAATTCTTGCGGGCATATTTGCGAATTTTTCAATTTCCTCCTTAAGAAGTGCGGCAGTAAGATGTCCTGTCTTTATTGCGAGTTCGGTCATGCTGTTGGGGAATGAAACCTCTATTATGAGACAGCGTACATTGAAATGAGCCATTTTTTGCCATAGTAGGCTTGTAGGTCCGGTATCCCCGGTGTATACAAGAGTTTTTTTATCAGGTCCTTTAATTATATAACCATACGCCGGGACTAAGTGATTAACCCTTTCACAATAAACCCTGTAACCATTAATGGCCATTGAGCGGGACGGGCGTATCGAGCGGAACTTGAGGGCAGGATTTTTTCTGTCGGGGATCTTTGTAAAATCCGGCCATATCCTGTCGTTGAAAACATCTTTTTTGAGGTCATTAATGACGTCTGTTCCACTTATTATTCTCACTGAGTGAGTTTTGTTCTTTGTTATTATATTGTCGAGCAGAAAGGGAATGCCCTTGATATGATCAAGGTGCGAATGGGTTACCAGTATGTCTTTGATGCGCAGCTGCCGGTTATAGGATAGAGAAAGGCCTATAGTGCCTGCATCAAGCAATAATTCATCATCTATGAGAAAGGCCGGCAGATTATATCCCGGCATTTCCGAGCCGGAGGCGCCGAGTGCTTTTATCTTCAAGTTGCGAATTCTCCTTCGTTCCAGGCGCTAAAAAATGCATCTACCACATCAGGGTCAAACTGCGTGCCTGAGCAGCGTCTCATCTCGTCAAAGGCTTGCTGGTTGCTCAGGCCCTTTCTGTACGGTCTGTCGGTAGTCATGGCATCAAAGGTATCGGCAACTGCGATGATCCTCGCTGTAAGGGGAATGTCACCATTGCTCGACTGATCGGGATAGCCCTTGCCGTCATATCTCTCATGATGCCCCCTTACTCCCGGGATAACATCCTTCAACTGTTTGATATGCCCAAGCACCTCAGAACCGAAATCAGGGTGTTTATTCATTTTTTTCAGTTCGGATTCATCAAGACGTCCATGCTTCAGCAACACATCGTCTCTTACCCCGATCTTGCCTATATCGTGGAGAATGGCGGAAAGCCTGAGGTTCTCAAGATCATCTTTTTCTAACTCCATATATCTGCCGATAACCATACTGTATGTCATCACACGTCTTGTATGCCCGCCGGTGTAAGGGTCTCTTAATTCGATGGTTTCAGCAAGGGCTTCGGCTGTGCTGTAAAATGTCTCTTTCAGATCAGAGTACAATTTTGCATTTTCAACGGCTATTGCAACCTGTACAGCAAGCGATTTTATAAGTCCCAGGTCGTCTTCTGAGAAATCGCCGTTTCTCTTGTTGATCCCCTGAAGGACACCTATGATTCTTTCCTTTGAAAAAACGGGGACGCAAACAATGCTTCTGGTTATAAATCCACTCTTTTTGTCTGCCTTCTTGAAAAACCGCGGGTCCGAGCGTACGTCATTTATGATGAGAGATTCTCCATATTCAGCAACCCAGCCCGCAATCCCTTCACCTTTACGGAGTCGTATCTCCTTCAGTGTCTTGCCCTTGTCGCCGGTGGCAACTTCAAAAAAAAGATCTCCGGTCTCTTCATCGAGTAAGAGCAGACTGCCGACCTCTGCATCAAGGAGCCTCGTTAGCGCCTCTATCGTTCTCATCCGGATTTCGTATGCATCAAGGGATGAATTTATTAACGAAGATACGTTGAGCAGGGTTTCGAGCTGTTTCAGTTTTTTCTCATGATTCATTTATTTTTTACCTTATCAATGGTATGCTTGATCCTGGTATTGAAAATCTCATTAATCTGGGACATTATTTCGGGTCTCTGTTCGATGATTTCATCCAGCAGCAACCTGTTAACTTCGTATACCTCTGTATCGCTTTTTGCTATTACACTGGCGGTTCTCGGTCTGCCGGTCAGGTAGGCAACTTCGCCGAAAAGATTACCTTCGGAGAGAGTTGCAAGGTTGATCTCCTTTCCAAGAATATGTGCGACGACCGAGACGGTCCCGGTTTTAATTATAAATACGCTGTCACCGGTGTCTCCCTCCTGTACTAACGTTTCTCCGGCAGAGAACTTTCTGACTTCCGAACGGGACAGGATATCTCTGATCTCATTATCTGTAAATTGCGGCATAAATTCGGATTCTTCCGAAGGCCCCTCTACATCCGGCGGTGTCGGCTCGGCAAAGGATTCAGCCGGCCATGTGCCGTCTCCTGCAGACTCCTGGTAGGATGTCGGTTCAATAATGCCTTTCATGTCGTAGCCCTCTGTCGGAATATCGCCGCCGCTTTCTTTGGTAATAATTTGTTCCGTTTCATGTGGTGTTTGTTCCGTGGATTTCTTATATTCAGCGCTCTCAATGGATTGGGATGCCTCCGGTTCTCCGGATTGAGGCATCGAAAGTTTTTCCGTTTCAGTGCCGGCCTTTTTCAGTTCGGGGGCGGCCTGTTTCGGGGCTTCCAGCTCAATCAGGATGCTGCTTGATGTTTCCAGGGCTTCCCTGTTATCCGGGTCCACCCTCATCACCATCTTACATACTGCAAGGGCCTTTTTCAGAAATCCCTGTTTGTTGAGGAATGATGCAGCCTTAAGATATGCATTTACTGCTTCAGCGCTGTTGCCCTGTCTTCGGCAGATATCCCCTTTCTTAAGGTAATGATTGGGGTTTCCGGGTTCCGCTTCGATAATCTGATCAATAACTGTCAAGGCTGCAGCCCAGTTATTGTTTTTTAATGCCTTATGAAATTTCCTCCATATAGTTCTGGACTCCATCATGTCTCCCGTACCGGCTGTTTATATTGTCAGAGCAAATAAAATTGACTGATTCGTAAAAAGTGTATTAAAAGCTTTTCTGTCATTCTATGCTTATCGAAGAACCTCATCTTAACTACCACCTGTCTGCTAATGATGAATGACATAGGGTTTAGGGGTTGGTAAAAGGATTTTGTTAATTGATGAGCATCAACCAATCCCTGATCCCCAATCCCCAACCCCCAATCATGGGTTATCCTGCTCAGGTTAACAATTTTAGGACTTTTTACGACTCTGTCAAAATTATTATATCACAAAATATTAAAACTCCTTGAAAACCTTTGCAAGGGAGTCTCCGCCAACGTGAATCTTAAATTCGTTGAAATACCCAAATGGAGTAACCGTTACCTTATAACCTGTCCTGACAAGCCTTTCAGTAACATTATCTAAAATGCATTTAGCGATTTCGGGCGTTGCTTTGCTTGAGGAGAGGTGATTGAATGAATGAAGGACTACATTTTTTGTCTCAAATTTTCCGCAAAGCCACTTGGTGTTCTTGGCGAACTTCTGTATGACCTTTGATACGTTTCCCTCATCTTCTTTTTCAACATGAAAAAAGACCACGGTACAATTATCGACAGACTCTTCCATGTTTCGGTCCGGCGCTTCATCAAGAGTTTTTGATGAGGTCCTGAAATAAAAGTTATGTGCGTAAAACAGAACCAGTTTCATATCTGAATTCAAATACTACAATAAGACCGTTCAAAAAGCGTTTCCCTGACAGGCTCGATGAGCCCTGTCCGCTCTTCTTATCCTGTAATAATCCTTTCTCATTGTTCGATTAATCTTCCCTGCGGTCATGCCACCGGTAATCTAATGCAGGAAATTTTATTATTATATTCGCTCACTCCATCCCGTGATAAGTCCACGGGGAATACGCTCGCTATCCATTTAAGACTTTGGGGGTTTCTTTGAGCGCTTGTGGCAGATAAAACACTGATCTTTTGGCGGATGTGAATCTTTGCGTGCATAAGACATACCCTTGCCATGACATGAAAGACATTCCTGTTCAACATGTATGCTCTTGTGCACCTTATCGGCCGGTATCCGGGGAGATCTTGTCCCGGACACTGAATATAACAGAAGTAATATGATGATAATGAATGCCGCAAAAAGAATGTTGTTTTTCATTAATATATCACCAGTAAAATATTTTACCGTTAAGAAACTAAATAGAATCTGTGTATAAAGTAAGTCTCTCTATCTGTCATTCCGGCAGTCCTTAAGCCGGAATCTATTCTTTTCAATAAGTTCTGGATGCCCGATTAAAGACTTCGGGCATGACAAAAATAAAAAATGGCGATTTATACACATACACTGATTAATTATATAGTCTTCTCAATCCTAATTCAAGTTTTTTGCATATATGCCAAGTGATTTGCAGAATTACGATGGTCAAGCCCGGGCATTATCAGGAATATCAATCAGTTAGCATTGGCATTAAAAATGCTTCTAAAATTATTAATTAAAAGGCCTTCCTTCACACTTCCCTATAGTGTACTGCCCCGGCGGCTTCTGAAAGCTGCCGGGGCCTTTTTTTAGCGCCGGGGTTCCTTATATGGCCGGCATCCCGTGTGATGACACTCGCCGATTTGACTCCCGGGTGAAAGGGTCATGTCCTCCGGCCGTCTTTGGTCCGCAGGGATGGTTTATTTTCAGGGCTAACGTCTTGTAATTATCATTCATGTACTCTTATGATATGAGATATAGAAAGGATGAGTATGCAAGAGATAGAGGCTACTACAAGAGTAAACGAGATAATGCAGCTATATCCTGAACTCACTGATGTTCTCATGGACCTGGGGCTCTGCGGATGTAATTACGGGAGAGAGAGCCATCTCATGTGGACCGTTGAGCGGGTTGCGCAGGATAAGGGGATAGCAGTTGACGAACTTTTAAAAGAATTAAATAATAGAATAAAGAGGTAAACAAAGACAGGATGCACGGTATGGCTTATTATTTCGTCCTGTTGATCCTGATGGCTTCTTAAAAAATTGTCCAGTCCCCATGTCCGCCCGCATATCTCATCGCCCTGATAAGGTGATGAGATTTTCAGCTTCGCATGGTTATATTTTTTTAGTCTTGAGGAACGTTGTTGACTATGTTCAGGGATTAAAGCCGATCTCCAGGGACCCCCTGGAAGAAATGCCTCCGTCGAGAGCTTCACTGCCCTTTAGAATGAGAGAATCTTTCAGAGACACATTACCCGGCAATTGACTCTCATGACAGAATCGAGGTCTGAAAATATCTCTTTCATTTATTTTTTTCAGATATGGTTTTTAATATTGCTTTTTTGTACTCTTCAAAATCCCTTAGATTATTCTTCAGTATCGATACCACTATCTCAGGATCAACCTGCTCATACTGATGAACTATTATATTCCTGAACTTTGCCATCTTTTCTAATCGGTTGAAGAGTGACTTCCTTATGATCCCGTTTTCCATTAATACACGAAAAGCGTCTGCATAACTTGAAGGCACTCTCAAACCTTTATCGGATATCACATGATTGGCGATGTCTATGCACAACTCTATCATTAAATGAAGGGTTCGCTCGATGATCCTCTGTGTCTTCCAGTCTTTCTTGTACTCCCTGACGGATATCGCCTTATACTCAGCTATCTGCGCCAAATATCCTTCCAATTCGGCGATCTTTCTTCCTATCAGCGAGGCATCAACCAATTCCGTATCTCCTCGTGAATATCGCCCTTTCTTTAATCCTGAAGTCGAAAAACTTCCGGAGGGTCAGAGACTCATAACGATGTCTGAGAAACGGATCCTTGTCAACCAGGACCTTTCTCGAAAGGAGGATTCGACCCGCAAGGCTCAAGGGTGCCCTGTTGAGTATAACAAGGTCAAGTTCGTCCGTCCCGAGCAAATTCGTAATTTTTGTATAATCTGTGAGATAGCCGAACCGCTTCGGGTCCTTGACATACAAGGCCATGTCAACATCGGAGAGAGGCGAGTGGTCTTCCCGCGCAAGACCTCCGAACAAATAGGCAAATATTACCTGGGGGTGTTGTCCGAGATAATCTTCAATACAGGCAAGCCTTTCTTTAATGTCTTCCGGTAGTCTCTTATATCTGATCATGTTTTAATATACCATAAAATGGTTTCTGGTGAGATTGTTCATATGATAATTTATACACAGACTCTATTGTACAGTAAGTATATCAAAATGTATTTAAATCACAGGCAGTTTTGAAAGGGCCTCTTTTATCTTCTCTTCCGGGTATGCATAATCGGTTAATTTACCATCGAGATAGTCCGCATAAGCCTGGAGGTCAAGATATCCGTGGCCGCTGAGGTTGAAAAAGATAGTCTTCTCTTTACCTTCTTCTCTGGCCTTTATAGCCTCATCAATCGCTCCTCTTATAGCATGCGCAGTCTCAGGCGCAGGAATGATTCCCTCAGTATTTGCAAACTGCAAGGCGGCTTCAAAGACCCTTGTCTGACCATAAGAAACCGCCTCTACGATACCGTCATGATAAAGCTGGCACATAAGAGGTGCATCTGCATGGTATCTGAGCCCTCCGGCATGAATCCCGGGCGGCACAAAATCATGGCCAAGTGTATACATCATCTGGAGAGGGGTCAGGCCTGCGGTATCCCCGAAATCATATCTGAATTCCCCTTTCGTCAGTGTCGGACAGGACTGGGGCTCGACCGCTACCACCCTTAAATCTTTTCCGTTTATTTTATCATGGATAAAGGGGAAGCTTGCTCCGGCAAGATTACTCCCGCCACCACAGCAGCCGACAATTACATCCGGATAATCCCCTGCCAGCTCGAACTGTTTTTTTGCTTCGAGACCTATAACAGTCTGATGCAGCAGAACATGGTTCAAAACCGACCCGAGAGCATAATTTGTATCATCATGTGTTGCAGCATCTTCCACGGCCTCAGATATGGCTATGCCCAGACTCCCCGGGCAGTCGGGGTCTCCCTCGAGTATCTTTTTGCCGGACTCGGTCAGAGTTGACGGGCTTGCATGTACCTCGGCCCCCCAGGTCTCCATCGTAATCCTTCTATAAGGTTTCTGGTTGAAACTCACCTTAACCATGTAGACCGTTATATCAATTCCAAAAAGACTTCCTGCAAGGGCCATTGAAGAACCCCACTGCCCTGCCCCGGTTTCGGTAGCAATGCGCTTAATCCCGGCCGCCTTGTTATAGTATGCCTGTGGTATGGATGTATTCGGCTTGTGACTGCCGGCAGGGCTTACTCCCTCGTATTTATAGTATATCTTTGCCGGTGTCCCCAGAGCTTTCTCAAGGCGGTGGGCCCTGTACAGTGGAGTGGGTCTCCATAGTGAATATATATCAAGTACCTCCCCGGGTATATCGATCCATCTTTCCTGGCTGACCTCCTGTTCGATGAGGGCCATCGGAAAGATAGCGGAAAGGTCTTCAGGGCCAATCGGCTGTTTCGTACCGGGATGCAATGGCGGCTGCGGCAGGTTCGGCATATCCGCCATGATGTTATACCACTTTGTAGGTATCTCACTGTCCGGAAGGATTATTTTTGTCTGTCTCATATTGCCTCCTTATCTTATTGAATTGAAATAGCAAAACTGATGAATTCAGCTATTTTAAACTATTCACAGAGAAAAATACGTTGAGAGATACTTCAATTTTTCGGCTTATCATTTTTGAACAGTTCATCGAATTTGCTCCCGATGTCTTCCTCTTTCATCAACGCAGTACCAATCAATATTGCATCGACCCCGGAATCTTCAAAGAACCTGACATCTTCCCGTCCGGATATGCCGCTTTCGGTCACTACGATCTTATCATCCGGGATATCCTTCAACATCGAAGTCGTGGTGTTAAGATTTATTGAAAGTGTCATTAGATTACGGTTATTGATTCCGATAACCGGGGCATCGATCATCATTGCCATGTCCAGTTCCCTGTAATTATGGACTTCAAACAATACGGACAATCCGGTTTCATGAGCCATGTTAAGATACTCTTTCGCCTGTCCCCCATTAAGAATGGCGGCGATCAACAGAATGGCATCAGCCTTATATGCCCTTGCCTCATATATCTGGTACTCATCGACAATAAAGTCCTTTCTCAGTATTGGAATCTCTGTTACTCCCTTAACTTGTTCAATATATGCAAGGTTGCCCTGAAAGAAGTCCTCCTCAGTCAGCACTGAAATAGCGGAAGCCCCTTTTGATTCGTAAATCCTTGCGATTGCCACAGGATCGAAATCCGCCCGAATCAATCCCTGTGAAGGCGAAGCCTTCTTTATCTCGGCCACGACCTTCATCTTTCCATCACCGCTTCGCCTGATCGCATCACTAAACGGTCTTGTATCAGGAAGATCTTCAATACGTAACTTGAGTTCCGGGAGAGAGATACTTCCCTTTGCATCGGCAAGCCTCAGCTTCTTTTTCTCAACGATTTGTTTTAGTATGCCCATATTTTAACGACCTTTCAACTGCAGATTTCCGCTGATGCACACTGATTTTTTAAGGATTAAGCTGTAAATATCCATGTTGATCCTGTTTCTCTTTTAATCCTGAGTATCCTGTGCATCCTGCCGAATCACTGTTTTTTCCTGCGGCTGATTCAAGTTTGAGATTATCAATTCATGCTGTGATGTGTCAAACGATATGATATAATCATTGCAATGAGCGAGAAAAAAAATATCGCACGTTCCGCTTCTCTGATGTCCCTTGCAACCCTCATCAGCAGGATTCTGGGCTTTATCAGGGACATGGTCTTTGCACGATATTTTGGTGCAACCGGGCTTGCCGATACATTCTTCGCTGCTTTCAGGATACCCAACCTCTTCAGGGCACTCTTTGCCGAGGGCTCCATGTCATCTGCGTTCATCCCTGTCCTTACCGAATACAATACAAAGCATGGAAAGGATGAGGCAAACAGGCTGGTCAGGATTACTTTTACCTTTATCATCATCTTTGTGGGCCTGTTATGTTTAATAGGGATATTCTTTGCCCCGCTCCTGGTAAAGATCATTGCTCCGGGTTTTCTGAAAGATCCGGCCAGGTTCGACCAGACAGTCCTTCTTACCCGTATCATGTTCCCCTTCCTTCTGATGATAAGTCTCTCAGCCCTTATGATGGGTTCGCTGAATACAAGAAAGACATTCTTCGTACCTGCACTCGCCACTGCATGGTTTAACATTGCCGTGATCGTAACCATTATCCTGTTATATTCGAGGCTTGCGCAGCCCATCGTTGCGGCGGCGATCGGAATAACGGTCGGCGGGCTCTTCCAGTTCGCATCCCAGGTGCCTTCTTTCTACGGAAAAGGTTTCAGTCTTGGCATCGATACCGAATTCCGCCATGCCGGGCTGAAACAGATAGGGATCCTGATAATACCGGCAACACTGGCTATGGGTGTGAATCAGATAAACATAGTAGTTAACAATATATTTGCCTCATTCCTCCCGTCGGGCAGCATCTCTTACCTCTACTATGCAATGAGGCTGATACAGTTTCCCATAGGAGTTTTTGGTGTTGCAATGAGTATGGCCGCCCTGCCGTCCCTGTCAAGGCATGCGGCAAACGGAGACATGAATTCGCTGAGAGATGATTTTTCCTTTTCTCTGAGGCTTCTTTTTTTTCTGACAATCCCTTCCATGGTAGGCCTTATCGCCCTGAGGGAGCCCATCGTCGGTCTTCTTTTCCAGAGAGGGGAGTTTGACCACAACGCAACTGTTCAAACATCTCAAGCCCTCATATTTTACTCCATCGGCATATGGTCAATCGTCGGTGCAAAGACGGTTACCGCAGCATTTTATTCACTAAAGGATACGAAAACACCTTTCAAGATACTTGTTATAGCTATAGCCTCCAATATCATCTTCAGCTTCATACTCATGCATCCGATGAAGCACAGCGGCCTTGCACTTGCAAACACACTTTCTTCGGGAATCAATTTCATATTACTCTTTGCCTTTCTCAGAAAAAAGATTAAGCGGGTACACGCAAGAGAGATAATTGCTTCATTTTTCAAAGCCCTCTTTGCGGCGGTTATCATGGGGATAACGGGATATTTTGCAATACAAGACGGGCTTTGGGCAATGAACGGGCAGGTAATCAGGAAAACAGCCTATCTCTCGTCAATTATAATACTCTGCGTAACGGTTTATTCCTTTGTCTCATATCTCACGGGGAGCAGAGAGCTTCAATATGTAGTGGATATGCTAAAAAGGAAACGAAAAAGTTAACAGCTGTTTACCAGGTGAGATGATCTATGCTTCATGTGGTATTGTATCAGCCCCGGATACCCCCCAATACGGGGAATATAGCGAGGCAATGCGTCGGGATGGACGCCGGCCTTCACATTGTGGGTCCTATAGCTATGGATCTCGGTAGAAGTGCGGTCCGCCGGGCCGGGCTCGATTACTGGGATGAATTGACACTATCAATTCACGAGAGTCCCGGTGCATTTCTGCACTGGCTTGGAGATCGCCAGCCCTGGCTTGTTACCAGGCACGGCGAACTCCGGTTCGACAGGCCGGGATACAGGGATGAAGATATCCTTATCTTCGGCAGTGAAACAACAGGATTGCCACAGGAATGGCTTACCCGGTGGTCCGAACGTTCAGTATTCATTCCCATGCCCGGCAAAATACGAAATTATAACCTGGCCAATACCGTGAGTGTCATTCTTGCCCATGCAAGCCTGAAGGCCGGGCTGTACGAAAAAAAGGGGCAGTGAGGGTCTGCAGCAGAGAAAGAAAAGGATTTTTCAGCCGCGGATTTACACGGAGAAACACGGATAGAACAATAAAAGTCATTTAAATGCGTTTCAATCTGCGGATATCTGCGGCAGAGAAAGTTGGCCACTGACAGACAATAAAAAGCTAACAAGCCTGCAAGCTCAATGGCTCTGTGGCAGAAAAAATTACCTGGCCATATAGGCTTTTCTGAAGATATTCACACCGGTAATAACTGCGACGGAAAACCAAATTGCGGCTGATGTGTAAAAGCCGAGCAGGGCCTTGCCGAGACCAATTGTCACAGCTATAACAAAGAGACTTCCGTTGATCCACTCAAATATCTGTTTTGAGAGGGATTCCCCACCCTGAATATCACCGGCAAGTTTCTTGACAGGCTCCCAGCCGTAACCACCCGGGAGTGTCTTTTTGTAAAAAGACAGGAGCTTTTCTTTTTCTACGGGTTGTGTGAAAAAGGTAACAGTCAGCCAGACAACTGTAGAAAATGATATGATCATGAAGAGCTTTGCATAAAATGGCTGGACGCTCAGAACGGGATGGGTATAAACAATTGTGCTCCCAACCGTTGAAGCGACCATTGCCGATATCTCGCTCCATGCATTTACCCTCCACCAGAACCATCTTATGATATATACCAGTCCCGTGCCGGAACCGAAGGCGATCAGAAACTTGAAAACACCGACAATTGAGGTCACGTAGTATGTGACGATAGCGGTGACAATCGCAAAAACTATCGTCATCCAGCGCGAGACGGCGATATAGTGTTTCTCAGATCCGTCCTTCTTTACAAAAGGCCTGTAAAAGTCATTGACGAAATAAATAGAAGAAAGATTCAGGTAGGTACTGAGCGTAGACATGAATGCCGCAAAGAAAGAGGCAAGCATCAGACCCTTGAGTCCTGAAGGCAGCAGATCTATGACCATGCGGGGATATACGGCTTCATTATCTGCGACAACGGGATAAATAATAAGGGATGCCAGTGCTGCAATGATCCATGGCCATGTCCTGAGGGCGTAATTTGCTACATTGAAATAGAATGTTGCAATAAGACTCTCCCTCTCATTTTTGCACGATGCCATTCTCTGAACAATGACTCCGCCCCCGTCGGAAGAATACTTCGACCACCAGCTCAAACCCACGTAACCCAGAAATGTCATGAATACTGTAGAGAAAAATCCCCCGTCCATCGGGGGAAAGAAGCTGAGGGCCTTTGCCGGTATATGAGTTGTGATACTGTGTATCCCTCCCGCCTTTGTTACGGCAACTACCGCAAGGACAATCGATCCAACCATTGCGAGTATGAACTGCACAAAATCCGTGGTAACGACACCCCAATAACCCGAGAGTGTGGCATATGCCAGAGTAATGAGAGTAGCTATAGTTATACTTTCCCACTTACCCCAGCCAAGGGTGACATCGAGTATCTTGGACATGGCGAGTATCACCTGTGCCTTGATAATCGTGTGGATGATGAGCGAGAAATATACTGACTTGAATCCCCTGAGTACAGAAGCGGACCTCCCGGAATAACGCATTTCTATAAGTTCAACGTCGGTGACTACGCCCAGTCTCCTCCATAGCTTTGCAAAAAAGAATACGCTTAGCATGCCGGAGAGGATAAAGCACCACCACTGCCAGTTTTCGTATATACCCTCACTCCGGATAAGCCCGGTTATATAGAGTGGCGTGTCTGAAGAAAAGGTGGTAGCCACCATGGATGTGCCCGCAAGCCACCAGGGAAGGTTCCGGCCGGAAAGAAAGAACTCCCCCGTGTTCTTTGATGCCCGCCTCGTAAAATAGAGGCCAAGAGCCAGGGAAAGAAACATAAAGAAAGCGATGATCGTTATATCGAGAAAAGAGATATTCAAATCAAAATCCATTCTTCATAAGAAAATATATGGGGAATTCCTGCCTGTATAATAATGCAAAATTCCCTGCATTAGATTACCGGCGGCAGAGCCACCGGGAAGATCAATGTTGATATTGACCGGGCAGTTTCAAAAAAAAAGGATTATTTTTTTTCAAGGAGTTTAATAAGCTTATCAGCTTTCAGATAGCCCCTGACCAGCCTGCCGTCGCTGAATATGATGGCAGGAGTGCCGGTTATACCAAGCTTCTTTGCAAGGGCAATATTATTCTTTACAGTATCATTGTTGCAGGATGGATCAGGGACAGGCCGTCCTTTAAATGCGTCATCAAGCATCTTCCGGGCTTTTTTACCATCCTTTTCACACATTATGCTCTCTGCCTTTCTTTGAGCGTCTTTATGAATTTTAAGCGGATAAAGAATTATGTAAAAAGCTATGTCTTTTCTCTTTTTCAGTATCTGCTTCATCTCCTGATGAAGTCTGGCGCAGTATGGTCAGTCAGGGTCAGCGAATACAATGACTTTATGCGCGGCTTTTTTGCTGCCGTATAACAGGGCATTATCCAGGTTTATCCGGGAGACATCGACCTTGCTTATCTCCATCATCCGGGTCTGTGTGAGATTTACTTTTGTTTTTATCCGGATAATGTTACCGACGATTATGTTTTGGAGAGAAAAATCCACATATGCGATTCCCTTCTTTCCCCGTGTCTTGAGAGCAACCTCCCAGAGGCCCTTTGCCGGTGACATTCTTACTGAATCGACCTTGACATCCGGGAGAATCGGCTTCAAGACTTTTTCGGCATCAGCCTTATTCAACTTGTGGCACTTAAGGCAGTCTTCTTCGCAGCCGCCGAAGGCAAGAACATGAGAAGGAGTGGCAAGCAGCAGGAGAATGGCAATTATGAAAATATGTCTTCTCAACATGTTCTGTTTATACCATATACAAAAGATTATAGTCAACGAAACTGAAATTAGCAGGCCCGAATGAATCTGAACCTGTGCATTTATATATATACATGTTTTACAATATAAAACATTGCATTAAATTCCCTGTGGTCTTACCACAGGAAAGAGCAATTTATCAAAAAATACTACAGTATTTATTTTAAAAAATCCGGATTGACCGTAATTATCCGGGAGGAAACATGCCTCTTTTTGGAGAACTTTTTTTAAGCGAGATAATAAAGAAACCGGTCCTCGATTTCAAGGGTGATGTTGCCGGAAAACTGAAAGATATCCTGATAATAAAGGGACTCCCGCTTCCGGTGATAAGCGCTCTTCTGGTCAAAAGAGGTAAAAAGACCTTGAGAATAGACTGGGGGGACGTAAATATCTTTAACAGAAGGATCATATCTACCAAGCTGCTTACAGAAGAAGCCTCCGTTTATATACCCAGGGATGAAGACCTTTTCGCAGTGCGCGATATCCTCGACAGGCAGATAGTGGATGCAAACGGTGCAAAAGTGGTGAGAGTGAACGACATTAAACTGGAAGGTTATAACAGCCAGGCGGTGCTCTCGGCTGTTGATATCGGCATGCGCGGAATCATGAGAAGGCTACGGGTTGAGAAGAAGGGAGGTGAGATACTCAAACTTTTCAGGATCAGACTTCCATACAACCTTATCAGTTGGAACTACATTCAACCTCTTGAGCCGAAACTTAAATCGATAGCCTTGACAGTGCCGAGACAGATGATGTCGGAACTCCACCCGGCGGACATAGCCGAGATTATCAGTTCTGTTTCCAGGGATGAAGGGGCATCGCTGTTCAGAGAGCTGAATATAGAAGCAGCGGCAGATACCCTCCCGGAGCTCGAACCCGAAGTGCAGACCGCACTTATTTCGGATATGGAACCGGAAAAGGCATCCGACATCATAGAACAGATGGAGCCGGATGAAGCCGCAGACCTGCTAAGTGACCTCCCGGCGGCAACAGTAAAGATATTGCTTGAACTGATCGAAAAGGAAGATGCGGAGGATATCCAGGAACTCCTCAGTCATGAGGAGGACACGGCAGGTGGACTCATGACAAGTGAATTCCTTTCATATCCTTCTCAGGCAAGGGTATGCGAGGTAATGGAGAGGTTCAGGGCCGATGCGGAAGAGACTGAAAACATCTATTATATCTATGTAACGGATGAACAGGAAAAGCTTATCGGAGTGGTCTCCCTCAGGGAGTTGATACTCGCAGATCCGGATAAATATCCTGAAAAGACATTATCCGGGATCATGGAAACAAATATCAAAAAGGTCAGGGTTGAAGACGATGAATCAATTGTAGCGGCAGCTATCTCCAAATACAATCTCGTTGCCATACCTGTAGTAAATGAGGAAGATATTATCCTGGGGATAGTCACGGTTGATGACATTATAGACCGGATCCTTCCCCCAAAGGCAAAGAGGAAGAAGAGGAAGGTCTGATTATGAAGCGCACGAGAAGCATAGCTTTGGTGTTGGCCCTTCTTGGACCGGGCCTGATTACGGCGATGATAGACAATGACGCCAGCGGTATAACAACGTATTCAGTAGCGGGTGCAAGATTCGGATACACACTGCTCTGGACTCTCATTCCGACAACAGTGGCGCTCGTAGTAGTACAGGAGATGATCGCCAGAATGGGGGTGGTTACGGGCAAAGGGCTCTCGGACCTTATAAGGGAAAACTTCGGTGTTGTCCCGACCTTCTATATGATGCTCGGGCTGTTTTTTGCAAATCTCGGTACCACAGTGGCCAACTTTGCCGGATTGGCTGCTTCCACCGAGATGCTGGGATTGAACCGCTATATTGCGGTTCCGGCAGGGGCGCTGCTTATATGGGTGCTCGTCACAAAGGGCAGCTACAGGATTATTGAACGCATACTGCTTGCTGCCTGCGTACTTTATTTCGGCTATATTGTTTCGGGCTTTCTGGCAAAGCCGGACTGGCTGGAAGTAGCAAAAAATACATTTGTACCCACGTTCAATACAGATCCGGAATACATAATGCTCGCAATTGCTATCATCGGTACAACTATCACACCATGGATGCAGTTTTATCTCCAGTCGTCAATTGCCGAAAAAGGTATAAATATAAAAAATTACAGGATTTCGAAATTTGAAATATTTATTGGCAGCAGTATTACCGACATTATCTCGTTTTTTATTATTGTAACATGCGCTACCACCCTTTTTGCCTATGGCATCAGGATAAATGAGGCATCGGAGGCGGCTCTGGCCCTTAAACCTTTTGCGGGAAATTATGCATCTCTCATGTTTGCCGTCAGCCTTGCAAACGCATCTCTGCTCGGGGCGATAATCGTGCCCCTTGCAACAGCCTATTATACCTGTGAAGCGATGGGATGGGAGGCAGGAATAAACAGGACATTCAGGGATGCCCCGCAGTTCATGTGGATATATACCGCCTTGATTGTCCTGTCCGTGCTTATCATTCTGATACCCGGTTCCCCTCTTGTATTCCTGATGGTTCTGTCTTCATTCATGAACGGACTGCTGCTTCCGTTTGTGCTGGTTTTTGCACTCGTACTGGTGAATAACAAAAAGATAATGGGCGAACATGTTAACAACAGATTTTTCAATATAATCGCCTGGCTGACGGTAATCAGCCTTATCATACTAACATTGACTCTTGTGATAATGTTAATACTTAAATGAATAGCGAGCGGATGTGCCTGTCCCGGGTCTTTTATCGGGGAGCGAATATAATATAAAATTTTCCCTGCATTAGATTACCGGCGGCAGAGACTGCCTGTGCGTGCCGCACGCAGACAGGCCACAGGGAAGATCAATTGAAGGGTTAGGGCGGAACAGCCGGCCCCTCATATCCGGGAAGGAATGTGATATGGTTAAATCGATTGAATGGGTTGACGGAAAGGTGAAGATGCTCGACCAGACGAGACTGCCGCTCGAGGTGGTTTTTATTGAGTGCAAAAATTACATGGAAGTAGCCGAAGGCATCAAAAAACTCATCATACGCGGGGCGCCCGCGATAGGCATAGCTGCGGCAATGGGAGTGGCCCTTGCGGCACCCGGCATCGATGCAGGAGATTTTAAGACCTTCATGAAAGGGCTGGCGCCTGCCATGCAGAGTATGATAGATACGCGTCCTACAGCCGTTAACATAAAGTGGGCAGTCGACAGACTTGAGAAGATGCTTTATAACAACAGGGACAGGGGAATCCCGGAATTGAAGGAACTTATCGTAAGAGAGGCAAATGCCATTTTGGAGGAAGACATAAGGACTAACAGGGCGATAGGGAAATGGGGCGCAGAGTTTCTGCATGACGGGGATACTGTATTGACACACTGTAATGCCGGGGCTCTTGCAACGGGAGGATACGGCACCGCTACGGCGCCGATTCTCCTGGCGATTGAGCAGGGCAAGAAGATACAGGTTATTGCAGATGAAACGAGGCCCGTACTTCAGGGGGCAAGGCTTACGGCCTGGGAACTGATGCAGGCAGGGGTCCCCGTTACCCTCATTACCGACAATTCAGCAGGCGCCCTCATGAAAAATGGTATGATAGACCTTGCAATAGTCGGGACCGACAGAACCGCGGCAAACGGAGATGTGGCAAATAAGATCGGTACATATTCGGTTGCAGTCCTTTGCAGAGAGCACTCCATCCCTTTCTACGTTGCCGCACCTGTAAGCAGTATTGATTTCAGCATTCCCGGCGGCGATCGGATACCGATAGAGGAGAGAAGCGGCAGGGAGGTAACGCATATCAACGGAGAGTATCAGATAGCACCTGAAGGCGTAAATGTAATAAATATGGCATTTGACGTGACCCCGTCAAAATATGTAACTGCAATATTTACTGAAAGGGGTGCATTCAGACCATCTGACATCTCAAAACTTGAGAAAGAAGACAGCGATATTGAAACATTAAGGTTGATCCCTTGACTTTGAATAATATCATGCCATATCATTCAGATTGCATGTTGCTGACTTTAAACAGAAAGATTTCTCTATCACATTATTTCTGCCGTGTATATATCTTCGTGGAGTCATCCATATGAATTTCGATGCCTTGTACAGTTCATTTGAAGCGGAACTAAAAGAAGTCGAACATGCCATTCTCGACCTTTTCAGGAGCAATACATCCCTCATCCCTGCAATAGGTAATTACATCATAAGGGGTGGAGGAAAGAGAATCCGTCCCCTGTTTCTGCTCGCCTCAACCGAATTGTTCGGATACGGAGGGAAAGACCGGATAATGCTGGCCGGAATTATAGAGGCCATTCATACGGCTTCCCTGATACATGATGATGTTGTGGACTCGGCCCAGATGCGAAGGGGTCAGCCTGCGGCACATTCGGTATGGAATAATCAAATAGTTATATTGGTTGGTGATTTTCTGTACTCCAACGCCCTGAGGGTTGCGGTTCTACACAAAAACCAGATGATTATGGAACACCTTTCTCATGCAACAACCAGCATGACGGAGGGCGAGTTGCTGCAGTTAAGCAGGATCAGTGACCCTGAGATATCCGAAGAAGAGTATCTTAAAATAATTGCAGGTAAAACCGGGGCGCTTATCTCCGCAGCCTGCTCCATCGGAGCCATTGTTTCAGGTGCAGGCCCTGAACAGATACAAGCTCTTGCTGATTTCGGGATGAAGACAGGCATGGCATTCCAGATGGTTGATGATATACTGGATTATGCGGCAGAAGAGGACGGCCTCGGGAAAAAACTCGGCAAGGACCTTGAAGAAGGCAAGATAACCCTGCCGGTGATAGAACTGTATGCAGCCGCAGATAAATCCGAGCGGAATGAATTAAAGGAAATAATATGCTCGGATGGTAATGAGGAAGCCGAAGACGGCCTGAAAAGGATATTTGATTTGTTCAGAAAATACGATACAATAAATATATCCATGAAAAAAGCAGCAAAGCTCATAAATGACGCAAAGGACAGACTGGATAGCATAGAGCAGTCCTTAAACAAAGATATGCTGAAAATTCTTGCAGATTATGCCCTTGAGAGGGATAAATAATGCATCAACTCGTGAGGCTTGCAAGGGAAGCGGTCAGAAAATATATACTCGACGGTGTTACAATTACTCCTCCGGATTATATTGATGATGAATATAAAAAAAACAGCGCGGGAGTATTTGTATCGCTGAAGAAAGACGGCCGGCTCAGGGGCTGTATCGGCACATTTATCCCTGTGATGGACTGCATAGCGGAAGAAGTCATAAAAAATGCCATTTCTTCCGCTACCCAGGATCCGAGATTCCAACCCGTAACCGCTGAAGAACTTGAGGATATAGCTTTTTCGGTTGACATCCTTTCGTTACCGGAAAAGGTTGACAGTGTTGATGGGCTTGACCACAGAAAATATGGAATCATTGTCGTCAGCGGCTATAAAAAAGGCCTGCTTCTTCCGGATCTTGAAGGGGTCAACTCGGTAGATGAACAGTTGCAGATTGCAAAAGCCAAGGCAGGCATCATGCCGGGGGAAGATATCGAGATTTTCAGGTTTGAGGTAAAGAGGTATAAATAATGGATAAAACCAGACTCGAAATGGACCTTGAGACAGCAGAAACAAAACAGCCCGTTTCCCTTAAAAACATCTTTTTCGTCATAGGTGTTTCCATTTTAATCGCCGGTATCTTGCTGATACTTGATATGAGATCCAATGTTTCAATGCAGCAGAAAAGGATCGAAACGATGGAAAAACAGATAAATAATATGAGGGGTGAACTGGAGCAGATTACTTCAGGCATGAAGGAGAGAAGTAAATGAACGGTATTCCATTCAGGGGAACCCTTGCCGAAGCCCGGCTCTCTTTGCTGCTCATCTCCTTAAACAGGGATCAGCTTACCGGCACGCTGGAGATAAGGACACCCGGTTTTACAAAAAAAATCTACCTGGTAAAAGGCGATGCAATCTTCGCTTCATCAACCAATGAGGATGACCGTCTTGGAGAGATGCTTCTCAAGGTCGGGAAGATCACCATAGAGCAGTTCGATACTGCAGCAGAGAAACTGGAAGAAAGCGGTAACAGGCTCGGGGCCATACTGGTTGAACTCGGCTATCTGACCCCAAAGGAACTTTTCTGGGGGGTTAAATACCAGGTCAGGGAGATTATATACAGCCTCTTCCAGCTGCATGATGCTGAATACGAATTCATTGAGGAAGCTGTCCCTTCCGACGAGGTTATCACACTTAAAATGACCATGGGAAATCTAATCTATGAAGGAGTAAGACGTATTGATAATCTGACAAGGATCAGGAGAGAGATGCCCTCCCTTACGGATATCCTGGTCTTAAGCAATGATCCGCTCAGCCTCTTCCAGGACATCGAACTTAATTCGGATGACAAAAAACTTCTCTCCCTTGTTGACGGCCGAAAGACTATCAAGGATATACTGGACGAATCTTCGGCAAGTTCGTTCGAGACAATGAAGATATTATATGTTCTCTTATATACCGGGATTCTGATAAAAAAAGAGGGTGAGGCGGAAGAAAGTGTGAGTATAACTATCGACGACCTGCTCGGGGAGATATCCGAAAGCGAAATAGCATTTGAAACCAGGGTAGAAGCATTTCTAAAAAAAATCAAGTTATTTGATTATTATGACATCCTTGAGATTGAACACAACGCAGATGAAAATGAAGTGAAAAAGAACTATTTCCGTCTTGCGAAGGAGTTCCATCCGGACAAATATATGAATTCCGAAGACCCTTATATGAAAGACAAACTTACGACAATTTTTGATGCCCTGGCAGATGCTTATAATAAACTTAAAGTTGAAACGGTGGATACAGAACTGCAAAAGGATGATAATCCGTCACCTCAGTCGCCTGCAGCGGATGAACAGCTGCAAAAAGATGAACAGGATGCAGCCGCAGTTTTCCAGAGCGGGGTCACGGCATTGAAGAAAGGTGATATCCGGAGAGCAGTGGAAAATTTAAAACAGGCTGCAAGTCTGGAGGTCGGTAATGCCAGGTACTGGAATAATCTTGCCCTTGCGTATACAAAACTCCCCGATGGCCTGAACAGCGCAGAAAATGCATTACAGGAGGCCATTAGTCTTGAACCGGACAATGCCGGTTTCCTTGTAAACCTCGGACTTATTTACATGAAGGCCGGGAATCTGCCAAGGGCGGGAATCCAGTTTAACAAGGCTCTCATCCTCGAACCTGAAAACAAAAAGGCCAAAAAGGCCTTGCAGGACCTGGAAACAAAAAAATAGGACTGCCGGTATTGTACAGGGTACAATATCGAGGGTATCTCAAAAAGCTGCAGGTAATCTATTCCCTCTTCGGGTGAAATTAACCACAATTGCACTATTATTGACTACAACATGAAACAGCCGATAGAAAGAACATTTGGGTCAGGAACTGGCTCAGGCCCGGATTGAGTCAAAGGAAAAGCGGAGATCCCATGCCTGCATTGAGAGGACACCACCTCATCTGCCTCCACTTCTTCCATGGTGAGGGATACGACGAGGCCTTTATTGAAAACCTCATGGCTATCCTGGAGCGCGCGGAAGAGCAGGAGATACTCATCTCTGCCTGCGCTGACGATGTGTGCAGAAGTTGTCCTCATCTCAGGGACGGCAGGTGTCTATATGAAGAGAATGCAGATGACGAGATCAGGGCAATGGACGGCAAAGCACTTGAACTCCTCGGCCTCTCCCCTGGCAGGAAAGTCAGGTGGAGCACTCTCAGGGCCAGGATTCCCGATATCTTTTCTGAATGGTTTGCTCTCTACTGCAGAGAATGCGACTGGAGAGACAGCTGTGAGAAGGATGGATTTTTTCTGGAGTTGAAACAGAAATGAGTTTTTTCCCTCTACGGACTCTGGGAAATCTGAGGCTTAAATTAAGTCTTTAATTTCCTGTATCCTGCCTTACTGCTCTATTGAAATTAATGCGGAAAACCAAGTAAGCTTAAAGGAATTTGGAGGGGGAATGGTAGCAATTTTAATGGCTGGTTTTTATTTATATATGGTCACAAAATATCCGTTATGGAGGGGGTATAATGGGGCAAGAAAAAGCATTTAGTTTTGGTAGTTGTGAGTTTGTCAAAATGAGCCCACCAAAGGGAAAACTATCACCCGGCGTTAAGAAGTTAAACATTACAATTCCATTTGAAGAGGCATTGAAACTGAATCTTGCTATAGATGAATGTGTTCGTAAACTCAACAAATATAAAAGAAGCACTACGAAAGGTAAAAAAGCAGCTGTAAATATTGTTATACATTTTGATGTACGCAGACTTTCAGTAAATGAAAGTAAGAGTTAGCCAATCGAATTTACTTTCATTTAATAAAGGTTGGTAAATTGACTCCAGAGGAAGAAGCCAGACAGGAAATTGATAAAATGTTGGTGAAAGCCGGATGGGACGTCCAGGATATTGATCATGTCAATATCCATGCTCATAAAGGCGTTGCTATACGGGAGTTCCCCCTGAAACAGGGCTATGGGTATGCTGATTATCTCCTCTATATAGATGGCCTTGCTGCCGGAGTTATTGAAGCGAAAAAAGTAGGCACTACTCTTACCGGAGTTGAAATCCAATCCGAAAAATACCGTCAAGGCCTTCCAGATGTTTTGCCTGCCTGGGATAATCCTTTACCATTTTGTTATCAATCAACTGGGGTAGAAACCAGGTTTACCAATTATTTTGAACCTGACGCTCGTTCTCGTCAGGTTTTTTCTTTTCACCGTCCTGAAACATTGGCCGGATGGCTCGATGAGAAAGTTGAATATGATAAGGCTGCAGAATCACATGAAGAATATGGCTTTCGAGGTAAAACTGTTTGTGAACGCCTCCACTACATGCCACCGCTCAGTGAAGAAGGCCTCTGGTCTGCGCAAATCAGGGCAATTAAGAATCTTGAGAAATCTCTTGCTGAAAATCGTCCCCGTGCTCTTATTCAGATGGCTACCGGAAGTGGTAAGACCTTTACTGCTGTTAATTCCATCTACCGTCTCATCAGATTTGCCAAAGCCAATCGGGTCTTATTTCTCGTTGACAGGGCTAATCTTGGCCGCCAGACTCTCAAAGAATTTAAGCAATTTGGATCTCCATACAGTCCTTTCAAGTTTACTGAGGAATATATAGTCCAGCAGCTTAAATCAAATCAGATAGATAAAACCGCACGGGTATGCATCTCTACTATCCAGCGATTGTATTCCATACTTAAAGGTGAGGAAATTGATGAAGAGCTTGATGAGGAATCAATATTTGACCATAGCGATCTTTATAAAGAACCCCCGCCTGTTGAATATAACTGTGATATTCCTCCAGAAACCTTCGATATCATTGTCACTGATGAATGCCATAGATCGATCTATGGCCTGTGGCGTCAGGTTCTTGAGTATTTTGATGCATTTATTATCGGGCTTACCGCTACTCCCAACAAGCAGACCTTTGGTTTCTTTCGTCAGAATTTAGTCATGGAATATCCCCATGAGCAGGCGGTAGCTGATGGGGTCAATGTAAATTATGACGTTTACCGGATTCGTACACAAATCACCCGGGAAGGTTCAACAATTGATGCAGGGTACTACGTTGACAAGCGTGATCGGGAGACCCGCGCTGTGCGCTGGGAAAGGCTGGATGAGGAGCTGGAATATAATGCAAACCAGCTTGATAAAGATATTGTGTCAATAGACCAGATCAGGACAGTCATTAAGACGTTCAGGGATAAACTCTTTGCTGAGATATTTCCCGGACGTACAGAAGTACCAAAGACCCTCATTTATGCTAAAGATGATTCACATGCAGAGGATATTGTAAAGATTGTCAGGGAAGAGTTTGGGAAAGGGAATGAATTTGCCCAAAAAATTACGTACAAAACAACCGGCATGAGTACGGATGACCTTATAGCCTCATTCAGAAACAGTTACAATCCGAGAATTGCAGTGACTGTAGATATGATTTCCACAGGTACGGACGTAAAACCATTAGAGATAGTTCTTTTCCTTCGCTCAGTAAAGTCCAGGTCCTATTTTGAGCAGATGAAAGGACGTGGAGTGCGGGTTATTAATGACAATGATTTACAGTCAGTAACTCCTGATGCCAAAAGCAAAACACATTTCATCATTGTCGATGCTGTTGGTGTCTGTGAGAAGGACAAGACTGATTCCAGTCCCATGGAAAAGAAGAGAACTGTTTCTCTGGAAAAGCTTCTTCAGGCAGTTGCCCTTGGAAATATTGAGGATGATGTCCTTTCATCCATAGCCGGAAGACTTGCAAGATTGGATAAAAAGATCAGTCCGGAGGATAAGGCTGAAATTAAGGAACTCAGCGGAGGCAAAGACCTTAAGGAATTGACAGGCGATCTTGTTCAGGCAGTCAATCCTGACAATCATATAGAACAGGCCATGATAGAAAATCTCAGAGTTAAAGAGCCGACAGCAGAGCAGATCAAACAGGCTGCTGATAAAATGAAAATAGAAGCAGTAAAACCTCTTCATAATCCGAATCTTCGCAAGAAACTTATTGAATTACATAAAACTATCGACCAGACGATTGATACTGTAAGTAAAGATGAAGTCACAGAAGTGGGATTTAGTGCTGAGGCTTTGGAAAAAGCTAAAGGCATGGTAACCTCTTTTGAGCAATTCATTAAAGATCATAAAGATGAGATAACTGCCTTACAGGTACTGTATAGTAAACCGTACAAGGAAAGACTCCGTTTTGAGCAGATCAAAGAGCTTGCGAGCATAATAGAAAAGCCCCCATACCTCTGGCGTGTTGACCGGCTCTGGGATGCCTATGCTGCCCTGGAAAAATCGAAGGTAAGGGGTGTAAGTGCACAGAAGATACTTACTGATCTGGTTTCATTGATTCGATTTGCTTTGCATCAGGAAGCTGAGTTGGAGCCTTTTGCAGAGCATATTCAGAAAAGGTATGATGAATGGCTGTCAAAACAGGAGACGACCGGTAAGGAATTTACTGAAGAACAACTCTACTGGCTTGGGATGATCAAAGACCATATTATTGGAAGTCTTGGTATTGAAAAGGATGATTTCGATTCTGTTCCGTTTAAACCTGAAGGTGGCTTGGGCAAGGTCTATCAAGTGTTTGGAGAAGATTTGTGGACTTTACTGGACGAACTTAATGAAGTACTGGCTGCTTAATATAAGAAGTGAGGTGGGAATGTTCCCCTGCGCTGAAAGCAGACAGGTGCTGGCAGCGTAAAAAGTGATATTCTATTTTAACCTTTAAGGTTAAATTTAACTTGACATTTTTTTAAATCTTGGTTAAACTATTAAATAAGATGAGGATCACATCTTGCAGGTTGAATTCAAGAACAGACACCTTGTTCATCTTTATCAAAAAGGAAAGGCCAGAAAGTATCCACTTCCCACCGGAGTTATTAAGAAATTCTCTATGAGAATGCAGCAAATAGAGGCTGCCGTTAACATATACGATTTATGGAAGACTTCTTCACTGAACTTTGAACGTCTTCAGGGTTTTGAAAACAGATTTTCCCTGCGGTTGGATAATAAATACAGGTTAGAGATGGAGATTGAATGGGAGGATGAAGAAAGGACAAGAGGGACAGTCTATATTTTAAAGATTTCAAAACATTATGGAGATTAACAATGGTAGTAAAGTATAAACCTTTCTTAAACATAGGCCCGGGAGAATTCATTAAAGAAGAACTGGAAGCCCGCAACTGGAGGCAGGAAGACCTTGCAAGTATTTTAGGGGTTTCTCTGAAGTCTGTAAACAAACTGATTCAGAATAAACAGTCCATAACCATAGAGA
The DNA here is from genome assembly GCA_002897855.1 of bacterium BMS3Bbin05. Lineage (GTDB taxonomy): Bacteria > Nitrospirota > Thermodesulfovibrionia > Thermodesulfovibrionales > BMS3Bbin05 > BMS3Bbin05. The sequence goes on from BDTO01000074.1 coordinate 44,692, forward strand.
TGGCAAAGCTCCTGAGCAGGGCATTTGGACAATCGCCTCAGTACTGGATGAATCTCGATACTAATTATAGATTGAGATTAAAGGAAGGGGATTCCAAATCGAAAGATGTGGAGATCAGGGCGGAAATATATAAGCGAATGCCTGTAAATGAAATGATAAAGAAAGGCTGGCTGGATAAAATCAGGGATACCAATGGATTGATAGAACAGGTTAAACGGTTCTGGGGTATTGAAAAGATGGACCTTTCCTTTATGGATAAATTTATTATGCCGAATTTCAGAAAGTCAGAGGCCTTCACTCAATATAACAAATACTATGCACTAACATGGTTTAAGATGGCAAAAAAATGTGCAAAGTATTTTAAAGCCGGGCCATATAATAAGCTCAAACTTGATTCCCTGGCAACGAATTTCCATCAGTATACAGCATCCGTCAACGGAGTCAAATTACTCCTTGAAGCCTTAAACGAAGCCGGGATAAAGTTTTTTGTTTTAAGCCATTTACAGAAGACCTATATAGACGGTGCATCTTTTTTTGATGGAGACAACCCTGTGATTGTTTATACGAAAAGATATGACAGGGTGGATAACTTCTGGTTCACAATTGCCCATGAGATAGGCCATATATTATTGCACCTGAAAAACAAGGATGACTTTTTTATAGATAATCTGGACGATTTAAAAACAGAACAGGAAGAAGAGGCAAATAAATTCGCTGAGAAGATACTGAAAGCTGACAAGGTTTTACAGTATTTTGAACCCCTCAGAAAATATATCTCTCAAAAGAGGGTGCTCAATGGTGCAGAAGAGTTAAAAATAAACCCAGCAATCGTTGTAGGTGTGCTTCAGCATCATGGATGGTTATCAAGAAGAAATCTAAACAGATACAAGACCAGTGTTTCAGAGCTTATTCCAGCGAAGTATTATGTTGAGAGGCAGATTAAGAAGATAAAGAGGGCTGTAAACTTCTAAACGCAGGGTGAACATCCGTTAGCCCCTGCCGAGCTATTTTATAGGAATTGAATGAGGTGCTGGCGGCGTGAAGAATTGGGAAATCGTTAAGCTAACCGATCTTTGTGAGATAATTCTCGGTCAATCTCCTCCATCGTCAACCTACAATGAAAAGGCTATTGGGTTGCCTTTCTTTCAAGGGAAAGCAGAGTTCGGTGCGCGTTATCCAACTGCGGTTAAATGGTGTTCAAAACCTAAAAAGATTGCTAAGAAAAACGATCTTCTCATTTCGGTTAGAGCACCAGTTGGACCAACAAATATTGCGCCTTCGGAATGTTGCATTGGTCGTGGATTGGCGGCAATTCGTCCTTTTAGCGGAATAGACTATTTATACATTTTTTTCTATTTGCGAAGTATTGAACGAGAGTTTTCCAAGATGGGCACGGGGACCACTTTCAAGGCCATTGCAGGTTCAGATTTGAGAGCTATTTCAATACCTTTTGCCCCCCTGAATGAACAAAAACGCATTGTTGCTGAGATTGAGAAGCAGTTTTCCCGCCTGGATGAAGCTGTGGCTGCACTCAAAAGAATTAAAGCCAACCTCAAGCGCTACAAAGCCTCTGTCCTCAAGGCTGCTGTTGAAGGGAAGTTGACGGAGGAGTGGAGAGAGCAGCATCCTGATATTGAGCCAGCGAGTGAGCTTCTTAAACGGGCTCTTGTTGAGCGGAGGAGGAAATGGGGAGAGACTGAATTAGAAAAGATGAGGGCAAAAGGTAAAGAGCCGAAGGATGAGAAATGGAAGATAAAGTATAAGGAACCTGCTGGACCTGATGCATCAAATTTAGTGAAATTACCAGTAGGGTGGGTGTGGGCGGATGTAGGTCAAATTGTAAAACGTCAACTATTTTTCCCGAGCAGCGACAATTATAATTCCCTAAATGGATTTCAGTGAATAATCAGCTTGCCTCCTTTAAGTTTCGATTTTTAGCCGTATTTATACGCTAACTGGCAATATTGAGTTCCAGAATTACGCTGTGGTGCACAATCCGGTCGACTGCCGCAGCTGTCATCATGGGATCTTTGAATATCTTTTCCCACTTTGAAAAGGGCAGATTTGACGTAATCATAACACTACCCTGTTCATATCGTTCAGCCAGGAGTGTGAAAAGGACCTCCATTTCTTCCTTTTCCTGCTGTACATATCCGATATCATCAATGATGAT